>NZ_JBITJV010000008.1:308546-329933 GCF_044460385.1 Streptomyces sp. NPDC050121 | reverse complement strand
CCTTTACCCCCCTGCTCCTTTACCCCCCTGCTCCTTTACCCCCCTGCTCCTTTACCCCCCTGCTCCTTTACCCCCCTGCTCCTTTACCCCCCTGCCCCTTTATCCCCCTGCCCCTTTATCCCCCTGCCCCTTTATCCCCCTGCCCCTCTACCCCCCTGCCGTTCCGGCTGCCAGGACGGCGCGGATCTCCTGGATCATCCGCTCTGGGCGCCAGAAGACGTCCTCGGCGGTGAAACGGAGGACGCGTCTGATCTCCGGGCACTGCTGGAGCGAGTTGAAGCGCATCACGTCACGGCGGTGGGCATCGCGGGCGCCGTGGTAGGCGTAGCCCTCGATTTCGACTGCCAGGCCCTCGGCGCGGAAGAAGAAGTCCAGGACGATCCTGCGTCCGTCCGGTGCACGGAGGGCGACCTGTGACTCGGGGTGGAGGCCGGCGTCGTACAGGCGCAGGCGGGCGATCGTCTCGGCCGGGGAGCCGGCGAGGGGGTCGCACAGGCGGAGCCAGGCGCGTGCCCTGGCTGCGCCTCGTCCCCGTCCCCTTGCCCCGAGGGCTGAGCTGATCGTGTCGAGGTCGGTGAGCGGTGCTCGGCGGACGCCGTCGACTCTGCGGTGGGCGAGGCCCGACTCCACGGCGACGAGGGCGTCGTCCCTGGGGCCGGTCAAGAGGAGGTCGGTGAGTGTCCGTACCGGGCCGGTGACCCGCACGCCTCGGCGCTCGTAGACGTCCGTCGGTTCCAGGAGGGTGCGGTACACGCGTACGTCACGCCCTTCCGGCCGGTGGCTGAGCTCGGGGTCGGTGAACTCCAGGGGGGTACGAGAGGCTCGGGAGGACAGGATCTCGATCCGCCACAAGGGGGCTGCCGAACGGTGGCTCACGACAAGCCGGGGGTGGAGGAGTTGTACGGCCCGCAGGCGGGTGAGGCGGTCCGGGTTGCGTCCTGGCTCGACCCAGGCGCCCCTTCTGAGAAGAGTCCAACCGTCTGCCCGGAGCGCACGTGTGAGGCTTCGCTTGGGCCACCCCGCGTCAAGGGCACGCGCCGTGAGGAGGACTCCCCCCACCGTCAAGTCCCGCAACGCAGCCCTTTGCTTCACCCACCCAAGATCGCAGTTCGGCTCGTTCTGCTTCCTGGCCTGTGGATAACCGCCCTGGGTGGGTGAGCAGGATGTGCGCCAGTACCGCATCAGGCAACGTTCGCCCTGCCGGTACGGTCAGGGCATGGATGCCGGCGGCCAGCCAACTGTTGATGAGATCGAAGATCGTTTCGTTGAGCTTGTCGCGGGTCGGCTGCCCAGGGACGAGGCCGACCGCTGGGCGGCGAGGTGGGTGAGGGAGGACGGGATCGTCTGGGACGACCTGTCCTGGTGGGCGCTGAACCGCCTCTACGGAATCGATCTTCCCGCGGGCGAGAGCGGCGGTTACCTGCACGATGACGAACAGGTGCGGACATGGCTCGCTGAGCTGAGGGAACGCCGAGCGATGTGAAGCGGCCGCAGCGCCGTCCCAGAAGGACGGGACGTTCGCCGACGCGTCGGGGTCCTTGCGTTGGGGCGTAACTCATCACCGCCGTTTGCCTGTTGCGCTTGCGTAGTCTGCGGTGCGGGTGCGGGTGCGGGTGCGGGTGGCTCGCGTCGGCGGTCGCCGGATCCGCGTCGAGGTGAGCGACCTGGCCGCGAGTGCCCTTTCTGAGCCCCTGCGCGCCTCGGACGACGACGAGTCCGGTCGCGGCCTCGCGCTTCTCGACGCGGTCGTGTTGCGATGGGGCGTGGGGCAGGGGGTGGAGGGGAAGACGGTGTGGTGCGAGCTCGACCACGTCGGATGACACGGCGGAGGGGCCGGATGTGCGTTCGTCCTCTCCGGGAGCTGACGTTCCGGGCCCTGATGACGCTGGCGGTCGGGTCTTACGCTCGGGCGGTTCGAACGTTTTCTCGCTATGGAATGGCTTGGATCCTGCTCGGGACACGCCTCGGCCGCGGCGGCTCCCCCTCCGCGCCGCCGCGGCCGATCCCCGTCGTGATGAAGGTCTACTTGCCGCCGAGGTCCAGGGCGGGCGGGGCGGGCGCGTGGTTCTCGAGCGTGACGATCTCGTCCCCGGCCGTCGGCTCGGACTTCTCGGTGTCGGGCTTCTTGAGGTCGTCGAGCGCCGGCAGGATCGGCGCGTGGTTCTCCATGGGCTTGATGTCCGCGATGGCGTGCGTCGTCTGCTTCTCGGTGTTGCTCATGTTCAGGCTCCCCCTGGGAGTGGTGTGCAGGTGACTGAGAGACGCCTCTGTCCGGCGATTTCCCCGAGTATCGCCGGACAGAGGGCATATGCCGGAGCCCACCCCCCAGTGGGCCCGTGCGACCCGTCTGCCCCCCGACGCGACGGACCGATGAGTCGACCTTGGCAGAGCGTCATAAACGTTCGATGAACGCCGCGGGCCGGGGCTCATGACGCGTCCAGGGGCGTCAGCAGCCGACGTACCTCGGCGGCCTCGGGCACTCCCGACCGCTCCAGGAGGAGCAGGGCCTCCTGCCAGCAGGCTCGTGCCCGGTCCGACTGGCCGAGTGCGTGCAGGCTCCTGCCCAGCGCCGTCAGCACACTGCCCCGGATGAGGTCACCGCCGATGAAACCGATCGCCAGTGCCTGTTCGGCGTGCTGGGCCGCCTGCGCCGGGCGCCGGTCGGCCAGGTGCAGCTGGGCGATGCGGAAGTGCGTCGTCCCCTCCCACAGGCGCTGCCGGTTGCTGCCGAACATCTCCAGCGCGTCGGACAGTTGCACCAGCCCCTCGGCCAGCCTGCCGGCCCGGATCAGCGCGACGCCGAGAGCGTAGCGGCCGTTCGCGAGCCGCAGGGTCAGTCCGAGCTGCTGGAAGATCTCGACGCCCTGCTGGGCCAGGGTGACCGCGTCGGGCGGGCGGTTCATGCGCTCGTAGAGCCGTGACAGGTTGCACAGCGCGCTGGCCTCGCCGGGCCGGTTCCCGTCCGCCCGATAGCCGTCCCTGGCGGTGGTGAGGAACGCTTCGGCCTCTTCGTAGCGGCCCTGGCTGAGCGCGATGATCCCCCTGTCGGTCGCCGCCCAGCTGATCGGTGTCGCGTCGTCCGCCATGGTGGCGAGTTCGATGGCGCGCCGGGCCTCCTCGTCGGCCTCGGCGTAGCGTCCGGCGGCCAGGTGGACGTTGGAGAGGGCGGTGCGGGCGCGGCTCTCCGCGCGGACGTCGCCGACGTCCTGCGCGGCGTCCCGCAGAACCATCGCCGCCGTCTCGTACTGCTTGGCGTTGGCCCCCGACTCGGCCAGGTCCTTCGCCGCCCACAGCAGGTCGACGGCCCGGCGCAGCCCGCCGCCCGTGGTCTGCTGCCGTGCGCAGGCCAGCAGGCACTGAGCCTCCAGGAAGAGCCAGTCCAGGGCCTCCGTCCGGTCCGTGAACGTCAGACCGGTGTACGAGGTGGGCTCCAGGTGCGTGACTGTGCGGTCCCCGGGCCGTTCGATGGCGTAGACCCCTGCGGCCGTCGCCAGATAGAAGTCCAGCAACCGCGACAGCGCCGCCTCCCGTTCGCTCGCCGGACGCTCGTCGCGTTCCGCGCATGCACGCGCGTAGAGGCGGACGAGGTCGTGGAAGCGGTAGCGGCCGGGGGCCGCCGATTCCAGCAGGGAGGTGTCCACCAGGGACTCGAGCAGGTCTTCGGTGTCCTCCGGTGACAGGTCCAGGATCACTGCGGCCGCGCGGAGCGACATGTCGGGGCCGTCGGCCAGGCCGAGGAGGCGGAACGCGCGGGCCTGGGCCGGCTCCAGTTGGCCGTAGCCCAGTTCGAAGGTGGCTTTCACGGCGAGGTCGCCGGCCTGGAGTTCGTCCAGGCGGCGGCGTTCGTCCGCGAGCTTCGCCGCCAGCACGGACACCGTCCAGGTGCGGCGGGCCGCGAGCCGGGACGCCGCGATGCGGATCGCCAGCGGCAGGAAGCCGCAGGCCGCGACGACGTCCAGGGCGGCCTTCCGTTCCGAGGCCACCCGCTCCTCGCCCACGATCTTGGTGAACAGGGCCAGTGCCTCGTCGGGCGACATGACGTCCAGGTCGACGAGGTGCGCGCCCGCCAGGTCCACCATCCGCACCCGCGCGGTGACCAGCGCCGCGCACCCCTCGGTGCCGGGCAGCAGCGGACGTACCTGCGCCGCGTCCTTGGCGTTGTCCAGCAGGACCAGCACCCGGCGCCCGTCCAGCACCGACCGGTACAAGGCCGCCCGTTCCTCCAGGGAGTCCGGGATCGCCGAGTCGGCCGTGCCGAGCGCCCGCAGGAACGAGCCCAGTACGGTCTCCGGTTCGGCGGGCCGGGCGCCCGCGCCCTGTAGGTCGACGTACAACTGGCCGTCGGGGAAGGCGGACCGGGCCTGGTGGGCCACGTGCACGGCGAGGGTCGTCTTGCCCACGCCCCCGATCCCGGCCAGCGCCGACACGGCCATGACGCGGCCCGTCCCGCCGCCGCCCTCCGGACCGGACGCCGCCGACAGCACCGCGCTCAGTTCCCGCACGAACGACGACCGTCCCGTGAAGTCGGGTACCGTCGCCGGGAGTTGGGCCGGGCGGACCCGCACCACCGCGGGTTCCGCCGCCGGGACCGACGGCCCCGCGAGTTCCGGGTCGGCCTGGAGGATGCGGCGCTGCAACTCCCGCAGCCCCGCCCGCGGGTCCACGCCCAGTTCCTCCGCCAGCATCCGCCGTGTGTCCGCGTACACGGCGAGGGCCTCCGCCTGCCGGCCGCTGCGGTACAGGGCCAGCATCAGCAGCTCGCGCAGCCGCTCACGCAGCGGGTACGCGGCCGTCAGCGCCGTGAGTTCGGAGACCGCCTCGGCGTGGCAGCCCTGCTCCAGGTCCATGTCCAGCCGGGACTCCAGCAGCCCCAGCCGCCACTCCTCCAGCCGGACGCGCTGCGTCTCCGCGTACGGGCCGGGGACGCCGGCCAGCGCCTCCCCGTCCCACAGGCCGAGCGCGCGGTTCAGCACGTCACGGGCCTGGGTGAGGTCGCCGGCCGCCTTGGCCTTCTCGGCCTCCGCCGCCCACTCCTGCGCCACCCCGAGGTCCAGGGCGCCCTCGCCGAGCCCGCGCACCGCGTACCCGCCGGACTCGCTCACCAGGACGCCCGGGTCCAGCACCTTCCGCAGCCGCGAGGCGTACGTCCGCACCGCCGCCAGCGCCTGCGAGGGCGGTTCCTCGCCCCACAGGGCGTCGATCAGCTCGGCGGCCGTCGCCGTCCTGCCCTCGCGCAGCAACAGGGCGGCCAGCAGGGCGCGTTGCTGGGGGGAGCCGGTGGCCAGCTGCTCGTCCCCGCGCCGTGCGCGCACGGGGCCGAGCACGGCGAAGCGCAGCGTCGCCGGCTCCCCGGGGGAGGCGGGGCGCCACTGCTCCGGCACACGCGGGCCGCCGTGTCCTACCCGGTCGTCCATCAGGGCTCCCTTTAGGCATCCGAATTACCTGTTCATTTTGCCCTGTCCATGCCGGAAGCGTCAGCTTCCCGTGGAGGTATCCGGGCGGCACCCGGGAGTCCACACATCCCTCACATCCGTTGCGCACACATCCCCACAGAGTCGATCAAGTCCGACTCCCGTCCGGCCCCCGCCCGGCCCCCGCCCGGCCCCCATCCGGCCGTCGTCCGTCCCGTTCCCGATAGCTGACGATCCGTCAGATCAGCGCTACCGTGCCCCCATGGAGACCACACCGAGGACCACACCGAGGACCACACCGAGGACCACACCGAGGACCACATCGCCTGCGACGCCCCCGACGCCCCTCCCGCTGATCATCTCCGTCGACGACCACACCGTGGAGCCGTCCACCGTCTGGCAGGACCGGCTGCCGAGGAAGTACCTCGACACCGCGCCCCGCGTCGTCCGCGCCCCGCTGAAGGAGATGACGTTCCTCGGCGGCCGCTTCAAGCCCGTCATGGGCGAGCCCGGCGACGACGGCCCCCTCGGCGACTGGTGGATCTACGAGGACCTGCAGCGTCCCCTCACCCGCCTCGACACCGCCGTCGGCTTCAGCCGGGACGAGATCAAGCTGGAGGTCATCACCTACGAGCAGATGCGCCCCGGGTCGTACGACGTGCCGTCGCGGCTCGCCGACATGGACGTCAACCACGTCCAGTCCGCCGTCTGCTTCCCCACCTTCCCGCGCTTTTGCGGCCAGACCTTCACCGAGGCCGCCGACCACGAGCTGGGCCTGCTCTGCGTGCGCGCCTACAACGACTGGACGGTGGAGGAGTGGTGCGGCCCGGACGCCCACGGCCGGCTGATCCCGCTCACCCTCATCCCCCTCTGGGACGCCGAGCTGGCGGCGCAGGAGGTCCGGCGCAACGCCGCCCGCGGGGTGCGTGCCGTCGCCTTCTCCGAGATACCCCCGCACCTCGGCCTGCCGTCCGTCCACACCGACTACTGGGACCCCTTCCTCGCCGCCTGCGACGAGACCGGCACGGTCGTGGCCATGCACATCGGCTCCTCCAGCCGTATGCCCTCCACCTCCGCCGACGCCCCGCCCGCCGTCGGCTCCACCATCACCTTCGCCAACTGCTGCTTCTCGATGGTCGACTGGCTGATGAGCGGCAAGTTCGAACGCTTCCCGAACCTGAAGGTGATGTACGCGGAGGGCCAGATCGGCTGGATCCCGTACATCCTGGAGCGCGCCGACGTGGTGTGGGAGGAGAACCGCGGGTGGGGCGGGGTCGCGGACAAGGTCCACCGGCCGCCGTCGGAGCTGTTCGCCGACCACGTCTACGGCTGCTTCTTCGACGACGCCTTCGGCCTGCGCAACCTCGACTCCATCGGCCTCGGGAACGTCCTCTACGAGACCGACTACCCGCACTCCGACTCCACCTGGCCGAAGTCGAGGGAGGTCGGCGAGGCGCAGATGGGCCATCTGGCCCCGGACGTCGTGGAGCGGATCGTCCGCGGCAACGCGATCGACCTGCTGGGGCTGACGAAGGACGGCCTCTGGGACGGCGGCACGCGGTGAACAGGCCCCTCGCCTACGGCATCCAGCTCCCGGTCCAGTCCCAGTCGACGATCTACGCCGAACCCTGGGAGGCCGGCGCCGGCCCCGCCGACCTCGTGGCCGTCGCCCGCGCCGCCGACCGGGCCGGCTTCGCCTACGTCGCCGCCTGCGACCACGTGGCGATCCCGCGCCGGCTGGCCGAGGCCATGAGCACCGTCTGGTACGACCCCGTAGCCACCCTCGCCCACCTCGCGGCCGTCACCGAACGCGTCCGCCTGCTCAGCCATGTCGCCGTCGTCGGCCTGCGCCACCCGCTGCTGACCGCCAAGCAGTACGCCACCCTCGACCATCTCAGCGGCGGCCGGCTGATCCTCGGGGTCGGCGCCGGGCACGTACGGGAGGAGTTCGAGGTGCTGGGGGCGGACTTCGAGCGGCGTGGGGCCGTCCTCGACGAGAGCGTCGACGCCCTGCGCGCCGCGCTCGGCCCGGACGAGTTCCCGGCCCACCACGGGAAGGTGTACGACTTCGAGGGGCTCGGGCAGCGGCCGAGACCGGCGCAGGCCCGCGTTCCCGTCTGGGTCGGCGGCTCCTCCCCGCCGGCCGTGCGCCGGGCCGCCCTCAAAGGCGACGGCTGGCTGCCCCAGGGCGACCCCAGGGACCGGCTGCCCGCGCAGATCGATAAGCTGCGGCGCCTGCGCGAGGACGCCGGCATCGCCGCGCCCCTCACCATCGGCGCCATCACCGAGCCCCTGTACGTGGGGACGCCCGCCTGGGACGTCGGCCGCCGCACCCTCACCGGTCCGCCGGAGGCGCTCGCCGAGTCCCTGCGCGCCTACTCGGCGATGGGCGTGGACCAGATCCAGGTCCGCTTCCGCTGCCGAAGCCGTGCCGAACTGACCGACCAGATAACCGAGTTCGGGGCGGAGGCCGGGCCGCTGCTTGCTTCTTGAAGGTTTGAACATGTCCACGCCGGGCCGCGTATGTAAGGACGTACGGGCGTGACAGCTCCGGCGGAAGGACCTCACCAGTGCGATCCACCGAGCGATCCACCGAGCGATCCTTCCCGCGGCTCTCCGTCGCCCTCGCCTGCGCGGAGGGCGACTGGCCGCATGACGGCTGGCCCGCCCCCGACGACCCCTACGTGGAGCGGGTGGTACGGGCCACCCCGCCCTACGACACCCTGCGCGAGGGCGCGGTGGACGTCGTCGTGCTGCGCTGCGAGGAGCCCGCGCAGGCCTTCCCGGCGCTGCTGGGGGCGCTGGGCGACCGCGGCGTCCCGGTGATCGTCGTCAGCGCGTGCACGGACACCGACACCGTCGTCGAGGTCTTCCGCGGCGGGGCCGGCTATCTGGTCGAGGGCGACTACTGCCCCCACATGCTGTCCTCGGCGGTGATGGCGGCCACCGTCGGCCACACCTACCTCTCGCCGACCGCCTGCGCCGCCCTGCGCGAGGGGGCGCGCCGGCTGCCGACGGCCGCCGGCGCCGTCGACCGGCTGCGGTCGCTGCTCTCGCCGCGCGAGCGGGAGGTCATGGATCTGCTGTCGACCGGTCTGGGCGCGCAGGAGATCGGGCTGCGATTACGGCTGAGCGAGAAGACCGTCCGCAACAACCTCAGCAACATCTACGCCAAGCTGGACGCGCGGGGCAGCACGGACGCGGTCCTGCGGTGGCTGGGAGCCACTCCTGCCACGCCCGTGCTTCGCACCTGAAAACCTACCGCGGCTGAAAACCTACCGCGCCTGAGACCCGCTGCGGCTGAAACCTACTGCGGCTGGATTTCCGTCAGCGGGATTTCCACGTCGGTCACGCTGCCGCCGCCCTCACCGAATCCCGGTTCGGCCCGCAGGCTGTTCCCCGAGTTGATGATTCCGTTGGCCTCGGGCGTGCCGCATTTCACGTTGCGCAGCCACAGCCGACCGTCCGGCGTGCCGTTGTTCAGGAGCTGCGGATAAAAGACATGGACCGTCGCGGCGCCCTCGCTCGGCGCGAAGAACACTGTCTGGCCGTCCTGCGCCTCCTTGTAGGTGGCCCGCAGGAATCCGCTCACGTCGGTGCGCTTGGCCGACCACATGAAGAATCCGATGCTGTCCGGTTTGACGGTGTCGGAGCGGCTGAAGGCGAGAGCGGTCGTCTTGTCGTCGCGCGTGATGTTGAACTCGGAGGTGCTGAATTTACCGCCGATCTCGAAGAAGGAGTTGCCCAGTTTCGTATCGGCGCTCGCGCTGAATCCGTCCTCCAGCTGAACGGTCCTGGTGACGGATGTACTGACGTTGAAGGTGCTGGTCGCCGCGGTCGTCGTCCCGCAGTTCTGAGTGACAGGCGAGACGCGCTGGTTGGGGCCCAGGCTGTTCCTCTTTACCTGGACGTCGACGAACTCACAGTTCGCGAGTTTGTCGGAGTCCTTGGAACAGTCGGAGGTCACCTCGGACGGGGTGGCGGCGCCCGCCTGGTTCATCAGCGGGACGATCACCGCGAGGGCCGCGACGGGTGCCAGCACGAGGGTGATGCGCTTCTTCCTGCTGCGGTGCCTTCTGGGGCGCGGGGCGGGGGTGGTCATGGGTTCTCCTGAGGTTTCATACGGGGTGAACAGGGACTTTGTGAGCCGCTGACCGAATCAGCAGTCCTCCAGGACAGCCTTGGAGGTGCCGTCGACGACGCCCGGCGCGCCTGCGGCGCCCGGCAGGATCACCGGACCCTCGACGACTTCGGGCGCCACGAAGTTCTGCTCGGGCGTGGCGTTGGTGACGGTCGTCGCCTCCCTGGCGTCGATCCGCACCCGCCATTCACCGGTCATGCGCTGCAGCTTCGGCGTGAACTCCATGTGGAGCACCTTGCCGACCGGTACCTCGCGCTGTTCCGTGGCGCCGGCCGTGGCCGAATTCACGGTCATTTCCAGAGTGCCCTTGTGTTTGAGCCAGGATCCGCTGAGGAATCCGAAGAGGCCGCCACCACCGCCCTGGTTGGTTTCCTTGTACTTTCCCTTCCCCTGGGCCGCGGTTGCCGACCAGGTGACGGACACCTTCGCGGGGTCGGTGGCGTTCGGCTCGCAGTTCGGGAAATCGATGGACGACTTCTCGGTAGGCCCGTCGAAGGTCTCGAAGTTGGTCTCGACGTAATCGCAGTTGTCCGCCGCGAAACCGTCCGCGAACCCGCCGCCGAAATCGCTCACCGACTGTTGCTTGCCGTTGAGCACCGCGGCCCTGTTGCACATCGCCGTGATCTGCTCGGGAGTCTTCGCGTCGGCCGCGTTCGCCGACGGCAGCAGCGCGACGACGGCGCCGCCGGTCGCCAGCGCCGCGCCGATCGCGACGAACCGGATCTTCTTGTTCTTGAACTTCCTGCTTCTTTTGGCCATACCGTTTTCCGCTCTTGGGGATGACTTTGCAGTGCCGCTGTGGATTATTGGGGTTCTGCACAGCCTGTGGACAGAGTCAAATGTCCCTACCGGCAGGTCACTTGGTGTGTGCTTGTGCAATGGTCCGACGTATATCTGACGATCAGTCAGATTCGGCGCTACGATGCCGGTCCCAGTGAAGCGATGCCAAGGAGGCCGCCATGGGCAAGCTCGACGGACGGGTCGTCCTCGTCACCGGGGGTGCGCGGGGCCAGGGAGAACAGGAGGCCCGGCTGTTCCGAACGGAGGGAGCCGAGGTCGTCGTCGCCGACGTCCTGGACGACCAGGGCGCGGCCCTCGCCGAGGAGATCGGCGCGCTGTATGTGCACCTGGACGTGGGGCGGGAGGACGACTGGCACGCCGCCGTGCGTGCCGCACAGGACGCCCACGGCCGCCTCGACGGCCTCGTCAACAACGCCGGCATCCTGCGCTTCAACGCCCTCGTCGACACACCCCTCGACGAGTTCATGCAGGTCGTACAGGTCAACCAGGTCGGCTGCTTCCTGGGCGTCAAGACGGCGGCCCCCGTGCTGGCGGACGGCGGCACGATCGTCAACACGGCGTCGTACACCGCCGTGACCGGGATGGCGGCGGTGGGCTCGTACGCGGCGACCAAGCATGCGATCCTCGGGCTCACCCGGGTCGCCGCCCTGGAGCTCGCGCCGCGCGGCATCCGGGTCAACGCGATGTGCCCCGGCGCCGTCGACACCGCGATGTCCAACCCGTCCCTGCTGGACCCGGACGCGGACCCCGAGGAGACCTCGAAGGCCCTCGACGGGCTGTACCGCAAGCTCGTGCCGCTGGGCAGGGTGGGGCGGCCGGAGGAGGTGGCCAGGCTCGCCCTCTTCCTCACCTCGGACGACTCCTCATACATCACCGGGCAGCCGTTCGTGATCGACGGGGGCTGGCTGGCGGGAGTCTCCATCATCTGACTGGCCGTCAGGTATTGACCATCCAACCGAACTGACGGATCGTCAGGTAACCGAGATGGACCCCAATCCAGGACCTGGGACGGTGAACCTCCGTGGAATTCGGGCTCTTTGTACAGGGATACGTGGGCAAGCGGGCCGAGACCGACCCCCTCGCCGAGCACAAGGCGCTGATGGAGGAGACCGAGTACGTCATCCAGGCGGACAAGTCCGGCTTCAAGTACGCCTGGGCGTCCGAGCACCACTTCCTGGAGGAGTACTCGCACCTCTCCGCCAACGACGTCTTCCTCGGGTATCTCGCACACGCGACGGACCGGATCCATCTGGGATCGGGCATCTTCAACCCGCTCGCCCAGGTCAACCACCCCGTGAAGGTCGCCGAGAAGGTCGCCATGCTCGACCATCTCAGCCAGAACCGCTTCGAGTTCGGAAGCGGACGGGGCGCCGGATCGCACGAGATCCTCGGCTTCCTCCCCGGCATCACCGACATGAACTACACAAAGGAGATCTGGGAGGAGACCATCGCCGAGTTCCCCAAGATGTGGCTCCAGGACGAGTACGTCGGCTTCCAGGGCAAGCACTGGCAGCTGCCGCCGCGCAAGATCCTGCCGAAGCCGTACGGGAAGTCGCACCCGGCGATGTGGTACGCGGCCGGGTCACCGCCCTCGTACGCGATGGCCGCGCGCAAGGGCCTGGGCGTCCTCGGGTTCAGCATCCAGAAGGTCTCCGACATGGAGTGGGTGCTGGAGCAGTACAAGACGGCGGTCGTGAACGCCGAGCCGATCGGTGACTTCGTCAACGACAACGTGATGGTGACGACGACGGCGATCTGCGCGCCCACGCACGACGAGGCGATCCGGATCGCCGTCGAGGGCGGCCTGCACTACCTGCCGTCGCTGGTGTTCCGGTACCACGACACCTTCCCGCGGCCCGAGGGCTTTCCCGTCTGGCCCGAGACGCTGCCCGAGTACAACGCCGAGTTCGTCGAACTCCTCGTGGAAGAGGAGCTGTTGATCTGCGGCGACCCGGACGAGGTGCTCACGCAGTGCAAGCGGTGGGAGCAGGCCGGAGCCGATCAGCTGAGCTTCGGGCTGCCGGTGGGGGTGCCGAAGGAGGAGACACTGCAGACGATCCGGTTGATCGGGGAGCACGTGATTCCGAAGATCGACACGGATCCTGTTCATCGGACGACGCGGTTCCGCACGGGCGCGTAATCGGCGTGGGCGTGTGGGTCGTGTGGCGACTGCGGGTCCGTTGTGGCTGGTCGCGCCCACGCGGCGGAGTCGCACATCGATACAGCCCCGCGCCCCTAAAAGATCCCGATCTCCCCGGAGTTGAGGAGGGAACCGCATGCTCGATCACGTCATCAAAGGGGCGACCGTCGTCGACGGGACCGGTGCGCCTGCCCGGGTCGCCGACGTCGGGATCCGTGACGGGCGGATCGTCGTCGTCGGGACCGTCGCCGAGGAGGCGCGGACCACCGAGGACGCTCACGGGCTCGTGCTCGCGCCCGGGTTCGTCGATCCGCACACGCACTACGACGCCCAGCTCTTCTGGGATCCGTACGCCACCCCGTCCCTGAACCACGGGGTGACGACCGTCGCCGCCGGGAACTGCGGGTTCACGCTCGCGCCGCTCAATCCGGACCGGCCCGCCGACGCCGACTACACCCGCCGCATGATGTCCAAGGTGGAGGGGATGTCGCTGATCGCGCTCGAGGAGGGCGCGCCCTGGAGTTGGAGCGGCTTCGGGGAGTACCTCGACGCCCTCGAGGGGCGGATCGCGGTCAACGCGGGGTTCATGGTGGGGCATTGCGCGCTGCGGCGGTACGTGATGGGGCCGGACGCGGTGGGCGGTCAGCCCAGCGAGGAGCAACTCGCCGAGATCGTACGGCTGTTGCACGACGCCATGGACGCGGGGGCGTGGGGGTTCTCCACCACGCAGTCCTCGACCCACTCCGACGGGGACGGGCAGCCGGTCGCGTCCCGGCACGCCCTGCCCGCCGAGTTGCTGGCGCTGTCGCGGGCCGTCGGCGAGCACGAGGGCACGCAGATCGAGGCGATCGTCGCGGGCTGCCTCGACCAGTTCAGCGACGCCGAGATCGACCTGTTCGTGGAGATGAGTGCGGCGGCCGGACGCCCCCTGAACTGGAACGTCCTCACCATCGACTCGGCCGTCCCGGAGCGGGTGCCCCGACAGCTCGTGGCGAGCGAGCGGGCGCGGAAGGCCGGCGGCCGGGTTGTGGCGCTGACCATGCCGATCCTCACGCCGATGAACATGTCCCTGGGCACGTTCTGCGCCCTGAACCTGATCCCCGGCTGGGGGCCGGTCCTCGGCCTGCCCGTCCCCGAGCGGATCGAGAAGCTGCGGGAACCGGCCGTCCGGGCCGAGTTGCTGCGGCACGCCGGGTCGAAGGAGGCAGGCGTCTTCCGGCGCCTGACCAACTTCGGGCGGTACGTCATCGGCGACACCTACAGCGCGGGCAACGAGGGCCTCACCGGGCGGGTCGTCGAGGACATCGCCGCCGAACGCGGCCTCGATCCGTTCGCCTGCCTGGTCGAGATCTGCGTGGCCGACGAACTGCGTACGGTCCTGTGGCCGATGCCGACGGACAACGACCCCGACTCGTGGGCGATGCGGGCGGAGGCCTGGACCCACGAGGACGTCCTGCTCGGCGGCTCCGACGCGGGCGCGCACCTGGACCGCATGTGCGGGGCGCCGTACACCACGCGCTTCCTCGGCGACTGTCTGCGCGGCCGCAAACTGGCCGGCCTGGAGCAGGCGGTGAAGATGCTGACGGACGACCCGGCGCGGCTCTTCGGACTGCGCGAGCGGGGCCGGATCCAGGAGGGCTTCCACGCGGACCTCGTCCTGTTCGACCCGGAGCGCATCGACGCGGGCAAGGCCACCCTGGTGCACGACCTGCCGGGTGACAGTCCGCGGCTGGACTCGAAGGCGATCGGGGTGCGGGCGGTCTGGGTCAACGGCGTGGCGGCCATCCGCGACGACGTCGTGACCGGCGCCGTACCGGGACGGGTGCTGCGCTCGGGGCGGGACACCAGGACGGTGAACACCCGGTGAGCGGGGAAGCCGACGGGGCGGGAGCCGCCGGGTTGGGAGCCGCCGGGGCGGTGACCGACGGGCAGCGGCTTTTCGTGGGCGGGGTCTGGGTCGAACCGGACGGCGGCCACTACGAGGTCGTCGACCCGGCGACCGAGGGGACCGTCGGGTTGGCCCCGGAGGCCTCGCGGGATCAAGTGCGCGCGGCCTGCGCCGCGGCCCGCGAAGCCTTCGGCCCGTGGTCGCGCACCCGGCCGGAGGAACGCGCGGCGGTGCTGGGCCGGGCCGCCGACATCATCCGCGCCCGGCTGCTCCCGTACGCGGAGCTGGCCCAGGCCGAGACCGGCGCCACGACCGGCACCGCGCGCGCCATGCAGGTCGGGGTCGGCGCGGCCCGCTTCAAGCGCTACGCGCGCGTGGAGCCCGCCGAGTGGCCGATCCCGCCGCAGATCAACGAGGCCGGTGGGGGCACCTCCCACGCCCTTCAGGCAGTGGGGGCGGGGAAGGCGGGCGTGATGGGCGCGGTGGCCGTCCGGCAGCCCGTCGGCGTCGTCACGTGCATCACCTCCTACAACAACCCGTGGGCGAACCCGGCCGGGAAGATCGCCCCCGCCCTCGCCATGGGCAACACGGTGGTCGTGAAACCCGCCCCGCAGGACCCCCTGTCCGTCTACCGGATGGCTCAGGCGCTGGAGGCGGCGGGCGTGCCGCGCGGGGTCGTCAACGTCGTCTCCGGGCGCGCCGTCGACATCGGGGAGACGGCGGTGTCGTCGCCGGACGTCGACATGGTGAGCTTCACCGGTTCCACGGCGGTGGGCCGGCGCATCGCCGAGGTGTGCGGCCGGGACATGCGGCGCCAGCTGATGGAGCTGGGCGGAAAGGGCGCGGCGGTCGTCCTCGACGACGCGGACGTCGCCTCGGCGGTCGCGGGCATCGGGACGACCTTCTCCTTCTACAGCGGCCAGATCTGCACGGCCCCGACCCGGGTGCTGGCACACCGCCGGGTGTACGACCGGCTCGTCGAGCAACTCGCCGCGTACGCGGGTCGGTTGAAGGTGGGCGATCCGCGGGAGCCCGACACCGTGGTCGGCCCGGTCATCTCGGCCGCGCACCGGGACCGGGTGGAGTCGTACGTGGAACTGGGCCGGAAGGAGGGCGCGGTGGTCGTCGTGGGCGGTGAACGCCCGCCGCTGGAGCAGGGCTTCTACGTCGCCCCGACCCTCCTCGCCGACTGCACGAACGACATGCGGGTGGTCCGGGAGGAGATCTTCGGGCCGGTGGTGACGGTCGTCCCCTTCGACGAGGAGGACGAGGGCGTCGCCCTCGCGAACGACTCCGACTACGGCCTCATCGACTATGTCTGGTCCTCGGACGTGGCCCGGGCGTTCCGGGTGGCGCGCCGGCTGCGCGCGGGCGGCGTCGGCGTGAACACGGTCGGCCGCAACATGGAGGCGCCGTTCGGCGGATTCAAGAAGAGCGGGGTGGGGCGGGACGTGGGCTCGTACGCGCTGCACGCCTACAGCGAGGTGCAGTCGATCGTCTGGCCGGGATGAACAACGGGTGCCGTTTGCTTGCCCTTTGAGTCCTGAAGACTGTCCCGGGCGTGCAGAGATCGTTCAGAGAACGCCGAACAGGCATCGGAATCGCCGGTGGACCCGTAGCCTCCGGGCGCAGGGGCCAGGACCGTGTCCGGCCCCGCCCGTGAACATGTCCGGAAATCGTTCGGAGACCACCCCATGCACCAGATGAAGCTCGCCAAACGTCTCGCCCTCACCACCACGGCGCTCGCCGTCGCCACCGCCGGCACCCTGCTGGGCACGACGGTCGGCCACGCCGCGCCGGCGCAGTCCGCGACCGCCCACGTCGACGCGCCCGCCGCGCTCAAGGTGCCCGACGGCAACCGGCTGACGGGCGTCTTCGCCGCGAAGGGCGTCCAGACGTACACCTGCACCGACGGCGCCTGGAAGCTCCTGGAGCCCGCCGCCACCCTGTCCTACAAGAGAGACCGCGCCCACCGTCCCGTCGCCCTGCACTCCCGCGGCCCGGTCTGGGTGTCCACGGTGGACGGCAGCGCCGTCAACGCCGCCGCCCTCGTCACATCGCCCAAGGCGGGCACCATCGCCGAGCTGCTGCTGAAGGCCACGGCCACGCGCGGCGCCGGGGTCTTCGCCGACGTCACCTACATCCAGCGCCTCGACACGGCCGGCGGCGTCGCCCCGGCCACCGCCTGCACCGGCGCCGACCAGGTCAGCGTCCCGTACTCGGCGACGTACGCCTTCTACAAGCCCGCCAAGTGATCCCCGGCCACCTCGGCCACCTCGGCCACCTCGGCCACCTCGGTCGCCTCCGGCACCCCAGTCACCACCATCACCTCAGTCGCTGAGATCGACCCGGATCGTCAGCAGCCCCGTCCCCAGGGCCCGTACGGCAGTGCTGTTGGCCTTGGGGAGGGTGCGCAGGCGGGCGACCGGGTCGTCGTCGGGCAGCAGGTGGGCGGTGCCGTTGTGCCACCGTCCGCCGATCCGCACCCGCACCCGTGGATCGGCCTGGATGTTGCGGACGTACTGCGATCGTTCGCCGAACTCCGAGACCAGCCAGAAGGTGTCGCCGACCCGGCGGCCGCCGAGCGGGGTGCGGCGGGGTCGGCCGGAGACCCGGCCGGTGGTCTCCAGGAGAGTGTGGAACGGCAGGCGGCGCATGAGCGGGTTGGCGACGTGCCGCTGGAGGGCAGTGGTCGCGCGGAACCGGAGGTCGTTGGGCGGGGCCATGATCGGTGGGGCTCCTTCGCACGCAGGATTGCTGCTGTTGCTTCAATGGTCCCCGACGCCGTCGGCGTGACGAGAGGGGGTGGCTGCACATGCGCGTGGTGAGCTGGAACCTGTGGTGGCGGTTCGGCCCGTGGCGGGAACGGCAGAAGGCGATCCTGGCGGTGCTGCGCGAGCTGCGTCCCGACGTGGTCGGACTGCAGGAGGTGTGGGCGGCCGGCGGCGAGAACCTGGCGGAGTGGCTGGCCGACGAGCTGGGCCTGTACTGCACCTGGGCCGCGTCGCCGTCCCCGGACCGCTGGCGGACACGGATCGCGGACGCGGACGCGGATGCCGGCTCGGTCGACATAGGCAACGCGGTGCTGAGCCGCTGGCCGGTGAGGGAACAGGAGACGCTGCTGCTGCCCGCGCCGGCCGACCTGGCCGACGGCCGCCTCGCCCTCTACGCGCGCGTGGCCGCCCCCGCGTTCGACATCCCCTTCTTCACCACGCACCTCACCTCGGCCGTACAGGCGTCGGCGGTGCGCTGCGCCCAGGTCACGGCCCTCGCGGAGCTGGTCGCCCGGCACCGCGCAGGCACCCCGTGCCCGCCCGTCGTCACCGGCGACTTCAACGCCTGGCCGGACTCCGACGAGATGCGTCTCTTCGCCGGCACGAGGACCGCGCCGGCCGTCCCCGGCCTGGTGTTCCACGACGCCTGGGACTACGCCGAACCCGCCGCGCCCGCCGCTACGTGGACCCCCGAAAACCCGTACGCGGCCCGCCTGTTGGAGCCGCCCGCCCGCATCGACTACATCCACGTGGGTCCGCCGGGCCCGGCAGGCGAGGGTCACGTCCGCCGCGTCCAGCGGGCGGGCCATGGCCCCGTGGACGGCGTCTGGCCCTCCGACCACGCGGCGGTCGTCGCGGATCTCGCGGAGGGGGAGAACCCGCTCACGTAAGGGCTGAAACGGCTCGGGCGGTGCTCGCGCGGTGAAGCGCGGGCACCGCCCGGAGCGATGTCGAGGGCGAGGAAAGCGAAGAGACTTTTTTCGGTAGAGGAGTTGAGAAGGAAGCCCCTTCATGGCCTCGCCACGGCAGACGCTAGCACTCAGCCAGGGATCAAGTCGCGCAGATTTTCGAGGGTGATGACCCGGGAGTCCGGGTGCAGCCCCTCGGGGCGTTCGAGGCCGATGTACGTCACGGGCTCGTCCGGGACGGGATCGCCGCCGTCCCACAGGTCCACGGCCGTGGCGGCGTCGGACATCAGGTCGGTCAGGTACCCCACGGTCAGCTGCTCGCGCTCCACGAGGGCGCGCACCACCTTGGACACCGACAGCTGGTTCTCCTCGACCCGGTTGGCCGACGAGATGCCCTTCAGATACAGGTGCAGCCACTTCGCGCGCCACCGGCCGTCGTCCTCGCGCCGGAACACCAGCGGCAGCGCCACGCGCCCCGCCCCGCGAAGCTCCGACTTCATCCGCACCGTGCGCGGCTCGTACGGCCGGCCCTTCTGCTCGCCGTCGCGCAGCATGAAACCGAAGAACGACTCCTCGACCTCCTCGAAGCTCTCGCCGGCGTAGACGTTGACCTGCGGGACGATGAAGGTGCTGCGTACCCGGTCCAGGGTCAGGTCGATGAATTCCGAGGCCCCGTCGGGGGCCTCGGTGACATCGCCCGAGTGCCGGCCGCCGACCGCCCTGAGGGAGGTGTAGGAGAGCCAGCCGTCGGTGCTGTAGTCGGCGTGGAGAAGCAGCGCCGACAGGTCGTAGTCGGTCCGGTTCTCGGCCTCCTTCCAGTACACGAAGAAACGCAGCCGTTCGCCGTCGACCGCCGAGACCGAGCCGCGCGGCAGGACGCCGAGCCCGGCCGTGGTCGCCCTGCCGCTGAGCGGGAGCGCCACGTCGAGGACGTCGGGGTCGAGCAGCAGGCGGCCCGGCGCGGGGAGCCTGCGGCGCAGCTCGGCGTCGAGGGCGGCGATCAGCCGGTCGCGGTCGGCGGCGGGGACCGGCGGCCGGACGTCGCGGGCGACCCAGCCGCGGCCTCGGCGGTTGACGAAGATCCGGGGTTCGTCGGTCTCCCGCTCCCGGTTCTGGAAGTGCTCGCGGACCGACAGCAAGACCCGGCCGGAGACTTCGGGCGCGACCCGCACCGCGGCGGCCACCACCGCGTCGCGCTCCTCCTGGTCGGCGGCGATGCGCAGCAGGAGGTCCAGGGCGCGGAACAGCTTGCCGGGGGCGGACTCCAGCAGCCGGGCCGCGCCGAGGACGTCGAAGTCGTCGAGCAGGGTCTCGACACGGCTGTCGAAGGAGCGGGCCTCCTTCTCGCCCCGGGCCACGGCGAACACGTCGGCGGCGTGCGGCCAGCGCGGGTACTCGTGCGGGTGGAGGCGCTCACCGAGCCGCTTGAAAGGTTCGCGGTGCGCGTGCACATCGGCCAGCTTGGCGGGGTTGGCCGCGACGACGGCGTCGAGGCCGGCGAGCAGCGCACGGCGGGCGGGCCGCGACAGAGCCCGGAACCGGGTCGGCTCCTGCAGCGTCACGTCGCCGTCGGACAGCGCGCAGGCCAGCCGCAGCACATCGGTGACGGTGTCGAGGAGGAGGTCCGCGCCGACGCCGAGCCGGGCCTCGTTGACGACGGCACGGTTCTCCCGGACCGGGATCGACTCCGGCTGGGGGCCGAGCACGCACCACCCGGCGAGGGCCTTGAGGTCGCGCAGGTGCTCCTCGCCCAGGGGCGTCGTGCTGCCCGCCAAGGCCAGGTACAGGTCGGTGAGCTCGTCGTCCAGGTCGCGCCCGAGGTGCAGGACGGTCACCCGGTCGCCCGCGGAGGCGATCAGCTCGTCCTGCGCCGCGAGCATCTCCTCGTAGGTGTGCTGGTAGCGGCCGTAGGCGGGGAGGCTGAGCAGGTCCAGCACCCCGTGCGCCAGCTGCGTCAGCACGCTCTCGCGCGCCTTCTCGTCGCCGAGCGCCTTCGCCACACACCGCATCCAGAACTCTTCGGTGTCGGGCACGTTCGCCGGGAAGTCGATGAAGTAGGAGTTGTGCCGGACGTGGTCGCCCACCATCTCGCTGACGGTGCGCAGCGTCTGCCGGGCGGTGTGCACGACCGTGGCCTCGGACAGCCCCGACAGCCGCTCCAGCAGCTCCGCGGAGAGCTTGAAGCCCACGGAGGTCAGCGCGGCGTCGAACTGCCGCGCCGCGGCGGCCCCTTCACCCGCGAAGCCCTTGGGAAGGGGAAGGCGGTGGGTGTGCCGGATGACCAGCGATTCGAGACTGAGCGCCATGCGGGGATGATCGCAGAGCCGTACGAGCGGGCGCACAGGAGTTTTTTCCTACGCGTACCTGCAGTCGAAGGCGCGCGCGACCGCGAGGCTGTCCTCATAGACGTGGTGGCGGACGACGAGCCCGCTGCCCCGCTCGAAGGTGAGGTGCAGGGCGAACCGGGCGCGGTAGGCGCGTCCGGTGGAGCGGGCGGTCTGGCGGATCTCGCCGAGGACGACCGCGTCGTCCCCGTCGACGAGGATCCGCTCGATCTCGGTCGCCGCCTGCCCGGGCACGTGGTGCTCGGCGAGCTCGCGGTAGTGGGCGGCGGCGTCGGCACGGGTGGAGCGGTGCCGGATCCACGGGGTGGCGCTGTGCTGACGACCGTGCTCGTCCTGCGGCCAGTCCAGCTTCCAGTCCCCGTGCTCGGCGTACAGCTCGGCGATCCGCTCCGGATCCCCCTCCCCGATCCGCCGCAGCAACTCCTCGACTGCGGCGCGGGTGGTGACAGTAGGCGTGCCGGACGACATGACCGAACCCCTCCCTGATGACGTCGGACACCGCGCCCTGCCGACGCGGCGAGAGCGCCATTCTCGGTGACGGCGACGGCTCGACGCGATTACCTCACACGTAACCGCCCTTCCAACGCCGGGAGTTGCTCCTCCTTAATGGGTTGGTGCGGGGCGGCGCTCAACGGCGAGAATCCCCGCATCGATCGCCGGACCACGGAGGAACACACCATGAGACAGCACCGCGCCGCCCTGCTCGTCGCGACCATCGCTCTGACCCCGGCGGTCCTCTTCGCCACCCCGGCGTCCGCCACCGACACGACGACGGCCACCGCGACGACGACCGCGACGGTGACTACCGATACGCCGGTGGACGAGATGTCCGACGAGGAACTACGTATCGCGATCGCACGCATCCTGGCGGACAAGGACTCCGGCAAGAGGGTCGTCCGAGAGGCCAACGCCGCCCTCGACGGCACCGCGGACGACATGCGCGCCTTCCTGAAGACCGGCTACCGCCTGGCCCGGGCCG
>NZ_JBITJV010000008.1:0-308447 GCF_044460385.1 Streptomyces sp. NPDC050121 | reverse complement strand
GAGGACGACGCTGTCGCCGTGGTTCGCATCCTGGGCGACAAGAATTCCGGCAAGGCGGTCGTCCGGGAGGCCAACAAGGCCCTCAACGTCGGCACTCCGGAGGCTTTGCGCGCCTTCCTGGAGACCGGGTTCCGCCTGGCCCGGGCCGAGGACGACGCTGTCGCCGTGGTTCGCATCCTGGGCGACAAGAATTCCGGCAAGGCGGTCGTCCGGGAGGCCAACAAGGCCCTCAACGTCGGCACGCCGGAGGCTTTGCGCGCCTTCCTGGAGACCGGGTTCCGCCTGGCCCGGGCCGAGGACGACCGCGTCGCCGTGGCCCGCATCCTCGCCGACCCGACCATCAGCGCCGCCCTCCGCGCGGCTGCCGAGAAGGCCATCAACGGTACGCCGGAGGAACTGCGCTACTTCCTGGAGGTCGGCCGGCACGAGGTCGACGGCTAGGCCAAGGCGGGAGGGCTCCGGGTGCCGGTGCGGCCACGACGGCGCCGGCACCCTCGTCTACAAGGTCACGGCGCGCTGAGCGACCCCGTCAGCGAGCCGAGCAGGGCGGCGAAGGCGGTGGGGGTGGTGGTGAGGACGGTCTGGGAGGGGTCGGCGGATTCGATGAGGTGGATGGTGGCGGGGGTGAGGGTCGCGGATATGTGGACGCACGATTCGCCTTGCCCGCAGTAGGACGACTTCTGCCAGGTGTGGGTGGACATCTTCTCCCCTTACAGGTCGTGGATGAGATCGTGGATGAAGTCACGGGACTTGGACGGCTCCAATGCCACGCGCTCCATGCGGTCCAGCAGGATGCGGTACATCTCCAACTGTGCCTCTGCGTCCAGGAGTGCAGGCCCATGGGACTGGTCCAGCGAGACCGTGTCGAGTTGAGGCACGGGGCCGGACGCGTAGTGGATGTTCTGCCCGGATCCGGGATAGGCGCCGATGGCGAACGGGATCACGTGGATGCTGATGTGATCCCGTTCGCTCTGCTCCACCAGATGCTCCAACTGTCGCTTGGCGGTGGAGGGGCCGCCGACGGGCACCCGGAGAGCGGCTTCGTGAATGATGGCGCGGAACGGGGTGGGATCGTTGCGGTCCAGGAGTGCCTGGCGCTGGAGCCGGTGGCTCACTCGCAGTTCGACGTCCGATCGTGAGAATTCCGGTACGACCTGTCGGAAGATCTCGCGGGCGTGATCCGTGGTCTGGAGCAGACCCGGGATGTGGACGGTGTTGGCGGACCACAGCGCTGTGGCGTGATGCTCCAGCTCCGCGATGCTCAGGAGTGACGGCGGAAGCACATCCCGGAACGTCTCCCACCAGCCGCGTGTCTTGTCAGCTGCCATGTCGGCAAGGGCGTCGATGAACGCGGGGTCGGAGCATGTGTACGCGTGGGCCAGCGCCCTGACCCGCTCGGGGCTCACGCCGAATCGGCCTGACTCCACGTTGCTGAGCTGCCCCTGGCTGGTGCCGAGCGTGCGCGCGGCCTCCGTCGCCGTCAGGCCTGCGCGCTCCCGCAACTTGCGCAGTTCCACAGCGAGTCGATGGCGGCGAGCTGTGAGAGGGGGTCTTGCGGCCACGTGCGCTCCTCCTGGACGCCTGTTCCATTCGCGGCCACTCGTATGAGGGAAATGCGAGTGGAGTATCTCGGACTTAGGCAAATGTAATTTGCAGTGCCTCTATCTTCGTTGCTGGGCCCCCGCCCGGAAGCGCACCGTGGGACGCCACGGCATCGACACCAGGCATCCGTCCAACTCCCCTCAGTGACCGGAGACTTCCATGGCCACCGTATCCCCGTCCTGGAACTACACCCTGCACCTACCCCGTGATCCACGCGCACCGGGTATCGCGAGGGGCGCCCTCAGACTCATCCTCGCCGCCCATGAGCTGCCCGGCCTCACTGCCACCGCAGAGCTCGTGGCGGCGGAGCTGCTGGCGAACTCGCACGTCCACACCGAGGGCCCGTACGCCCTGCGCCTGATGTCGACCCGGCCGGGCGGAGTCCGCGTCGCCGTCTGGGACGCGGACCCACGCGTCCCTCCCGGCTTCCAGGGCGACCGCCTCTGCGCGGCTCCGCCGGTGGACGACGAACACGGCCGAGGCCTGCACCTCGTACGGGCATGCGCGGACGACGTGGGTGTCTCGGTACTCCGCCATCTGGGCGCGTCGAAGGGCGGCAAGCTGCTGTGGGCGGACTGCGGGGGCGGGGCGAAGTGATGAGCACGCGATGCCCGTCCCGCCAGGACAGCGCCATACTGGGAGGTGGAGCCATGCCCGTTCACCAGGAGCAGACCATGAGCGCACAGCCCGAGCACGGCTGGGGAGCGATGCCCCTCCCGGAGATCCGGACCGTGGACGACCTGCGCAGCGCCCTCAGCCGCTACGGCTTTCCGGGGGACAGGGAACGGTTCGAGGAGGAGTTGGCGGCGGCCATAGGGGCTTCCCCGACCAACGACTTCGAGGGTGCCGCAGCGGTGGTACGGGCCTACCGGCACCGCATCCTGATCAGGAACGCGCCCGACATCATGGCAGCCCTGGAAGACGCGCGTCCTGGGGGCAGCCGGGGTGAGTGAGGTCCCCTTGGAAGAGGCCGAGCCCGCCAGGAAGGCGTTCGGCGACCTGACGGAAGGGGAGCGGGACGTCGTCCGGGCAGCACTCGCGGTGATCGCCCGCGATCCGGCGGTGGGCCGCGAGATCCCCGGCTGGCGCACACCCTCCGTGGAGTACACGTACACCACACCCCTCGCCCGCGACTCGGCCGAGGCGATCACGGTCGTATACACGCACACTCCAGGCATGGGCGTGACGGTCGTCTACTACTTCCGTGACCCACAGGTGATGGACTGAGCCGTCCCTCGCCACCACGTCGGCGAGGGGCGAATCGCGAAGCGAGCCCTCAGACCCCGTTGCCCCTGCCCAAGAACACCGGGTTCGTGAACGCTGCCAGCGCCCCGGGCAGGGGAGCCGCCGTCGCCTCGTGGCGGACCTCCGCTCGTACGTACGCGGCGTACGACTGTGTCGTGCGCCATTCCACGACGCCTGCGCCCGCCTCTGCCCCCGACGTCGGCAGCGCGGCGCTCGTGAAGAGCACGCCCTGGTCCGTTACGAAGCGGATCGTGCAGCCCGGGGCTCCCGTGACCTCCAGGCGGACGGTCACCGGGGTGTCGGCGGCGACCTTCAGGCGTTCGCCGATGCCTGCGTGCTGCCCCTTTCCGCCCGTGGCTGTGAAGTTGAGAGAGATCTTGCTCGACTCGGCCACGTACGACCGTCCCGACCGGATGCCCTCCTGGATCGCCTCCCGGGTCAGGTCGTCGGCCAGGACCACCGTCTGGGGGAGTCCCACCACGTCCGGATCCCGGTGCGCGTCGCTGTTCCCCATCGCCGGAAGCCAGGAGCCCGTACCGCCACCGCCCCCGCCCCGCACCCCCGCCACCAGCATCGCGTCCCACTCCGCCAGCGCCACCTCGTCGTCCGGCGTGTACGGGCCGTTCCACACCTCGACCGCGTCCGCCTCCCCGAACCCGAACTTCCAGCCGCACCCGATGCACGTCGCGTGCGGATGCGCCGGCACGACCAGGCCGCCCGCCCGTCGGATCCGGCGGGCGAAGCGGCCGAAGCGGTTGTCGCGGGCCCGGTAGCGCCAGTCCACGAACGTGCCGGGGTCCGTGCCCAGCGCCAGTACGTGGCCGTTTCTCGTCGTGATCTCCTCGCCCAGCATCACCAGCAGGTCGTCGCCCGCCACGTCTGCCCAAGCCCCGTGCCCCGCATGCGTGTTGTGCTCCGACGTGTTGACGAAGTCCAGCCCCGCCGCCCGCGCCAGCGCGCCGATCTCGGCCGGGGTGCGACGGCCGTCGGAGCACCAGGAGTGGAGGTGGCAGTCGCCCCGGTACCAGGCGCGGCCCCGTCCCCTCGCCCGGGACGAGGGATACGACGGCGCTGCGGCCACGCCCGGTTCGCCGTACGTCAGCGTCACCGTGATCTCGTACGGCAGGCCCTGCGGCGCCACCGTGTAGGGGCCGAGGGCGAGGTGCCAGGCGCCCTTCCGGACCGGGCCGGCGACATACCCGGGCGTCGCCTCGGCCGACTGGATGAAGAACTCGCTGCGGGCGCCCCCGGACCAGCCCCGGAAGCCCTTCCCGCCCAGCTCGGTGCCGCGTTCGTCGAAGACGCCGATGTCGAGCGCGTTGCCGGGCGTGCCGGCCGGGACGGAGGGCCGGTCGTAGGTGTACGCGACCCGGAACTCCCGTACGCCTGACGGGACTTCTACGGGAACGTAGACGAAATCCGGCGATCCGGCGGGCAGGACGCCCCGGAGGGTGCGGGTCTCCTGAGCCCCCTCCGGCCGGCCGGCCGCCGCTGCGAAGCTCATGCCTCCCAACGTAAGCGCGGTGGCGGCCCCCGTCATGAAGAGGGCTCGGCGTGCGATGGGGTGCGTGTCCTCACACATGCGTGCCAGCTTCTCCAGTTCGGGTGAACTGCCGTGAACGGCAAGGGAATCGGCGTCCGTCGGGATGTCATGTACGCCAGTTGAGTCGCCGTGCCCTCAGGTGATGCCGACCAGTCGGTATGGACACCTGCCCCGTCTCCCGGTACAGATGAGGACGTCACCCGCAGACACCCCCTAGGCACACCTGCCCAGAAGTCGCCGTACGCAGCGAAAGGCCCGCCCATGCGCATCGCCGTCACGATCTTCCTCACCGACGAGACGATCACTCCCACCCGCCTCGCCCGTGAGCTGGAGCAGCGCGGCTTCGCCGGGCTCTATCTGCCCGAGCACACGCACATCCCGGTCGAGCGGACCACCCCCTACCCCGCAGGCGGCGACCTGCCCCGCGAGTACGGCCGCACCCTCGACCCCTTCGTCGCCCTCGGCCAGGCGGCGGCGGTGACGGAGACGCTCGGTCTCGGCACCGGCATCACTCTCGTCGCCCAGCACGACCCGATCGACCTCGCCAAGCAGATCGCGACCGTCGATCACCTCTCCGGCGGCCGGCTCACCCTGGGCCTCGGTTACGGCTGGAACGTGGAGGAGGCCGCCGACCACGGCGTCGAGTGGCGCACCCGCCGCGAACTGGTCCGGGACCGGATGCGGCTGATGCAGGCCCTGTGGGCGGAGGAACCGACGGCGTACGAGGGTGAGTACGGCGGCGTGCGCGCCAGCACGGCGTACCCCAAGCCCGTGCAGAAGCCGCGCGGACCGGTCACCGGCCCCCGCACCCTCGTCGGCGGGGCCGCGGGCCCGAAGCTGTTCTCGCACATCTGCGAGTACGCCGACGGCTGGCTGCCGATCGGCGGCCGCGGCCTCTCCGAGTCGCTGCCCGCCCTGCGCACGGCCTGGGCGGAGGCCGGCCGCGAGCCGTCCGCCCTCCAGGTCGTGCCGTACGCCGTCCAGCCGTCCCCCGGCAAGCTCGCGCACTACGCGGAACTGGGCATCGAGGAGGTCGTGGTGCAGTTGCCGCCGGCCGGTGAGGCGGAGGTGCTGGGCCTGCTCGACGGGTTCGCGCCCTACCTCTGACCAAGAGATCCGCCTACCTCTAGGACGCCCGGGGTCCGAAGTCGGGCGGGGTCTGGTCGTCCCCGGCGGGTTCGTCGTCGCCCTGCCGCCAGGCGGGGTCGACGGCGCAGGGGGTGGAGGTGCCGCCGGTGAAGTAGCCGCGGTCCTCGAACCACTGGAACGACACCCGCTCGGCCCCGTCCCCGTCCCCGTCCGAGCGCGAGGCGCGCAGGTCCCAGGAGCCGCCGGCGGCGTTCTCCCGGTACGAGGTGATGTCCCAGCCGGTGTCCTCGAGGTGGTCGCGCAGTCGGCGCAGGCCGGCGCTCGCCTGCTCGGCGGGGACGTGGTCCAGGGCCCAGCTGTGGTTCATGCGGTACGCGCCGTCGACCGTCTCGTCCGTCAGGCCGCCCCGGTAGCAGGAGTCCGAGCCGAGCGTGTTCGCGGTCGAGACGCCCAGCTTCTCGACGCCGGGCTTGATGGTGCGCGTGAACCCCAGGACGTCGTACGCCTCCTGGGAGCGCTCGATCGCGCGGCTCGCCATCTCCTCGGGTGCGACGCGCGGGAAGTCCGACGGGTCCTTCGTCACCACGGCGATCCAGACGACCACGACGAGGACGAGGACCAGCGGTACGGCGAGCAGCGCCGCGCAGCCGATCCCGACGGCCTGCGCGGCGGTGGGCCGCCTCGGGACAGCGGCGGTGGCGGCGTCAGTGGCGTCGGTGGTGTCCGCGGTGGTGGCGGTGGCGTCTGCGGTGGTGGCGGTGGGGACGATCTCCTCGGGCATGACGGCACCGTAGATCGGCCGGGCTGCGCGGGGCATCGGTGCGGCTGCGCACGGGGAGTGGGTACCCGTACTCAGGCCTCGGGCAGGCCCGCCGCAGGCCACACGCTTGGAAGCGGGTGGGGCAGGCGACCGCTCACGTCCCGCTTTCGCCTCCCCCTACGGAACCTGACGGTAGACATCGCGACGATTGCCGACAGCCAGGACCCACACGATGAGCTGACCGTCCTCGACGGTGTAGACAACGCGGTAGTCGCCGACCCTGAGCCGCCAGCGGGCGTTGTGTCCTTGGAGGGCCTTGACATCGAACGCAGCCGTGTCCCCTGCGCCCATCGCCTTCTGTAGTTCAGCGAGGCGGTACAGGATGCGCAGGGCATCCGGGCGCGGAACCTTGAGCATGTCCCGCTGGGCGTGCGGTGTGAAGCGCGTGACGTACCCCATTGGGTCAGCTCTGATCGGCGCGGAGCATGGCGGCCATCTCTTCGAGCGAGACCGACCCTTCCGTGCCCTCGGACTCGGCTTCGTCGGCCAACTGGTTGAGCCATGCCTCTTCGGCGTCTTCCGCGATCCGTCGCAGACGCTGGTACTCCTGAATGTCGATCACGACAGCTTCCTGTTTGCCGCGCCGAGTAATGATCGTCGGGGTTTCCTCCCGTCGCGCGCGATCGATGACGTCGGCGAGGTGGCTGCGGACCTCGGCCATGGATTCAACCACCGGCTCACTCATGTCATAAATGTAGCAGATGTAGCAGACGTAGTAGATGTACATGAGCACTCGCGGTCTCGGACCGTCTGGGGTTGGACATGATCGTCCGACCAGTCGGTCTCTTCGTGCTCTCCCTCATGTCGGCCGCAGGGTGACGGCGAACTGCGGAAGTGCGACAAGCAGCAGAACCGTTCCCGTCTCGATCCAGCGGTATTTGGTGCGAATGATCTCGCTGGTCCTCACCAGGGAGGGCAGCAGTGAGCCGGTGGGATTGTGCCCAACTCGTTCGAAAGCGCGGCTGAGCCGCTCGCCGCCCAGTTCCGAGGTGAGGTGCTCGAAGTATCCGGGAGCGACCATGGCCTGGTGCCGCCCTCCGCGACGGCGCGGGGCGATGGCGCACACGAAGCAGACGACGGCCAGCAATGCACTGATGACGGCGGCCCACCACAGGAGGTGCGTTTTCCAGGCGGTGGGCCCCTGTCCGGCGTCGGCGCTCCTGGTCACCGTGATGAAGACGCCGAGGACCGCTCCCGTGAAGCCCAGGAGCACGGCGGCCTTGGTATCCGCACGGGTGAGCTCCACGCCGTTGGCAGCCATGAAGCGCTCCATCGCCGCCACGGTCTCCGGGCTTGGTCCAGACGGAGAACAGGCTGCCGGACGACGGCGGCGCAGTGTCCTGTGCAGTACCCGATGACGAGGAGCGGCAGACGGGCGCGGGGGCCTGGCAGCGGCATTCCGTAGGGCTCCCCGCACCGGGCCCCGGCCGGCGGCTGCCCGCGTCACAACGACTGCCCTTTCGCCGTGCCTCCCGCCCAGCCATTGGTGCGGGAGCGGATCCTCTCTTCGCCCACCCCTGAGCGCTGCTGTCCAGGTACCTGCCGCCCCAGGGCGACGAGCCGGTCACGCAGCATTTCGGAGAGTTCCTGCCGTTCCTGTGCCGTCAGCTTGCCCAGCAGGCCGGCCATCTCGTCCTGCCAGTCGGTGTCCCCCCGGATCAGGGAGGAGTGGTTCACAGTCCAGTCGAGCACCTGGCTGACCTGATCCGGATGCCTGATCAGCCAGAGCGCCGCGAGGGACACCGGACCGTCCTGTACGGCCTGTTTGCAGAACGCGTACTCCTCGCGGCTCTTGTCCGTCCAGGAATAGGGCAGAGCAGCGTCACCAGGCTCGCCCAGTCGCAGTTCGCCGTCGTCTTCCCGTGCGGAGACGTCCAAGACGCGGTAGCTCAGGCCGCAGCCCGGCAACTCGTGCGGTACGGCCAGGTTCAGCATCATCTCGGGTGCGCCGAGTCCGTGTCCGTCGGCGGCGTACTCCTCCCCGAGGTGGCGCAAACGCCGGTCGAGGGCCTTGCGCACCGCGAGCCAGCCGTGAGTGGTGCGCGACCGCACGACCTGGACCGGATCGTGGACCCACCACAGCACTTGCACGTCCACCGACTCGGTGCCGTAGTGAGTCGGCAGTGCAACGGCCCGTGTCCCCGAATGTTCGTCGAGCTGGACGAGAAACGCGCTGTCGTACCCACGCAGCCTCGTCCTCGTACGGAGGGCGACCGCTTCCTTTGGCGCCGCGCCCGTATCGAGGGCCGTTCCGTGAGATGTGCCGTGCCGGGCCCCCGCGAGGTGGTAGACCCCGCCCAGGTCCCGCAGCACCAGAGCACGGTCCAGCCGGCCGGACCAGCGCTGCCACAGGATCTCCCGCCAAGGAGCGTGCGAAGCACGGGTATAGACAGGCCTGCTGCCTTCAGTGATCATCGTGTCCTCCGTGCCGAGACGCGGGGCTGGACTGCCGCGGCTCACCCTTCCGCCAGGCGTCCAGCGCGTGCCGTGCGATGTGTCGTCCGGCCAGTCCGGGGTTGTCGACCCGGTCGATCTCGACGAACAGACGCAGTTCGCCGTGCCGCATGTTCTGAGCGAGTGCGGTGAGCAACCTCTCCACGGCCGCACTCTGCTGCTCATCCCAGTAGGCGACGCGGCACCAGGTGATCAAAGCGCTGCATATGGCGTCGAACAACTCGTCGTCGCTCAGCGTCCGGTGGACGAGATCGGTGATCTGCTCGGTGAACTCGCCTACGGCGAGCAACTGTTCCTTGAACCAGGAGTGTTCGCGCAGCAAGTATGGAAAGGCCCAGAGCGACATCTCCGCGTCGGACCCCCCGCGATCAGCCCAGTCGGCGAGGTGGCGGAAGACCGTCGGCTGGCTGCCTGCCGCGAAGAGTTCGCGCAGAGCACGACGTACGGCCATGGCGACGGCATACTCGTCATCGTCACGCCCCTGGTACGTATGCCGCAGCAGCCGCATCGCCAGATCCGGCCTGGAAGCACCGAAGTTCGTACCGCAGGCATACGCCACAGTGAAGCGCAGCCGCCAGCTGGCACTCGTGCTCCAGTCGGTGAGGCGGTGCTTCACCTCACTCGCCAGAATCGGATCCTCCGCCGCCATGCCCAGCGCATACGCGGCGATCGTGCGGCTGGTTCCACGATCGGAGTCGGCCAACTTGCGGATGTGCCGAAGCGCCCGGCGGCCGCCGCCCCAGCCGGCGGCCATGCCCATGACCCGGCCCACAGGCTCAGCCAACTCGGGTTCGTTCCCCGACACGTTGTCCATCCAGTCTGTCAGCAGCCCGGACAACTGGCCGTACTGTCGCCACACATGGCCCAGCACGGTCTCCGCCTGCCGGTGCCGGGTGAATCGCACTGGCTCCACGGCGTATGTGTAGCCGGAGCCGGTTCGGATCTCCTTGGGCGCACGCTGCGCGCGCACCATCCGCAACAGGTCGTCGAGCGATCGCCGGAAGATGAACTTCGGGTTGGGCCGCGGACCGTCCTGGCGACGTGAGTGACCGTGACTGCCGTCGGCATCGCCGCTCTCCGGAAGTACGGAGTCCAGGCGCCCGTCCGCCAGCACGAGGAGCCGTTCGGCTTCCTCCAGGACAATGCGGTGGTCCAGCCCCTCGAAGACGCAGGCCGCCAAGAGGAAGGCGAGTCCGTCGGGGTCGTCGCGGATTTTCTTGATCAGGTCCGGTGCCTCTCCCTCCGCGAGGAAGCTCAGGCGGTCACGGAGGTCGGTGAAGCCCGGCCCGTCGTCGCCTGCGCCGCTCACCGCGGTGACCAGCTCGGCGACCTGGGCGGGAACCAGTTCGGGAGTCAGTAACTCGTCCAGCATGCCCGGCTCCAGCTGCGCCAGCAGCCGGTCACGCTCTGCGGGTCTCGGTACGGCAGACTCGAAAAGAGCGTCGAAGACGGCGCGGGGGTGCGGGGGTTCGCACCGCACAGGGGACACGTGGAGGTCGCGCGACAGGCTGCGTACAAGCTCTGGATCGTCGGGCAGCACGATCACCATACGGGCCTGTGCGTCGTTCAACTGACGGCGCAGGTTGGCGATCACTGCAGGTCCGAGGGGGTGCTTGGGTAGCAGGCCGTACACGAGATACCCGCGCGCCCCGGCCTGGGTGGGGCGCCAGGAAGACAGGTCAACGTCGCTGTCGACCGCTCGCAGGTCCGTGCTGCCACCGGTATGACGGCACAACAGGTTCAACGCTGCCGTTCGGCGTCCGGTACCAGGGTCTCCTACGAGGAACAGGACGCCGGTGTCGAGTTCCCTCAGGGCGGTGGGGAACCAGTCGGGTTCCGCGAATCCCGCCTGGGCCTGCAGGGTCTCCAGCACGGAGATGGGGCCCTCGTGTGCTTCCACTCGCCGACCGCCGTAGCCGGCCGTGCCGCTGACGTTCTCCACGCGCTGATCGCCGTGCACGGAACCGGTGTTGAGGTTTGCGTACGGGGCGTGGATGAAATAGCGGGACCCCCCGGTGCCGGGCGGGCCGGCGAAGTCGTCGAAGCCCTCGTCGTCGGGGTCGTCCTCTTCCCGCTGCGCCGCCGGCGCTTCAGGCTCATCCGCGAGTTGGGACTGACCGTCAGCCTTCTCCGCTTCGGGCGAGTGCTCCTCGGCGCTCACCGGCGGCCCTCGTTCTTGTCGCCCTGGACTGTGTCCCCCTGGTTGCCGTGGACCGTGCCGGCCTTGTTACCGCCGACGTAGTCGCCGCCGCCCTCCATGTTGCTGACACTCTGACCGCCGTGCACGGTTCCGGTGTTCACGTTCCCCTTGTCAGCCCTGATCGTCACCGACCGGTATGCCGCGTCGTGCCTGGCCGATCGCCGTCCACCATCGGCATCCCTGTGCTGAGCCTCGTGGTCCTCGACCACTTGGTCGCCCAGGATGCGGCGGTCGTAGAGGTTGCCCGAGGGTGCAGGCACGTACAACCAGGCCCGCTGATCGAATCGCTTGCCCTCGACGGTCGCGGGCACCTCGATGAAGTGGTCGGGGTGCCGCCCTGTGTAGCCGCTCGCCACCGCGTCCTGATAGCAGCGGTCGGAGAGGATGGCGGCGACGTGGGTGACGTTCTCGTTGGAGGCGGCCAGCATGGCCTTGACCGGACGGGAGTCGAGCAGCCGGTGGGTGTCGTTGCGCGGTGTGCCGTTGCCGTCGAACTCGCCTCCTGAGTCGGGCAGCGGCCCGATGTGGAGGCTGACCCGGAGCCGGATACGCACCGTACCCGTGGAGTGCACGGTGAACTCGGCGAGCACGTCCTGGAGGGTGTGGAGCCATGGGTGGATCACGAAAGGCATCCACGCCGGATCGAAGCCGAAAACGTACCCGTCGCCCGTGGACGCGGGGAACCTCTGATCCTTCCAGACATCCGCGACTCCAGCACGCTCGAACGCTCGCCGGAGTAGTTGCGGGATGGCCTGGCTGATCGCTTCGTGCTCGATGGCTGGGTAACCGGTGAAGTCCTTGGCGTCGACGGCCACGATCCCTCGGTAGGGAGGGAGGTGGCGGCTCCGGGTGTGGGGCATGGCACTGGCTTCGGGCAGAGGCGGGTGGAACTGCGGCATCAGGGCTCCTTGGCTTTCCCCTATGGGCTTCGTTCACCCGAGCTTCGCGGGGTTGCGTGTCGCGGTGTGCTCACTCGGTGCAGAGGAGCAGTGGCGGGCATCACAGAGCGCGGTCGTCTCCGTTCACCAGGCGCTGTGGTCTCAGGCGGAGAGCGCCGCAGCCACTTGGCGCAGAGCGGGCAGGTCGTCGATGAAGATGCGCTTCCGTCCGGTACGAACGCGGAGGGGCTCAAGTTCGGACAGACAGGCGGTGATCGTGTTACGTGACACTCGCAGGTGTTGTGCGAGTTCGTCCCGGGTCAGGGCAAGCTCCAGATGCCGCCCCGGCGGGATCGTGGAAAGCCCTGAGATATCGGCCAGGCTCACCAAGGATGCCGCCAGGCGGGCGACGACGTCACCGCCGCCGCGGGCGCGGTCCGACTCCCGCAGCCTGCCGAGGGCATAACGCACCAACATGGGAAACATGTCATGGTCTGTGACGAACCGCAGGAATTCCGCTTTGCTCAGGACGGCGACTGAGCAGTGCGAGATCGCCTCGACGCTTGCCGAACGCACTGCGCCGTCCAACACCGCCACCTCGCCCACCAGTTCGCCGGGGCCGCGAAACGCCAGTAGCGTGAGATCTCCACTTCGCTCTCGCCGGGTCACCTTGACCACCCCGCCGCGCAGTGCGAGCACATGAGTGCCGGACTCTCCCTGCCGCAGCAATGTGTCGCCGGCGGGGTGCCGACGCTCGAACGACTGCTCCAGCATGTCTGTCCAGAGTGCTTCACCCATGAGACGGCGCAACGTCAGTAATGGTGGATCCGGTGCTCCCCCTATGCGATCACTCATGCGATGACCTTAGAAGAGGGCGTCTCCAGCTGCCCAGAAGGAGCTTCACCCACCCCGACTGCAGGCAGGCCAGAACGCCCCCGTTCCGCCCCGGGTCCGCGGACGAACATTTGGAAAACGTGATCGTATGCTCAAAGGATGACGACTTCCGCGACCTCCGGAACCGGCCCCGGTCCGACCCCCGGCCCCACCGAGAACTCCATGCGTCGCGCTCTCAAGCGGGCTCGTGACGGCGTCGCCCTCGATGTCGGTGAGGCGGCCGTGCTGCTTCAGGCGCGCGGCGAGGCGCTGAAGGACCTCGCCGCGTCGGCCGCCCGGGTGCGGGACGCAGGGCTGGCGGAGGCCGGCCGGCCCGGCGTCATTACGTACTCGAAGAGCGTCTTCATCCCCCTCACCCGGCTGTGCCGGGACAAGTGCCACTACTGCACATTCGTGACCGTCCCCGGCAAGCTGCGCCGGGCGGGCCACGGAATGTTCATGTCCCCGGACGAGGTCCTCGACATCGCCCGGCGCGGCGCCGCCCTCGGCTGCAAGGAAGCCCTCATCACCCTCGGCGACAAGCCGGAGGAACGCTGGCCGGAGGCCAGGGAGTGGCTCGACGCGCACGGCTACGACGACACCATCGCCTACGTCCGCGCCGTCTCCATCCGCATCCTGGAGGAGACGGGGCTGCTCCCGCACCTCAACCCGGGCGTGATGTCCTGGACCGACTTCCAGCGGCTGAAGCCCGTCGCCCCCAGCATGGGCATGATGCTGGAAACGACGGCCACCCGGCTGTGGTCCGAGCCCGGCGGCCCGCACCACGGCTCGCCGGACAAGGAGCCCGCCGTCCGCCTGCGGGTCCTGGAGGACGCGGGCCGCTCGTCCGTCCCCTTCACCTCCGGGATCCTGATCGGCATCGGCGAGACGTACGAGGAGCGCGCGGAGTCCCTGTTCGCGCTCCGGAAGGTCTCCCGTGCCTACCACTCCATCCAGGAGCTGATCATCCAGAACTTCCGCGCCAAGCCGGACACCGCGATGCGCGGCATGCCGGACGCGGAACTCGACGAACTCGTCGCGACGGTGGCCGTGGCCCGTCTCCTGCTGGGGCCGGGCGCCTGCCTCCAGGCCCCGCCCAACCTGGTCGACAGCGAGTACGACCGGCTCATCGGCGCCGGCATCGACGACTGGGGCGGGGTCTCCCCGCTGACCATCGACCACGTCAACCCCGAGCGTCCCTGGCCGCAGATCGACGAACTCGCCGAGAAGTCCGCGGCGGCCGGTTTCGAACTGCGTGAACGCCTCTGCGTGTACCCGGAGTTCGTGCGGCGCGGCGAGCCCTGGCTGGACCCGCGGCTGCTCCCGCACGTCCGCGCGCTCGCCGACCCGCAGACGGGCCTCGCCCTGCCGGACGCCGTCGTCGAGGGCCGGCCGTGGCAGGAGCCGGAGGAGGTGTTCGTGCCGTCCGGCCGTACGGACCTGCACCGCACCATCGACACCGAGGGCCGCACCGCCGACCGCCGCGACGACTTCGACGAGGTGTACGGCGACTGGGCCGCCCTGCGCGAGGCCGCCGCCCCCGGCATGGTCCCGGAGCGCATCGACACCGACGTACGGGCCGCCCTCGCGACCGCCGCCGACGACCCCACCAAGCTCACCGACGCCGAGGCCCTGGCCCTGCTGCACGCGGACGGCCCGGCGCTGGACGCCCTGACGCGCATCGCGGACGACGTCCGCCGCGCGGCCGTCGGCGACGACGTCACCTACATCGTCACGCGGAACATCAACTTCACCAACGTCTGCTACACGGGCTGCCGGTTCTGCGCGTTCGCGCAGCGCCGCACCGACGCCGACGCGTACACGCTCTCCCTCGACCAGGTCGCCGACCGTGCCCAGCAGGCCTGGGAGCTGGGCGCGGTGGAGGTCTGCATGCAGGGCGGCATCCACCCGGACCTGCCCGGCACGGCGTACTTCGACATCGCCCGGGCCGTGAAGTCCCGCGTGCCCGGCATGCATGTGCACGCGTTCTCGCCGATGGAGGTCGTCAACGGCGCGACCCGCACCGGCATGTCGATCCGCGAGTGGCTGACGGCGGCGAAGGAGGCGGGCCTCGACTCCATTCCGGGCACGGCGGCGGAGATCCTCGACGACGAGGTCCGCTGGGTCCTCACCAAGGGCAAGTTGCCGACGGCCACTTGGGTCGAGGTCGTCACGACGGCGCACGAGGTCGGAATCCGCTCGTCCTCGACGATGATGTACGGCCACGTCGACCAGCCCCGGCACTGGCTCGGCCATCTGCGCACGCTGGCCCGCCTCCAGCAACAGACCGGCGGTTTCACGGAGTTCGTGACCCTTCCCTTCATCCACACCAACGCGCCGGTGTACCTGGCCGGCATCTCCCGTCCAGGCCCGACCATGCGCGACAACCGGGCGGTGACGGCGATGGCCCGCCTCCTTCTCCACCCGCACATCCCCAACATCCAGACCAGCTGGGTCAAACTGGGCACGGAGGGTGCGGCGGAGATGCTCCGCTCGGGGGCGAACGACCTGGGCGGCACCCTGATGGAGGAGACGATCTCGCGGATGGCGGGCTCGTCGTACGGCTCCTACAAGTCCGTGAAGGACCTGATCGCCGTCGCGGACGCGGCGGGCCGCCCGGCCCGGCCTCGTACGACGCTGTACGGCGAGGTGCCTCAGGAGCGTCAGCGTGCCGCGGCGGCCTCGGACGGCCACCTGCCGGAACTGCTGCCGGTGCTCGACTGATATCCCGCCAGGGGCTTGGAACGGGACAGCCCTGCAGGATCCCCACAGTACGATGATCGGACCCCTCCTGGTTGAGGGGTCCCGTAGCTGAGGAGATGCGTGCCCGTGCCTGCCCGACGGCTTCCCTCCTGGGCCTGGGTCACCGGCCTGACGGTCGGTGCGATCGCCGCGGTCGTCGTCCTGACGGCGCAGGCCGAGAACGGCCCGCACCCGACGGCGTCGGCGAGCCGCCCGAGCGCCTCGGCGTCCGCGGGCGCACACGCCTCGGCCTCGCCGAAGCCGTCGGCCACCCCGAAGGCGGCCGCGGTGCCCGCCGCTTCGGGCGCCGGGCGCCGGATCGTCTACTCCCTGGGACAGCACCGGGTCTGGCTCGTCGACGCCGACGACACGGCCCGCCGTACGTTCACGGTCTGGCCCGGCACGGTGGACCCGGGCGTCGGCAGCTACACGGTGTCGCTGCGCAGGGACGCCGTCACGGGCTCCGACGGCGTGGCGATCGAGCACGTCGTCTACTTCTCCGCCACGTCGGGCGTCAACATCGCCTTCTCCAACGCGGTCGACGGCTCCTCCCCGCCCCCGGCCGCCGCCGGCACGAAGACCGGCGGCATCCGGATGCCCAAGGCGGACGGAACGGCCCTGTGGGCGTTCGGTGAGACGGGGACGAAGGTCAGGGTCGTCGAGTAAAAGACCGGCGTCGAGTAAAAGATTGCCGTCGAGGACAAGACCGGCGTCGAGGACAAGACCGGCGTCGAGGGAATGACCTCGGGGGCCGTGGGCTCACGGCCGGGCGTCTTCCCGCGCGACGGGCAGGTGGTCGACGATGAGGACGACCCCGCTGAACAGGAACGCCCGGGTCGCCGCGTCCAGTCCGTTCCAGCTCTTCGACTGCCACATCGCGAACCACTCCCCGCCGATGGCGATGAACCCGGCGCCGAACAGCAGCATGACCATGAGCAGTCCGTACGTGGACAGGGCGCGGGCGCGTATGAGGTCCTGGCGCGCCCAGAACCATGTCCCGGCGGCCAGCACCAGCCCGGCGACGGTCTCCCACGCGATGATCGCGACATAGGCGGTGTCCTGCAGCCCCTTGCTCGTCACCGCCCGCCACATCAGGTCGTCGTCCTTGAACGTCGTGTCCATCGCCAGCACATGCTGCACGAACTGCTGGTTCGTGCCGAAGTCGGTGATGTTCCCGAAGGCGACGAGAAGCATGTAGAGCGCGACCGTTCCGGTGAGTAACGTCGCGGCGAGAGGCAACACGCGCGTGGCGTGCGAGATACGTGAGGTGGGGGTGGTCATGCCGGTGTCCTTACCCCACGAGGTCTCCATCACCCCTCCACCGCACAGCCCGTGCACCGGGCGGCGGCGGAGCGACGTTCGATTACAGTGACGGACGTCGTACGTACGGACGGTGCCCGGGAGGACTTGGTGGGTGCGACTGCCGGGCCCCTCTGGGGCCGTGCCGAACAGCAGGACTTCCGCGGCCGGGTGCGCGGCACGCTGCTGGGCGCCGCGCTCGGGGACGCGCTCGGGGCGCCCGTCGACGGGCTGGGCATCGAGGAGATCCGGCAGGCGCACGGGCCCGAGGGCGTCGGGGACCTGGCCGCCGCCCACGGGCGGCGCGGCGCGGTCACGCATCTCACCCAGCTGACCCTGTTCACCGTGGACGGTCTGATCCGCGCCCAGGTCCGGCGCGACACCGGCGCCTGGCATCCGCCGACCGATCTGCACCGGGCGTATCTGCGCTGGGCCGCCACCCAGCGCGACTGGGGGCCCGATCTGCGGCGCAAGGACGACGGCTGGCTCGCCCGCGAGGAGTGGCTGTACGCCCGGCGTGAGCCGACCCGGACTTTGCTGCTCGGGCTCGGTGACGAGGTGATAGGGACGCTCGACTCGCCCAAGAGCCCCGGCGCTGCCGGACCCGAGGTCGTCCCCCGGTCGGTGCCCTTCGGGCTGCTGGTCGGCTGGGAGCCGCAACTCGTCGCGCAGCTCGCCGTCGAGTGCGCGACCCAGACCCACGGCCACCCGACGGCGTACCTGTCGGCGGGCGCGTACGCCGTCACCGTGCACGCGCTGGCCCGGGGCGAGAGTCTCGACGGCGCGGTGCAGCGGGCGCTCGCCCTGCTGGCCGCGCGGCCGGGCCACGAGCCGGTGTCGGAGGCGTTGCAGCGCGCGCTGGGCGCCGTACGGCAGGGGTTGCCGGGGCCGGGGAGAGTGGCGGAGCTCGCGGGGGAGGGGACGGCGGAAGCGGTGCTGTCGGGTGCCGTGTACTGCGCGCTCGTCGCGGAGGACGTCCGGCACGGGCTGCGGCTCGCGGTGAACCACGGCGCCCCCTCGGCGCCGACCGCCGCCGTCGCCGGCGGTCTGCTGGGCGCCCTGCACGGCGAGACGGCCCTCCCGCCGGCCTGGCTGGCCGAACTGGAGGGCCGTCCCACGATCCTGGAACTCGCCGACGACTTCGCCATGGAGATGACCCAGGGCCCGGCCCTCCACACCCCCGCCGGGGCGTCGCCGGCCTGGCTGGCCCGGTATCCCAGGGGGAGTTAGCCGGGGGCCGGGTCGGCGGGGAGTCAGGTCGGCGGGGAGTCAGTCCTTCGCGGGTACCGCGTCCCGGGGGCCCGGGACGACGGCCGCCGCGCCCGCGGAGTCCCCGTCCCCGTCCCCGTCGCCGTCCCCGTTGATCCGGTCGATGATCGCGAGCCGTTCCGGGGTGTCCTCGGGCTTGAGGTAGCCGATGAGGATGTACAGGACCAGCGACACGGCCAGCGGGATCGACACCTGGTACTGGAGCGGGACTCCGCCGTCGACGTTCCAGTTGATCGGGTAGTTGACCAGCCAGAAGGCCAGCAGACCCATCGACCAGCTGGTCAGCGCGGCCGTCGGGCCGGAGCGGCGGAAGGGGCGCAGCAGGCCCAGCATCATCGGGATCGCCATCGGGCCCATCAGTCCGGCCACCCACTTGATGACGACCGTGATGATGTCCTTGAAGGCGGGCGAGTTGACCTGCGTGGCCGCCGCCATGGACAGACCGAGGAAGACGACGGTCGTCACGCGGGCCGCGATCAGCCCCGACCGCTGGTTCCACTCGCGTGCCCTGGTCCAGATCACGGGCGCGCAGTCCCGGGTGAAGACGGAGGCGATGGCGTTGGCGTCGGAGGAGCACATGGCCATGGTGTGGGAGAAGAAGCCGACGATGACCAGGCCCAACAGGCCGTGCGGAAGCAGCTGTTCGGTCATCAGGGCGTAGGAGTCGGAGCCGTCGGGCTTCTTCGACGTCACCAGCAGCGGCGACATCCACATGGGGAAGAACAGCACCAGCGGCCACACCAGCCACAGCACCGCCGACAGCCGCGCGGAGCGCTCGGCCTCCTTCGGGCCGGCCGTGGCCATGTACCGCTGGGCCTGGTTGAGCATGCCGCCGTTGTACTCGAAGAGCTTGATGAAGAGGAACGCGAGCAGGAACACCGTGCCGTACTGGGCGACCAGGGGCTTGTCGTGGCCCTGGAGGGCGGGCTGGTCCCAGGCGTCGAGGAAGCCGATGCCCTTGTCGTTGAGTTTCAGGACGACGGCGATGAACATCGCGACGCCGGCCAGCAACTGGATGACGAACTGGCCGAGTTCGGTCAGCGCGTCCGCCCACAGCCCGCCGATCGTGCAGTAGACGGCGGTGATCGCGCCGGTGATGAGGATGCCCTGGTTGAGGGAGAGCCCGGTGAAGACGGACAACAGGGTCGCGATGGCGGCCCACTTCGCGCCGACGTCCACGATCTTCAGCAGCATCCCGGACCAGGCGAGCGCCTGCTGTGTCTTGAGGTCGTAGCGGTTCTTCAGGTACTCCAGCGGGGAGGCCACATGGAGTCGCGAGCGGAGCCGGTTGATGCGGGGCGCGAAGAGCTTCGAACCGATGGCGATGCCGAGGGCGATGGGGAAGGACCAGGTGACGAAGGAGGTGACGCCGTAGGTGTAGGCGATGCCCGCGTACCCGGTGAACATCACCGCGCTGTAGCCCGACATGTGGTGCGAGATGCCGGACAGCCACCAGGGCATCTTGCCGCCGGCGGTGAAGAAGTCGCTGACGTTGTCGACGCGTTTGTGCGACCAGACGCCGATGGCCACCATCACGCCGAAGTAGCCGATGAGCACGGCCCAGTCGAGACCGTTCATGTGCGCCCTCCCAGGGGTCAGACCGTGTTCAGCCCGGCGCTCATCGTGTGCGCTGCTGTGTGAACACGACAAGTAACCGTCAGGTCAAAGGGAGGTAAAGGTATTCGACATGGTGGCCTGCGTTCACCTATATGAACTCATCGCATCAGCTCCCCGGCGTTGACCAGCAACGACTGTCCGGTGATCGCCCGCGCCCGGTCCGACGCCAGGAACACCGCCGCGTCGGCCACATCCCCGTCCGTGGCCAGCTCGGGCAACGCCATCCGCTCGGTAAGCCGCCCCAGCACCTCCTCCTCCGCCACCCCCTCCGTCACCGCGGTGAACCGCACGTACGCCTGCACCGGCGGCCCCCACATCCACCCCGGCAGCACGGTGTTGACCCGGATCCGATGCGGCCCCAGCTCCCGCGCCAGCGAGTACATCGCGCTGGTCAGCGCCCCCTTGGAGGCCGCGTACGCCGCCTGCCGCACCTGCGAGGGCGCCGCGACCGCGGACTGCGTCCCGATGAACACCACCGCCCCGCCCCTCGACTTCAGCGCGGGCAGACACGCCCGCGTCATCCGCAGACTGCCCAGCAGATTCACGTCGATCACCGACTGCCAGGTCGTGAAGTCGGCGTCCTCGACCCCGCCGAAGTAGGAGTCCCAGGCCGCCACCTGCACCACCGCGTCGATCCCCCCGAACCGCTCCCGCGCCAGCCCCGCCAGCGCCTCGCAACTCCCCTCGTCGCCGATGTCGGTGACCCGGTACGCCGTCCGCGCCCCCTCCGGGTCGATCTCGGCCGCGCTCTTGGCGAGGTTCGCCTCGGTCCGCGCCCCCAGCACGGCGTTCCCGCCGTCCCGTACGACCGCGGCGGCGACCCGGTGACCGAGCCCGGCGCCGACTCCCGAGACGACGACGGTCTTCCCGCTGAGCAGTGACATCGGAACCTCCCTGACCCTGGCGCATCATCTGACGGAGCGTCAGAGTATGGGCGACCGCAGAAGGACGGAAGCAGAAGGACGGAAGGGGAGAAACATGAGCGAGGAGACCCGCAGCGACACCTACGCCGAACTGGCCGCCGTAGGACCGTACGGAGTCCGTCCCGGCCATGCCCTCATCACCATGGTCGAACCGCACCCCGGCCACGAGTACGCCTACAACCGCTGGTACGAGGACGACCACTACTACGCCGGCGCGATGGCGATGCCCTGGATGTACTCGGGCCGGCGCTGGGTGGCGACCCGCGACCTCCAGCTGCTGCGCCACCCGGAGAAGTCGGCGATCGCCCAGCCCGTCACCGCCGGCTGCTACCTATCCACCTACTGGATCACCGACGGCCGCTACGACGACCACATGAAGTGGACGGTCGCCATCAACAAGCGCCTCAACCGGGACGCCCGCGTCTACCAGGACCGCACCCACGTCTTCACCGCGTTCCAGGACCACGAGAGCACCGTCTACCGCGACGGCGCCGCCGGCCCCCGCGACTTCCACGCCCTCGACCACCCCTACGCGGGCCTCGTCCTGGAGGTCATCGACACCGAATCGGCCGAGCAGCGCGCCGAACTCCTGCAGTGGCTGAGCGCCCGCCACCTCCCCCAACGGGTGGCGGCCTCCCCGACGGCCATGGTCACCGTCTTCCGCCCCACCCCCCTCCCCGGCGACCGCATGACCTACGTCAAACAGGTCGAGGGCGTCGACACCCGCCTCACCCTGCTCTGGTTCCTGCAGAGCGACCCCAGGGACTGCTGGCAACAGCACTTCGCCGACCTGGGGGAAGCGGTCGGCGAATCGGGGCTGGGACGGGTGGAACTGGCCGCGCCCTTCATACCGACGGTGCCGGGCACCGACCAATACGTGAGCCGGCTCCGTTGACGATCGATCAGGGATGCCAGAGCCTTCAGGCCCGTCAGGGCTGTTCCTTGAGTGCGTCGGGGCAGGGGGTTCCGCGGGGCAGCTGGTAGGGCGCCGCCAGCCGGTAGGTACCTGCCTTCGGCGCGAGCAACATCGTCCACTTGTCGCCCTCCGCGTCCTCCTTAGTCTCGAACAGACAGCCGTTGACGTTGTCGTACGTCTTCGGCTCCCCGTCGGACCGGTCCTTGGACGCCTCCGTCTCCTGCGGGGGCTTCAGGCTCTTGCCCTGCGCGTCGACGATGCTCAGCCACGGCGAGTACGGGATCCGGATCAGGATCCGCCCGGCCTTCTTCACGTCGATCGTCATCTCACCCTGCTCGGCGCGCTGCACGACCGCGTTCGGCTCGGCGAGCGAGGCCGGGTCGGTGACCTTGAACAGCTGCCAGTTCGCGTCGCCCCAGACCTGCTCCAGATACGGCAGCCCCCGCTGCACCAGCTGCCGCTCCCGCTCGCCCCCGTCGCCGTCCAACGCCTCCTTGGGGACGACGACGAAGTGCACGGCCCACCGCTGGAGCCACTCGTGGTAGTTCGCGGAGTTCAGGGTGTCGTCGTAGAAGAGCGGGTTGCGCTCCATGTCCGCCTGCCGGTTCCAGCCCCGGGCGAGGTTGACGTACGGGGCGAGCGCGGACGCCTCACGGTGCGAGCGGGCCGGCACCACCTCCACCCGCCCCTTCTCCGCACCGACCTCCTGCAACTCGTTGACCAGCGGCGCCAGCTCACGCGCCCAGGAGGCCGCCGGGGTCGTCCGCACGACGTCGTCCACCGACTTGAAGCCGATCCAGCCCACGAACAGCAGCGACGACAGGACGATCACGTACCACCTGCGGCTGCGCGGCACGGCGAACGGCAGCGCCGCGAGCAGCACCACACCCGAGACCAGCATCGACAGCCGCGTGATGTTGGAGCCGATCTGCGAACTGACCAGCCACACCCCCAGCACTCCGAGCCCGTACACCGCGGCGGTGATCCGCACGGTCTTCCAGTCACGCGGGACGACGGCGAAGACGATCACCGAGAACAGCAGCGGCAGTGACGCCGAGCCGAACGACATCGGCTGGGTGCCGGAGAACGGGAACAGCCACGCGGAGACGCCGACGACGGCCGTCGGGGCCAACCCGAGCGCCCACGCGCCCGGACGCCGCTTCTGCAGGAACAGCGCGACGGCGACTATGCCCACGAACAGGCCCGCCACCGGCGAGCCCATCGTGGCGAGCGCGGCGAGCGGCGCGGCGCACAGCGCCTTCGCCCACCGCTTGTAGCGCCAGCGGTACGGCCAACAGAACACGACGGCGACGGCGGCCAGCGCGAACATGTTGCCGAGCCCGAACGTCACCCGCCCGGAAGCGGCGTTGCACAGCAGGGCGAAGACACCGGCCAGCGCCGGCCACACCGGGTTCTTCACCGGCCGACAGCGCAACAGGATGAGAGTGAGAAGGCCCGCCGAGAGCGTCCCGGCGATCATCATCGTCGTCCGCACGCCGAGCACGGACATCAGATACGGCGACACCATGCTGTACGACACCGGGTGCATGCCGCCGTACCAGGCGAGGTTGTACGCGGAGTCGGGGTGCCGGCCGACGAACTCGGCCCACGCGTCCTGCGCCGCGAGGTCGCCGCCACTGTTCGCGAAGGTGAAGAACCAGACGAGGTGCAGGGCGCCGGACAGCGCGGTCATGGACAGCACGAGATGCCGCAGCAGCCACCCGCGCAGCGGCTCCAGGACGGATCGCACGCGGGACGTCCGACGGGCGGGGTCCGGGCGGCCGCCCGACGCCGAGCCGTCCGGGACGGATCCCCGCTCGACCTCTACCACCGGATCCGCCGCAGGTACCGCCGCAGCCTCCGGGGCTGTGGCCGGGGCCGGGGTTCGGGCTGGGGAGGGGTCACGGTCGTGGTCGCCCGACTGGGGTGCGGGCACCGTCGGCCGCGGGCCGACGTCCGGGCCCGGACCGGTGTCGTCGGCTCGTGTCGGCTCCGCAGTGGCCACCTGAAGGCACTCCCCGTGTCCCGTCTTCTGCTTTCGGCCGCTTCCCGTTCGCGTCCGCTTCACGGCTGCGCCCTTGCGAGCGACGACCTGTCCCGTTTCGCGACGCTAGCACGCACCCCGCCGGGCGGCTGCCCGACGGGGTGACGGAGCGCGCGTACGGGCGTCGCGGGTCAGCCGATGCGCGTCAGCTTGTCCGTGAAGCCCGGCTCGACCAGGTCCGCCTGCAGGGCGACCGGCACCTTGACCGCGCTGCCGGAGCCGTCCCCGACGGTGAGCGTGCCCACCTGGGCGCCGGCCTTCGCGGTGTGCGGCACCTCGTCGGCGACGAAGGACAGCTTCACCGTCATGCCCGCCCAGCCGACCGCCGAGACGTCCTTGGTGACGACGACCGGCGTGTGGTGGCCCAGCTTGTCGTCCACGTACCCGACGACATCGCCCTTCTTCACGATCTTCGCCGAGGTGAGCGCGTCCTGGGCGGCGAGCAGCGCGGTCTTGCTGACCGCGTTGACCGTTGCGAGGATCTCCTTCTTGTGCTGGCCGAGGACCGCGCCGACGAGGGTCACCGACCGCCCGTTGACCTCCCTGCGGGAGGCGAAGAGCAGGTTGCCGCCGGCCGCGGAGGTGCTGCCGGTCTTGATGCCGATCGCGCCGGTCTTGAACGGCAGCTCGTTGTAGTTGTTCCAGTACTTGCCGGACGGATCGGTCCAGCTGGCCGCGCTGGAGATGGAGACCAGCGCCGGGACCTGCACGAACGCACGGCCGAGCTTCACCTGGTCCTCGGCCGTGGAGACGGTGGTCTCCTTCAGGCCCGAGGGGTCGGTGTACGTCGTGCGGGTCATCCCCAGTTCCTTGGCGGTGGCGTTCATCTTCTTCACGAACGCCGCCTCCGAGCCCGCGTCCCAGCGCGCGAGCAGCCGCGCGATGTTGTTGGCGGAGGGGATCAGGACGGCCGACAGGGCCTGCTTCTCGGTGAGGAAGTCGCCGGCCTTGACGGTGTTGAGCGTGGACTCGTCGCCGGTGACGTCGTAGCCGCCCTCCTTCTCCGCCGTGGCGTCGATCTCGATCTTCGGGCCTTCCTCCCCGGCCTTCAACGGGTGGTCCTTGAGGATGATGTACGCGGTCATCGTCTTGGCGACCGAGCCGATGGCCACGGGCTTCTGCTGGCCGAAACCGCCCATCGTGCCGACGCCGTCGACGTCCATCCAGCCCTGTCCCTCACCCGGCCAGGGCAGTTGCGTCTTGCCGCCCTCGAAGGTGTACGAGTCCTTCGCGGTGAGGGTGAGCGCGGTCGCCGGCAGCGGACGCACGGCCTGCGCGATCGCAAAGACCACGACCAACAGGAGGACCAGCGGCGTCCAGATCTTGATCCGCCGGCCGAGGGTGCGCAGCGGGGTCGGCGGGGGCGGCGGGGTGTTCGTCAGCTCGGCCAGCAGGTCCAGCGGCGGCTTCGGCGGCAGCGGCTGCTGCGTGGTGCGCTCGGGACCGATCTGTGGGACGAGAGCGGTGACCTCCGGCGAGGCCTTGGCGGCCGGCTTCAGCGGCCGGGGCTCGTCGAGCGGCTTCAGCGCGACGAACTTGCTGGTCCGCTCGGCAGGCGCGGCGGCCTCCGGCTCGGCGTCCGCCTTGTCCGCGTCCGGCTTGGGCTTGGTGGCGCCGCCCAGCTTCAACATGGTCGTCGGCTGATCGACGGCAGGCTTGGGCCGCGGCGCCTTGAAAACGGCGGTCGGCTGATCGACCCCGGAACCGCCCCCGCCATCAACAGCCTTGCCCGACTCATCGGCCTTGTCCGACTTGCCGCTGCCCGACTCGGCCTTGTCCGACCCGTCGTTGCCCGACTCGGCCTTGTCCGACCCGTCGTTGCCCGGCTGGGCCTTGTCCGACTTGCCGCTGCCCGACTCGGCCTTGTCCGACCCGTCGTTGCCCGGCTGGGCCTTGTCCGACTCGTCGTTGCCCGGCTGGGCCTTGTCCGACTCGGCCTTGTCCGACTTGGGTTCGTCGCCCTCGCCCTCGTCCGCGCCCTCGTCCGCGCCCGCAGCCCACTTGGGCGCGGACTTGGACACGGGCTGGGAGACGGGCTTGGGAGCGGACTTGTCCCCGGCCTGGGAGGCGGGCTTGGCCTCGGCCGCCCCGGCGCCACTCTCGGAACGTTCCTTCGCCCCGTCACCGGCGTCCGCCGAGCCTTCGTCGGAGCCCTTCTCGTCCGCCGAGGCCACCCACTGGGCCACAGCCGCCCGCAGACGCTCGTCACCGCCCCCGACGGCCTCAGAGCCTCCCGAGCCCTCCTCGACGCCCTTGGAGCCCCTCGAAGCGCCCCCCACGCCCTCAGAGGCACCAGCAACGGCCACGCGGTCCGCCCCGTCAGCCCCGGCGTCCGCGGCCGAGCGGTCCGTTGCGGCAGTCCCGACCTCCGCGGCCACGCGGTCCGTTGCGGCAGGCCCGGCCTCCGTGGACTTCCCGGTCGCGTCGGCGTTCGCCGGCTTCGCGGCTTCCTCGGCGGTCCCGGCTCGCGACGCCTGTCCGGTTTCGGTTGTTTCGTCAGTTTCTGTGGTTTCCGAGGTGCTTTCGGTCCTCTGATCCTCTGGCTCGCTGAGTTCCTCGGCGGCTTCGGTCTTCCCGGTCACGCCGACAGGCCGGCGCGGGTCGGCCTTCGCCGGGCTCGTGCCCTCTGGCGTCTCCGAGGCTTGTCCGGCCGCCGTGGCCTTGTCGGTCGTCCCGGTCTCGGCGGCGTCGTCGGCGGCGTTCTTGTCCCCGACCCCGTCCCCGTCCCCGTCCCCGGCCTCGTCGGCGGCCTCGTCGGCGGCCTCGGTCTCGCCGGTCCGGGCAGCCGGCCGGGGCGCGCCGACCTTCGCAGGCTTCCCGGTGTCCGCCGTCTCCGCGGCCTTTCCGGCTTCGTCGGCTGCGGACTCTGCCGCCGCGCTTCCTGCCGCAGGCTTCCCGGCCTCGCCGGTCTCGCCGGGCTCCTCTGTGGTGCCGGACGCGGTGAGTTCGTCGGGGGTCTCCGCGAGTGCGGGTTCGTCGGGGGTCTCCGCGGGTGCGGGTTCCTCGGGGGTTTCGGCTTTCAGGTCCCGTACCGAGAAGGCCCGGGTCGCCGTGTCCACGCCTCCTCGGGGCGCGGACGCCGCGACCCGCGGGTCGGGAACCGCACCCGCGCTCCCCGACGTCGGTTCCACCGACGACTCGCGCTGCTTCGACCTGTCGGGGGACTCGCCCGCCACCGATGCCTCCTCCATGTGCCGCACGCCGTCCGCGCGCCTGCCGAACCGTGAACCGCCCGCCCCGGACCCGCCTCGCGGCGCTGTCCGAACCATCTACCAGTGTCCTGTGTAGAGGGCTTGGCTCCTGCGGTAGACGAGAACGACATACCTACTGGTTCCACTACAAACAGGTCACGCACCCTCGACAGACCAATGTGAGAGGGGTCACCCTGTCATTCATCCACGCGGGGAGGCATGGATGGGCATGAGCCGCAGAACTCTTCCGGAAGAGTTGTTGCTGCTGGCGTTGGACCCGACCACGGGTACCACCGCACAGCCGCAGTCGCTCGACCTCGGTCTGGCCGGAGCGCAGCTAGTGGAGCTGGCGCTGGCCGGACGGATAGCCCCTGACGGGGATCGTATCGCCGTGGTGGCACCACGGCCGACTGGAGATCCGACTTTGGACTGCGCGTTGGAGTTGCTGCGAAGGCGCGGCGCTCCTGTGCGTGCCGTCCACTGGATCGGCGGGCCGCGTCTCGGGCTGCGCCAGACCTACCTCTCGCATCTGGAGCGCTGCGGCATGGTTACCGCCGTCGCGGGCCAGATGTGCGGAGTGCTGCCGACGACTCGCTACCAGGCGACGGACAACGACATCAGCCGGGAGATCAGGGCCCGGCTGGACTCCGCGATCCGCACCGGCGTCCCGCCGGACCCGCGGACCGCGGCGCTCGCCGCACTGGCGCACGCGGTCGGCCTCGGCAAGCACCTGTATCCGGGGAACGAGGGACGCTCGTCCCGCTCCCGGCTGCGGGACCTGATCAGGCACGACCCGATGGGCGGCCTCGTGGCGCACGCCGTGATGGACGTCCAGAACGGCGCGGCCGCACAGCCGCGTCGCCAGCAGGCACCCGCCGGCCGTCAGGCAGGACCGGGGGCCAGGCCCGCTCCGGAGCCCGCCCGTGGCGTTCCGGCGCAGCCGCACCGAGGTTCCATGGCGCGTGTCGTGGCCCACTGAGCCGCAGTCCCACGACGCACGCAGCTCACGAGTCGCACAGTCGCAAGTCGCACAGTCGCAAGCGGTAAGACGCACAACGCAAGACGCAGCACGCCTGACGTAAGTCCTGGTGGACGCGAGACCCGTTCGGGAGCCGCCGCGGCCCGCGCGGGGCGGAGGGACCAGTGTCCCGCCGTCCCGCGCGGACGCATGCCTGGAACACGTCGCCGCTCCCGCCGCGTTGCCCGGCATTCTTCGGAGGGCGACCCGAACTGGCGTGTACCGGCCGCATATCCACCGTTTTCCAGCGGTAGAAAGCACCTTGGTGGCAGTCTGCTCAGCAGCAGATACACAAAGTGTTGGTTACAGGCACGCAGCCGGAGGTGCACGTCCCGTGGCGTCCAATGTCAATCCCACTGTCAGGCGACGCCGGCTGGGCCAGGAGCTGCGTCGGCTCCGCGAGCTCAAGGGCATGACGGCCGAAGAGGTCGCCGAGCGCCTGCTGGTGTCGCAGTCGAAGATCAGCCGGCTGGAGAACGGCCGGCGCAGCATCAGTCAGCGTGACGTCCGTGACCTGTGCGGGGTGTACGAGGTCGAGGATCAGCGGATGGTCGACTCGCTGATGGAGATGGCCAAGGACTCCCGCCAGCAGGGCTGGTGGCATGCCTTCGGCGATGTTCCGTACAGCGTCTACATCGGTCTGGAGACGGACGCGGCGAGCCTGCGCGTGTACGACCCGCAGGTCGTGCCGGGGCTGTTGCAGACCCGTCAGTACGCGGAGGCGCTGATCTCGGGCGCGCTGCCGGAGACCGCGCACACGGAGGTCGAGAAGCGTGTGCAGGTGCGCATGCGTCGGCAGGAACGTGTCTCCTCGAGCGAGAACCCGCTGCGGTTGTGGAGCGTCATGGACGAGTCGGCGCTGCGCAGGGTCGTCGGCAGCCGTGAGCTCATGCGGGAACAGCTCGAACACCTCGTGGAGCAGTCCCAGTTGCCGCACGTCACCGTGCAGGTGATCCCCTTCGACATGGGCGCGCATCCGGGGCTGAACGGCCAGTACGCGATCCTGGAGTTCCCGGACACGGCCGACTCCAGCGTCGTCTACATCGAGGGCGTCACCAGCGACCTCTACCTGGAGAAGCCGAACGATGTGCAGAAGTACAGCGTGATGTACGAGCACCTGCGCGCCCAGGCCCTGAACGTGGACCAGTCACGCCAGTTCATCGCCGACATCGCGAAGAAGTACGTGCCCTGACAGACCCGTAGAGGGCCCGCATTGTACGCCTTCTCTCGGCCGGATGGAAGTTTCCAGTGGAATATGTCATCCGGTCGAGTGAATAGTCGCTTCGTCAGTCGATGTTGGCGAGTAGCGTCGATCACGCCATCGAGCAACAAGGTTGGCGCGATGACAGCAACTCAACAACTGCACTCCGGAGCAAAAATGGCAATTCGTCAGGGCAGCGCCCACACGTGGACCAAGTCTTCGTACTCCACGGGCAACGGGGCGTGCGTCGAGGTCAAGTCGCCGGCGGTCCAGGCCATGTTCGTCCGGGACTCCAAGGTCCAGGACGGTCCGAACCTGGTCTTCCCCGCCGACGCGTGGAGCGACTTCGTGGCATCGGTCAAGGCGTAGGGCAGAGGACTTCCCGACGCTCGACCGTCACCGATACAACTGCACAAGAACCACCCACGGGCCCTCTCGTCCAGCTCGCCGTCCTAGCCGAGAGGGCCCGGTGCTGTTCCCGGGGTGCCGGCTCCGCGAGGGCCGGCCCGGTTGGCCCGATCGGCCCCGTCAGCCCAGCTGGGCCTCGATGGCCGCGACGACCTCGGCGGCCTCCGGCTCGGTCTGCGGGGAGAAGCGGGCGACGACGGAGCCGTCCCGGCCGATCAGGAACTTCTCGAAGTTCCAGCGGATGTCGCCGTCGTGGCCCTCGCCGTCCGCGAACCCGACGAGCCGCTCGTACAGCGGGTGCCGCGCCTCCCCGTTGACCTCGACCTTCTCGGTCAGCGGGAAGGTCACGCCGTAGGTGGCCGAGCAGAACTCGGCGATCTCCTCGGCACTGCCGGGCTCCTGCCCGAGGAACTGGTTGCAGGGCACGCCGAGGACGGTGAAGCCCTGGCCGGCGTACCGCTCCTGGAGCTTCTCCAGGCCCGTGTACTGCGGGGTCAGGCCGCACTTGGAGGCCACGTTCACCACCAGCACAGCCTGGCCCGCGTACTGCGAGAGCTCCGCGGAACCGCCCTTGAGAGCGCCGATCTGGACATCGAGGGGAGAGGTACCGGAATCAGTAGTCATGCTCCGGATGCTAGCCCGCAAGATGACCCCACCCCTTCCGGGGGCACCCCCCGCTTACGATTCCGGTCCCCGCGCGAGTGCCCCGGCCGCTCGCGCCACCGCTTCGCCGGCCGGCGTGCGGGAGTACAGCACCGAGCGGCCCGCCCGGTGGCGTCGGACCAGGCCCGCGTCCAGCAGGACGCGCAGGTGGCGGCCCACCGAGCCGAGGCCCTGGCCGGTCACCGCCACCAGTTGGGTGGTGCTCAGGGGGCCCTCGCCGAGGAGCACGAGGACCGTCGCCCGCGCGGGGCCCAGCAGTGCGCTCAGCGCGGCCGGCGCGGCGCGGGCCCGCTCCCGGTGGCCCCCGGCCAGCGCCCCCGCGCAGGGGTAGACGACGGCGTACCGCTCCCGCCCCTCCCACGACACCCACCCGGCCTTCGGGGTGACCGGTACGAACACCAGCTCGGCCCCGGAGATCTCGCGGGGCGGATACTCGTGCAGGTTGACCTGAAACCGACTCTCGCCGAGCCAGCGTGTCCCCGGCCGCAGGGAGTCCAGCACGGCGGCCCAGCCGCCCCGGCTGACCTGCGCGGTCCGCGCCACCACGTCGGCCTCCAGGACGCGTCGCCGACGCTCCCAGTACGGCCGTACGCCCGCCTCCCACACGTACTCGAGCAGCGCGGCCGCCCGCTCGGAGAGGTCGTCGCGGTCCAGGGCGGCGGGCAGCGGGCCGGCCAGGGACATCCGAAGATGGTCGCGGACGTCCGCCGGACGGGCCGCCCGGACCCGGTCCACACCCTCCTCGAAACTCTCGCCGTCCCTCGGCGTGGGCGTGAGGAAGTCGGCGATCCAGTGCCGCCCCAGTCCGGCCCGCACGAGCAGCGCGGTCACCGGGTCGGCGGCGAGCACGGCGCGGTAGCCGGGGAGATGGTCGTGCAGCCAGTCGTGCTCGCCCGGGTGCGCGCCCACGCCCGCGTGCAGCAGCTTCAGGCTCGCGAAGGTCTCCGCGAGCGGCGAGAGCACGAACCGGCTGCGGGCCAGAGTGTCCGCGTTCACCTGCCACCAGCCCATGACCGTCCGGCCCCCCGTACAGATGTGGTCACGATCGACGTTTCGCGCCCCGGCGAAACAATAACCGCCCCTCCCCGGCCCGCCCCAGACTCCGCCCATGACCGGACACACGTACCGACAGCTCTTCCGCGTCCCCGAGTTCACCCCCCTCTTCCTCTCCTCCGCCGCCCACACCGCCGCCCAGACGGTGAGCGGGCTCGCCCTCGGCACGCTCGTCTACCGGGCCACCGACTCCCCGTTGCTGTCGGCGGTGAGCATGTTCGGCCCGTCGCTCGCCCAGGTGCTGGGCGCGACGTTCCTCCTCTCGGGGGCCGACCGGCTGCCCCCGAAGGCGACGCTGACCGGCCTCCCGCTCGGCTTCGCCGCCGCGACGGCCGTCCTCGCCGTGCCCGGACTGCCGGTGTGGGGGGTCTTCGTCGTCGTCCTCGTCCAAGGGCTGATCGCCTCGCTCGGCGGCGGCGTCCGCTGGGGCCTGCTGAACGAGATCCTCACCAAGGACGGCTATCTGCCCGGGCGTTCGCTCTTCAACATGATGAGCGGGCTCACGCAGATCGCCGGGTACGCCACCGGCGGCTCCCTGGTGACCGCACTCTCCCCACGCCCGGTGCTTCTCCTCGCCGTCCTGCTCTACGCGACCGCCGCCGTGATCGCCCGGCTCGGGCTGACCGACCGCCCGCCGCGCGCCGTCGGCCGTCCCTCGGCTGCCGTGACCCGACGCACCAACGCCGTCCTGTGGTCCTCCCGGCCCCGCCGCCTCACCTACCTGGGCCTGTGGCTCCCCAACGGCCTGGTCGTCGGCTGCGAGGCGCTCTTCGTGTCCTACGACCCCGACGCGGCGGGCATGCTGTTCGCGTGCGCGGCGCTGGGCATGCTCGCCGGCGACGTGACCGTGGGCCGCCTCCTCCCGCCGTCCCTGCGGCCCCGCCTCGCCACCCCGCTCCTGCTGCTCCTCGCCACCCCCTACGTCGTCTTCGCCCTGCACCCCGCGCCCCCGCTCGCCGCGGCCTGCGCCGGCCTGGCCTCCGTCGGCTTCGGCGCGAGCCTGGTCCAGCAGGAGCGGCTGATGGCCCTGACCCCGCCCGAACTCAGCGGCCACGCCCTGGGATTGCACTCGGCCGGCATGCTGACGATGCAGGGCGTGAGCGCGGCCCTGGCGGGCACGATCGCCCAACTCACCTCACCGGCCGCGGCGATGACGACGATGGCCCTCATGTCGATCGCGGTGACAACGGCGTTGAAACTCGCCGCCCGAACGAACACCGCCCGCACACCGAACGAACTCGCCAAACGCAGGGCAGGTCTCTAGGGCGTGTCCTGGACGTCGTCGGTGAAGACCGCCGGGACCTTGTTGTCGAGGACGACGCGGGCGAGGAGCGCGGTCAGCCGGTCGCGCTCGCTCGCGGTCAGGCCCGACGGCAAGGTCTCGATGCGGTGGCACGTCTCGTCGTAGAAGCCGTGCGCGAGGCGGTCGCCCTCCTCGGTGAGTCCGACGCGTACCGCCCGCCCGTCCCGCGGGTCGGGCTCGCGACGCACCAGGCCGCGCTGGACCGTCCGGTCCACGAGCCCCGTCAGGCTTGACTTGGCGAGCCCGAGCATCTCGCCGAGCTCACTCATGCCGTACGGCTGCGACATCAGCACGCACAGCAACTGCCCCTGCTGCGGAGTGATCCCGTGGACCCGGCTCGACTCGGCGTACACGGCGTTCACGAGGAACGCCGACCGCACCAACGCGGACACGACCCCCATCTGCTCACCTGCGCTTCTCCCCATGAGGGGAGCTTAGTGGCGGGTCGAGGGGGCGAGCCTGCGCAGCTCCTTCAGGTCGATCTGCTGAGGCGTGCCGCCGACTATCTCGACGGAGAAGACGGCTTCGAACGGATGCCCCTCGGCGACGATCGTGTCGGTGAGGAAAGCGGCATCGGCGAGGAGTCGCGCCGCGGCGCTCGTGCCGAACCCGAAACTCCCGGCGAGGATGACGATGTTCCGCTCCCGGTTGAAGGGGTTGGCCGCGCGAATGAGAATGCCCTGGTCGACGACCAGTTGGTCGTGGGAATCCATGACGCAGCGCATGACCTCCCCGGTGGACGCGTCATAGATGTTCGCGTCGTGGGCGTCGACCGAGCCGAAGGTGAACGTCACGGGCAGGCGCTGCATGACCTCGGCGGTCACCTGGTTGGAGTGCGGGCCGCCCACCAGTACGAGGTTGCCCTGGCGTTCGGGGCCGGTCAGCTGGTGGCTGGGCGTCAGCGGCAGATGGCCGACTCCCGCCCGCTGCAACTGCTGGCGCAGTTCGTTCAGCGCCAGCACGTCTCCGACGCCGACCAGTCCCGACCGCTCCCAGATGTAGTGCTCCTCCTTGATGAAGATCGACGTCACGACCCTGAGGTCGCTGGTGGCGAACGGCTTCCAGAAACTTCGCATGTTCCGAAACCGCCATAAGTCACGCAACCTGCCGAAGGACCAGCCGGCCACGAAAGCGATCGCCGCGGACGCCAGGTTGACCAGAAGGTCACGAAGGCTGCTGCTCATCCAGGGATGCTCCGATCGGGACCGGGGTGTGGCGCGGCCGTGGGCCGAGGCGGGCGGTGGCGGGGGCCCGCTGGATTCCTCCCCGTGTCGATCGTCGCCGTCACCGGGTGGCCTGCCGATCCCTGACGTATTTTTTCTCCGCCAGCAAGCCGGTGCCGGAGACTCACCAGGTCGGCCGGCGGGATCAGCAGGGTCAGTGGGATCAGTGGGGTCAGTGGTGGGCGTGGGCGACGGCGTGGCCCTTGCCTCGGCCGATCATCCACTTGTTCACCGGCGTGGTGATCACGAAGGCGACCACGAAGCCGCCCAGGAGCGTCGACCAGAAGAGCCCGTCCGACAGTTGGGCGTCCATCGCGCCCGGGGTGAGCGTGACGATGGCGTTGTCGACGAGTTCCATCACGGCGATCGACACGGTGTCGGCGGCCAGCGCCACCCTGATCGCGGCCCCGAGGTCCAGTCCGGCCCGGCGGACCGCGAACAGGGTGAGCGAGTAGCCGAACAGGAACGCCAGGGCGATCGCGAGGACCATGGTCGGCGCGTTGCCCCAGCCGAAGGCCGTGCCGACGACCATGCCGAGGATCTCGCCGATGGCGCAGCCGGTCAGGCAGTGCAGCGTCGCCCTCACCGCCATCTCCCAGGAGGCGCCTGCGTGCTGCGTCGCGTGAGCGCCGTGAGCGCCGTGAGCGCCGAGATCGGTGTGATCGGTGTGGTCATCGCTGCGGGGCATGGCTTCTTCTCCGTCCCGGGCGGGCTCCGTCGTCCCGTCCTGCCTGCCCCTCCTGTATACCCCCTGGGGGTATGTGGAATCCAGTGGGCGGGGGCGGCGAGGCCGGCCCGGGGTCCTGTTCGGACGCCGGACCGGCCTCGCCCCCTCGGGACGGTCAGCTCTTGCCGAGGAGCTTGTTCATCTCGGCGATCTCGGCGGTCTGGGCGGTGACGATGTCGTCGGCCATGGAGGTGGCGGGACCGTACTTGCCCTTGGTCTTCTCGATGCCGGCCATGTCCACGGCGCCCTTGTGGTGCTCGATCATCATGGTCAGGAACATGGTGTCGAAGTCCGTGCCGGACGCCTTCTCCAGCTCCGTCATGTCCGAGCCGTCCATCATGCCGGGCATCGCCGAGCCGCCCGAGTGGTCCATGCCGGGCATCGCCGAGCCGCCCGAGTGGTCCATGCCGGGCATGGCCGTCGGGACGTCCTCGCCCCAGGACGTCAGCCAGCCGCTCATGGTCTTGATCTCCGGGTCCTGTGCCTTCTCGATGCGCGAGGCGAGATCCTTGACCTTGGCCGAAGAGGCCCGGTCGGCGGCCAGCTTCGCCATCTCCAGGGCCTGGAGGTGGTGCGGGATCATGCCCTGCGCGAAGGACACGTCCTGGGCGTTGTGCGCGGCCGCCGGCGCGGAGCTGTGACCGCCCGCGTGTCCGGTGCCGCTGCTGCTGCCGTCACTGCCGTCGCCGTCATTGCCGCAGGCGACGAGGGTGAGCGCGGCGGTGACGGACACGGCCGCGAGAACGGCGCGGCGGGTCAGGGTACGGGTGTTGCGCATGCTGGAACTCCTGTTGTGCTGTGGGTGTTCTGCGAAGTGGATCCGGACGTGCCGAAGCGCACCGTGTCGCTGTGCCGGTGACGCGGTGCGGCGCGGTTTCTAGATCCGCAGGAGCTGGAGTTCCGCCAGGGAGGGTGGCGCGCGTGCGCCGTCCGGGGCCGTGCGCGCGTATGAGCGGACGGCGTCGGCGCGCACCGGGACGGCCACCGGGTCGGGAACCACGGCGGGCAGCGCCGGTGCGCCGCTCACCGCGGCCGCCACACAGGTCGGGTCGGCGTGATGGAGGTGCCCTCCACCGCAGCCGCCGTCGTCTCCGGGACAGCCCTTGTGGGCGCTCGCCGCGGCGACCTTCATGTGCTGCGGCCCCGCGTGTTCGTGAACGGCGCCGACGGGAGCCAGGGCGTGCATGCCCAACAGCCCGGCCAGCAACCCGAGCACGAGCAGCATCCGCAGGCGCCGCACGGGCGCCGGCGCGAGGTGCTGCTGCCCGGGATCGTTCATCGGGGCCAGCCTACGGGGCCGTCCGGCGGATCGCTCCGCCGCCCTCCGGATGCGCAGGGCGCTGGACGCCGAGCGGCTGCTGCGCGAACTGCTGGGACGTCAGGAGTGACGGGAGGTTTGCCCGGCCGTACGGCGGTTAGCAGCGCCGGGACAGGTGTCACGGCTGCACGCAGGAAGGCATGGGCATCGGGCAGGTCACCCAGAAGGACGTCGCGCAGAAGGACGTCCCGCAGACGGACGTCGCGCGCAGGGACGCGTTCTTCGACAACGCCAAGTACCTGGCGATCGTCCTGGTCGCCGTCGGGCATGCCTGGGAGCCGTTGCGCGAGGGCAGTCGTACGGTCACCGCGCTGTACACGCTCGTCTACGCCGTCCACATGCCCGCGTTCATCGTCGTCTCCGGCTATTTCTCGCGCGGGTTCGACGGCGGTCCGCAGCGCGTCCGGCGGCTGATCACCGGCGTGGCCGTGCCGTACGTGGTCTTCGAGGTGGCGTACACCCTGTTCACGCGATGGACGGACGACGCCCCGGACCGTGACGTCAGCCTGCTGGACCCGCTCTACCTGACCTGGTTCCTGGCCGCCCTGTTCATCTGGCGGCTGACCGCGCCGGTCTGGCGGCTCGTCCGGTGGCCGCTGCCACTCGCGCTGGCCGTAGCGACGCTCGCGACCCTCTCCTCCGCCATCGGAAAGGACCTCGCCCTGCAGCGGGTCCTGCAGTTCCTGCCCTACTTCGTCCTCGGGCTGCTGCTGCGGCCGGAGCACCTCCTGCTGGTGCGCCGTCGCGCGGTGCGGCTCGTGGCGGCGCCGGTCCTCGTGGGCGCCCTCGCGGTGGCGTACTGGGCGGTCCCCCGTATGGACTACGCCTGGTTCTTCCACGACGACAGCGCCGAACAACTCGGCGCGCCCGCCTGGTACGGCCTGTTCACGACGCCGGCCACGTTCGGCTGCTCCGTCGTCCTGGTGGCCTGCTTCCTGGCCTGCGTACCGGGACGGCGCACCTGGTTCACCGCACTCGGCGCGGGCACCCTCTACGGCTACCTCCTGCACGGCTTCGTCCAGCAGAGCGCCGGCCCCGCCCACTGGTACGCCCCCGCCTGGATCCACCGGCCCCTCGGCGCGGTCGCGGTCACCCTCGCCGCAGCCCTGACCGTGACCCTGCTGTGCACACCGCCCGTCCGGCGGGTCTTCCGGTGTGTGATGGAGCCGAAGGCGGAGTGGGCGTTCAGGAGGCAGGCCCCGGCGGGAGAGACGTAGATCACATTCTCCGGGTGGATGTCACACTCCGGGGGCCGGGATCCCTCTCAGTGCGGACTGCATCAGCGATGGAATGCGTCCGCGACGGACCGCATCCGTGACGGGAGGCCCAGCGATGTCCCACTCTCCGCCAGATCCGCAGGCGGCTTTCGACGACCACCGTGAGCTGCTCTTCTCCATCGTCTACAACATGCTCGGCAGCGTCGCCGACACCGAGGACGTGCTGCAGGAGACATGGCTGGCGTGGGCGGCCAGGAACCGGGAGCCGGGCGCCGAGCCGATCGAGCACCCGCGCGCCTACCTGGTGCGGATCGCGGTGAACCGGGCCCTCGCCCACCGGGCCGCCGTCAGCCGCCGCCGTGAGACCTACGTCGGGCCGTGGCTGCCCGAGCCGCTCGTCGGCCCCCTCACGGACACTCCCGTCGGCGACGACGCGGCCGACGCGGCGGTGCACGCCGAGTCGGTGTCGATGGCGCTGCTGGTCGTCCTGGAGACGCTCACACCGCTGGAACGCGGGGTGTTCGTCCTGCACGAGGTCTTCGGCTACGCCCACACCGAGATCGCGGACATCCTCGGCCGCAGCCCCTCGGCGATCCGTCAGCTCGCCCACCGCGCCCGCGAGCACGTCCAGGCCCGGCGCCCCCGCTACGAGCCCGCCCCGCACGTCCGGCAGCAGGTGACCGAACGGTTCCTGGCCGCCGCGCTCGGCGGCGACCTGGACGCCCTCCTGCGGATCCTCGCGCCGGACGTGACCCTGTGGAGCGACGGCGGAGGCCGCACCCGGACGGCGAGCCTGCGTCCGGTCCACGGCCGGGACAAGGTCGCCCGCCTGTTCGCCGCGCTCGCCCCTCGCTCCGGCCAGGGCCTCGACGTCGTCTACCGCAGGGTCAACGGCGACCCGTCGGCACTGCTGTTCGCCGGCGACACCCCCTACGCCGTCATGGTCCTCGACCTCACACCGGACGGCGATCAGGTGTGCGGGATCTACACCGTCGCCAACCCCGACAAGCTCGCTCACGTCAACTGAACACCGGGGGGATCCACATGATGCGGACAATGGCGTCCCTGCCCAGCGGCAGAGTGACGAAGTGGGTCGTCCTCGCCCTGTGGGCGGCCCTGCTGGTCCCGGCCGTCCTGCTGGCGGGCCGGCTCGGCGACGTCGAGGAGAACGACAACTCCGCCTGGCTGCCCGGCAACGCCGAGTCGACCGAGGTCGTCGAGCGGGCCGAGAGGTTCCGGCCCGACGACACCGTCCCCGCGATCGTGATCTACGACCGGCCCGGGGGCGTCACCCCGGCCGACCTGAGCAAGGCGCGGGCCGACGCCGAAGCCTTCAAGGGCGTCGAGAACGTCGTGGGGCGGCCGCAGGGCCCGATGACGTCGCAGGACGGCGAGGCCGTCCAGACCGTGGTCCAGGTGCACAAGGACAGGACGGGCTGGGAAGGGATCGGCAAGGTCGTCGACGCGCTCACCGAGGTCGGCGAGAAGAACGCCGACGGCCTCGGGTTCCACGTCACCGGACCGGCCGGTCACGCCTCCGACTCGATCAAGGCCTTCAGCTCGGGAGGCAGCCTGACGGCGATCACCGCGTCCGTGGTGGTCGTCATCCTGCTGCTCACCTACCGCAGCCCGGTGCTGCCCCTGCTGCCGCTGCTGACCGTGGGCGGCGCTCTGGTCACCTCGGAGGCGGTGATCTACCTGCTGGCGAAGAACGCCGGACTCACCGTCAACAAACAGACCGGCTTCATCCTGACCGTGCTGGTGTTCGGCGCCGCCACCGACTACGCCCTGCTGCTCACCTCGCGCTACCGGGAGGAACTACGGCGGCACGACGACCGGCACGAGGCGATGGCGCAGGCCCTGTACCGCTCCGGCCCGGCGATCCTCGCCAGCGCCGCGACCGTCGCGGTGAGCCTGACGCTGCTGATGCTGGCCACCCTGAACTCCACCCAGGGACTAGGTCCGGCCTGCGCCGTCGGCATCCTCGTCGGGCTGCTCGCCATGGTCACCCTGATGCCCGCCCTGCTGGTCATCTGCGGCCGCTGGATCTTCTGGCCCGTGAAGCCGGCCCAAGGGGCGGCCGGCGAGGGCGCGGACAGTGAGGGCGCGGACGGCGCTGACGGCGCGGACGGCGGTGTCTGGACCCGGGTCGGCACCGCCGTCTCCGGTCGGCCCCGACTCGTGTGGATCGGCACCGCGCTCGCCCTGGGCGTCATGGCGGTCGGGGTGTTCGGGCTGAAGGCCGACGGGCTCTCCAGCAAGGATCAGTTCACCGGCACACCACAGACGGCCGTCGGCGAGGAGATCCAGGCCAGGCACTTCCCGGCAGGGTCGGGCGACCCCGTCTACGTCGTGGCCAGGGCCGCGTCCGCGGAGCAGGCCGAGCGGGTGCGGGCCGCCCTCGCCGACGTCCCGGGAGTCGCCGCCGTCTCGACGCCGACGCTCAAGGACGGCGACGCCCTCATGCTGGGGGAGCTCGCGGACGATCCCAGCAGCACGGCCGCGATGCGCACCGTCGAGCAGGCCAGAACCGCCGTCCACGCGGTCGAGGGCGCGGACGCGCAGGTCGGCGGCACCACGGCGGTCGCGCTCGACACACAGAAAGCGGCCGCCCGGGACTCCGAGGTGATCATCCCCATCGTGCTGCTCGTGGTGTTCCTGGTCCTGGCGCTGCTGCTGCGGGCGCTCGTCGCACCGCTGCTGCTCATGGCGACAGTGGTGCTGTCGTTCGGCGCGGCCCTCGGCGTCAGCAGCCTGGTGTTCGACCACGTGTTCGGCTTCGCCGGGGCGGAAGCGTCGTTCCCGCTCCTGACGTTCGTGTTCCTGGTCGCCCTCGGCATCGACTACAACATCTTCCTCGTCACCCGGGTCCGCGAAGAGGCACTGCTGCACGGCACCCGGCGCGGCGCGCTGACCGGCCTGTCCGCGACCGGAGGCGTCATCACCTCGGCGGGGCTGGTCCTGGCCGGCACCTTCGCGGCGATGGCCTCACTCCCGCTGGTGTTCGCGGCCGAACTCGGCTTCGCGGTCGCGTTCGGCGTCCTGCTGGACACCTTGATCGTCCGCTCGGTCCTGGTCACCGCGCTCACCCTGGACGTGGGCCGCTGGATGTGGTGGCCCAGCAGTCTGTTCCGCCGGCACGACGACTACGCGACGGAGCGCGCCACGAGCAATGGCTGGAAAAAGCCCGTCTCCGACGGCGCCCGCCACTCGGGAGCCACGAATGCGGCCTCGGCCACAAGCCCGGCCAGCCGGTCCCGGCCGAGCGCCCAGTAGCTGGTCCGGCGGACCCGGACGCGCCAGTCCCCGTCCGCCGGCAACAGCTGGAAGTGCTCCAGGTCGTAGTGCTCGCCGTCCTCGTGCCAGTGCCACAGCTGGAAGGTGACGGTCCGTTCCTTTTCGTCGGGGCTTCGGTGGACCTGCGGTGGCGTGGCAGCGGGGCGGTCGCGCAGATCGGGCCGCGGTCGACGACGGCCTGTCGACGGCGGTCCGTCCACGACGGTCCGATGTCTACGACGGTCCGATGTCTACGACGTCCGATGGCTACGGTGCTCTGACGCCGAGGACGTCGAGCATCGCGCGGGTGGCCGGGCTGGGGTTGAACCGGCTCCACGCCAGGTACTCGACGCGATGCGGCCCGTCGGTCACCGGGACCAGCGCCAGCTCGGGGTCGTCGGCCGCCAGCGGCCGGATGAACGCCGACGGCAGCAGCGCGATGCCGAGCCCGCGCGCGACCAGCCGGGTGATCAGCTCGACGACGCCGGCCTCGTACGCGACGTCCCGGACCAGGCCCGCGGCGGCGAACGCCTGGTCGGACTGGGCCCGGGCCGGAGTCCCGCCCACGAAGTCCACGAACGTCTCCTCAGCGGTGTCCCGCAGCGCGACCCGGACCGCGCCCGCCAGCCGATGCCCGGCCGGCACCACCAGAACGTGCTCGTCGTGATCGAGGACGACGGTCTCCACCCCGGGCGGCCGCCCGCCCTCCGGCAGGCCGAGGAAGGCGAGGTCCAGATCGCCGCTGCGGATCGCCGCCGCCAACTCGTCGCTGCGACCGGAACGCAGCACCACCCGGACGTCCGGGTGCTGGGCGCGATATCGCTGCAGCAGCTCGGGGACGTCGACGGCGGCCGTCGTCACGATCACGCCGACGGCGAGCCGGCCCCGCACCACGCCGGTCGCGGCGGCGGCGTCGGCGACCGCGCGGTCGGCGGCGGCCAGACACTCCCGTGCGCCGACGAGGAACGCCGTTCCGGCGCTGGTCAGCTCGACGCGCCGGCTGGAGCGGGCGAACAGCCTCACCCCCAACTCCCGTTCCAGGTCGGCGATCCGATGACTGAGCGACGACTGCACCACCGAGCAGCGCTCCGCGGCGCGGGTGAAGTTGCTGGTCTCGGCCACGGCGACGACGTACCGCATCTGTTGAAGGTCCACGCGATCAATCGTTGTCGTTCATGGCTGCCATGACAAGCATGCTTTGGATTCATGGCCGCGACTGCCGAGACTTCAGCACATGCAGAACATGCAGAACACGCAGCACATGCAGAACACGCAGCACATGCAGAAGATGCAGACCCTGACTCCGACCGGGAGTTCACCGCTGCGGGCCGCGTCCGGCCGGCGGGCGACGACCGTCGCGCTGACCGCACTCGCCCCCGCCTCCTGGGGCACCACGTACGCCGTGACCACCGAACTGCTGCCGGCCGGGCACCCGTTGTTCTCCGGGCTGATGCGCGCCCTGCCCGCCGGGCTGCTCGCCCTGGCGATCACCCGCGTCCTCCCGCGCGGGGACTGGTGGTGGAAGGCCGCCGTCCTCGGCGTGCTCAACATCGGTGCCCTGTACCCCCTGTTGTTCCTGGCGGCCGAACGACTCCCCGGCGGAGTCGCCGCCACCCTCGGCGCGGCCCAGCCGCTGCTGGTCGCCGGGCTGGCCGTCGCGGCGCTCCACGACCGGCCGACGGTCTGGCGGCTCACCTGGGGTGTGATCGGCGTGGCCGGCGTCGGACTCGTGGTGCTCGGGCCTCAGGCCCGGCTGGACGCCGTGGGGGTGCTCGCCGGCCTCGGCGGTACGGCGGCCATGGCCGCCGGCATCGTCCTCCTCAAACGCTGGGGGCGTCCCGCGGGGGTCGGACCCCTGACCCTGGCCGGCTGGCAACTGGCATCCGGCGGGCTGCTGTTGCTTCCGCTGACCTTCGCGATCGAGGGGGCGCCGCCGCGGCTCGACGCCGGAGCGGTCGGCGGCTACCTGTGGCTCGGCACCGTGGGAGGGCTGATCGCGCACACCCTGTGGTCCCGGGGGATCGCCACGCTGCCGGTCGGCGCGTCCGCACCGCTGGTGCTGCTGTCGCCGCTGGTCGCCACGGTCGTGGGCATCGCGCTGGGCGAGTCGCTGAGCCTGCCGCAGAGCGTCGGTTTCGTCCTCGCCCTGGCCGCGTTGCTCGCGGCACAGCTCAACGCCCCGAACCTGAGAGGAACACGGAACCGATGAGGACAGGTACAGGTACAGGTACAGGGATGACGATCGCCGTGCTCGGCGCCACCGGGATGGTCGGCAGCCGGGTGATCGCCGAGGCCCGCGCACGCGGACATCGGGTGCCGGCCCTGTCCCGGAAGCCGGCGAGTGAGGATCCGGGCGTGACGCCGGTCGCGGTCGACGCCCGCGACCCCCGCGCCGTACGCGGGGCGTTGTCGCGCCTTGCGGTGCATGCGGTGGAGAGAGGGGAGGCGGTGGATGCCGTGGTGTTGACCGTGCGGACGGAACCGGTCGACCAGGAGTTCCTGGTCGGCGTCACCCGTACCGTCCTGGACAGTGCGGCACAGCTCGGGACGCGCGTCCTCGTGGTCGGCGGCGCCGGCGCGTTGCGCAGCCCCGACGACCCCGATCTCCTGGTCGCCGACAACCCCGCGTACGTGTCCGCCGAGTCGAAGGCCGTGGCCGCCGCCGGAATCGCTCAGCTGCGGACCTGCCAGGCCCACCCCGACGCCGACTGGGTCTACCTCAGCCCGCCGGCCCTGCTCGAACCCGGTGAACGCACCGGCCGCTACCTGCGCGGCACGGACACCCTGCTCACGGCCGCCGACGGCCGCTCGTGGATCAGCGCCGAGGACCTGGCCGTCGCCGTCCTCGACGAACTGGAGACGCCCGCGCCCGGCCCCGACCGCCACATCACGGTCGTCCACGCAGATCCCGGGGCGCCGCGGCCTCGAACGCCCGGCATCTCGGCGGCCACCCGCTGACCGGCTCCGCCCACGCGAACGGCCCCGGACGAGGAGTCCGAGGCCGACAGATCAGCGGCTCGACTCAAGACAGCGGCTCGACTCAAGACAGCGGCTCAGCTCGAGACAGTGCTTCAGCTCGCGGTGCAGGAGACGGTGGGCCAGGTCCAGTTGCCGTTGGGCTGGATGGTGACGCCCCAGTTGTTGCCGTTGCCGTTGGGTTTGGCGGTGAGGACTTGGGTGTTGGGGTAGGCGGCGGTGATGTTCCAGGTGGAGAGGACTTTCGCGGGGGAGGGGATGTTCATGGTGACGGTCCAGTTGCTGGAGCCGGTGACGGCGACGTTGAGGTTGTAGCGGTCGCCCCACTGCTGTCCCGCGGAAAGGGCCGCCGAACAACTGCTGCCGCCCCCGCCCCCACCTCCGCCGCCCCCTGAACCGGTCCCACCGACGGTGATGTTGGAGTTGCCGCTGCTCTGGTAGCCCTCCGTCGCCATGATCATGTAGTAGTTGAAGCTGCCCAGGGGCATCCCGGCCCGTGCCCACGCGTCGAAGTGGTTGCCGGTGGTGATGGTTCCGCCGGTCCTCTTCGACTGCCGGACACTCCAGTACTGGTCGAAGGTGCGATTGCCCTCGACGGACGGGGCGTTGTACCGCGTCGTCTTGTAGATGTCGTACGTGCCGCCGTCGCTGGTGACGGTGCCCTTGTACGTTCCCGTGGGCCGGTAGGTGCCCCAGTTGTCGACGATGTAGTACTCGACGAGAGGGTTCGCCGTCCACCCGTAGAGAGCCAGGTAGGCGTTGCCGGACGGGTTGAAGGTGCCCGAGTAGGTCACACTCCTGCGCCCGCCGTTGCTCCAGCCCTTGCCTGCGACGAAGTTCCCGGTGTTCCTCCAGGAGGTGCTGTAGTTGCCGCCGGAGGCCAGGTTCATGGAGACAGTGCCCGGCGAGTCCGTCCAGAACGAGTAGTAGTAGCCGCTGTCGGTGCCGGTCTGGTTCGTGGTGATGACCGTGTCGGCGTGGGCCGTGCCGGGCAGGGCCATCGCGGCCACGGCGACCAGCACGGTGGCGCAGACACCGCTGATGAACAGCCTGAAGCGGTTGAGCGGCCCGAAACGGGGGTGACCGCGGTTCGTCGGGTGTGCGGGTGCGGGTGCGGGTGCGGGTGCGGGTGCGGGTGCGGGTGCGGGTGCGTCGTTCATTTGCGTGCTTCCTCCTCGTCCTCGTGGGGCCGATGGGAGCCAACAGGCGCGACGGCACACAGTTTTGATATGGCCCTGCCAGCTGTCAATGCTTTCGGCGATGATCCCGAAACATTCACTCATTAAGTGATCGGCTTGGGTATGTGTATTGCCTGGTAGACGGGCCTAGGAGGGAGCAGGATTTGGAATTGATCGCCAACATCGCCGATATTGAGATCGCCTATGAGGCTTCCCCGCTCCGAATGTTTCGAAGAGTTTCCGATCGTATCGAATGAGAATGGCGTGCCGGCTGTACTGCCATCCCTGAAGAGAGAAAATGGATAGGATGCTCCGATTGCTGGAATGGTCGGTATGACCCCAGGCGCCCAGCCCTCCGACGACCCCGCCGCCCAGCCGCTGCGCAGCGACGCCGAGCGCAACCGGGGCCGGATCATCACCGCCGCGCGCACCGTGTTCGCGCGCGAGGGACTGAACGCCTCCATGGCCTCCGTCGCCCGCGAGGCGGGAGTGGGGATCGCCACCATGTTCCGCCGCTTCCCCACGAAGGAGGAACTGGTCGCCGCCGTCTTCGCCGACCGCATGGACGCCTACGCCGACCTGGTCGCCACCGCCCTCGAGGACCCCGACCCCTGGCACGGGTTCACCGGCTGCATCGAGACCGCCTGCGCGATGCAGGCCGCCGACAACGGCTTCGCCGACGTCCTGACCATGACCTTCCCCACCGCCAAGGCCATGGAGCGGCGCCGCGACGAGGCGTACGAGGGCATGGTGCGGCTCATCGGCCGCGCCAAGGCGACAGGCCGCCTGCGCGAGGACTTCGACCCCTCGGACCTGGTCCTGATCCACATGGCCAACCTCGGCGTCGTCTACGCCTGCCGCGACGCCGCTCCCGACGCCTGGCGCCGCGTCGTCGCCCTCCTGATCCAGTCCTTCGAGGCGCCGGCCCGCGGCCCCCTCCCCGCCTCCCCCGAACACGACGCCCTCTGCAAGGCCATGCTCCGGTCCAGTGCGACGAACGGAGTGTGAGGCGGCGTCCCGACCTCACACTTCGGTGCGCTGTTTCGTCGGACCGGTGAGGCCACATGCGACCGAGGGAGCCGTCCACACCATGACCACCCCATCAGGGCCAGCAGCCAGTCCGTCCGACCCGGGCCTGAGCATGCTCGAGAACGAGCGTCATCAGCTGATCAGTCTCGCGTACCGGCTCCTCGGCTCGGTGGCCGAAGCCGAGGACGTCGTCCAGGAGACCTACGCACGCTGGTACGCCATGACCCCACGACAGCGGGAGGACATCGCGTCCCCGGGCGGTTGGCTGACGACCGTCGCCAGTCGAATCTGCCTCGACCTGCTCGGCTCGGCACGGGCCAGGCGCGAGCGCTACGTCGGCGAATGGATCCCGGAACCGCTGCCCGACGGTACGGAGTGGATCAGTGGGCGGTGGGGCGGCGCCACCGTCGACCCGGCCGACCGGGTCACCCTCGACGAGTCGATCAACATGGCCTTCCTCGTCGTGCTCGACTCGATGACCCCGGCCGAGCGCGTGGCGTTCGTCCTGCACGACGTCTTCCGCTACTCCTTCGCCGAAGTGGCCGAGATCGTCGGCCGTACCCCGGCGGCATGCCGTCAACTCGCCGCGTCGGCCCGCCGCCGCCTTCACGCGGCGCAGCCCCACCCGACCCCGACGGCCCGACGCGCCGACATCGTCAGAGCCTTCAAGCAGGCATGGGAGGCCCAGGACATCGACGCCCTCATCGGCCTGCTGGCACCCGACGCCACGGCGACCGGCGACGGCGGCGGACTCGTCCCCGCCTCCCTCCGCCCGGTGGAGGGAGCCGAACAGATCGCACGCTTCCTCGCCGAACGCTCCCAAGCCGTCCCCGGCGTGACGATCCTGGAGACCACGGTCAACGGCCAGCCCGGTCTGACGGCCCAACTGGACGGCAACACCATGTCGGTCCTGGCGTTCGGCATTGCGGACAACCGGATCACACACATCTGGGCCGTACTGAACCCTGACAAACTCCGCCCTTGGACACGGACCTGACACCCACTCCGGGTGCGGTCGGACATCTGCGGCTTCTCCAGGCGCCTGTTGGGCCTGACCCACGGGCGAGCCTGTTGGGCCTGGGCCTGACCCACGGGTGACCGCCGGCGTCAACCGCCACGCTCAGCCACAGCCGTGGGCGTCCGACCGCGCCCCTGACGCCGGTGCCGACCAGGTGATCAGACAGCGGTGGCCGGGCGTGGACTGCCGTGGAAGACCTGGCTGGTGTGCCAGTCGCGGTGGGCGGCCGCGACCGGGCGGGCACCCGGCTGGGGGCCGACGAGCGGACGGCCGGCGAGCGCTATGACGTGCTCGCGGGCAGCGGAGCTGTGGCCCACGAAACGTTGCGACACCAGGATGCGGTGCCCGTCGCCGACACCGAGGACGCCCTTGTCGAAGAGCCTGTGGTGCAGTGAGCACAGGCACAGCCCGTTCTCGACGGCGTCGGGCCCGTCGAACGCCCACCAACGCACGTGCGCCGCCTCCAGCCCCACGGGCACCGCGCCGATCCTGCCGTCGTAACCGCAGAAGGCGCACCGGTACTCGTAGGCGGTCAGCACCAGTTCCCGCATCCGCCGGTCTCGCTGTCGTCTCACGGCCGAGAGCTGCTCGGTCTCCGTCGGCTCCAGCTCCAGGCCGGCGGCTTCGCACAGTTCGCTGTGAAGCGAGGGCGGGAAGTGCAGATCGAGCAACAGCCGCGCGATCCTGCCGAGGAGCGACGGGTCGCGTCGCAACGCTGCCCGCAGATCCGACGCGAGCTGCCCGGTGGCACGCGTTTCCCGAAGATCCCGCACCCCGGTCCCGGGACTGCCCGGCCCGCGATCAGTACGCACTTCCCAGACACCGTCGCTGACCAGGTGGTGGAACGGATAGGCGGGCGTCGTCCTGTTCGGCGGCCCGTACTCGGTCAACAGCCGCTGCAGGTCCTCTTCCACCGCGCTGTAGCGCAGCCCGCCGTCGGCATCCTCCTGGAACCGGCCGAGGGCATACAGGAGCAGTAACGGCTTGTGCGGAGCACGTGTCCCGCTCCTCGTCCACTGCCTCAGCTTCGCGGTGCGCTCGAGCCACTCCATGGCCCGTGATCGTAGTGACGTTCTGCCAGCTGACCCCGAGCCGACCACCTCAACCTCTCCAAGGGCCTGTTGCGAAGGTGGATCTTCTGTCAGACCTGCCTGGGATGCTCTGAGCATGGAGATGACAGTGCAGCTGACGATCGACTGCTCCGAGCCGCAGGGAATGGTGACCTTCTGGGCCGAGGCCCTTGGCTACGTGCCTGAGCCTCCGCCGAGCGGGCACGCCACCTGGCGTGCCTACTGGGCGGCCATGGGGGTGCCCGAGGCAGAGCTGCCGGCCGGTGCCGGGGACATTCCGGAGTCGATCATCGATCCCGCGGGACGTGGACCGAGGGTGTGGTTCCAGGAGGTTCCGGAGCCGAAGATCGCCAAGAACCGGTGGCACTTCGACCTGAAGGTCGGTGGGGGCCGTGACGTCCCACTGGACGTCCGCATACAGCGGGTCAACGCTACGGTGGAACGGCTGGTCAAAGCTGGTGCCACCGTGCTGCGAATCAAGGACGAGCCGAACATGGGGCTCTACGCCGCCGCCATGCAGGACCCCGAGGGCAACGAATTCGACGTCGTCTGAGGCCCGTTGATGTCACTTCTGAAACGACTGCGTGGCGCGCTCCCTGTGGAGCGGTGGGAGGCCACCGGCTTCCCCGGACGTTGAGTGGGCGGCACCGCCATGGTGCTCGGCCCACTCCTGATGCGGACCGGCGCGTTGTTGCGGGCCCGCTTCCATTTCTTCTACCCCGATCAACTCGTCGCGTACGAGCGGCACCCCACCCTGATGGCCACCGCATACGGTCTCTTTGCCGCGGGCAACCTGCTCCTCTGGCCCGCCGTGGCCGTGGTGGCTGCAAGGATCGGCACCCGCAGCGCCGGTTGGGGGCTGTGGGGCGGGGCCCTGGGGATGTTCGGACTGTTCGCCCGTGCCTTCCACGCGGGGGTGGACCATCTGGCCTTGTCACTGGTGCGTTCCCAAGGGGTCGGACCCGCCACCGAAGCGGTCTCCGCCGGCTACGGCGCCTTCCACGTCTTCGCCACGCTGAACCTCGCCATCCTCGCCGGGTGGATCGTCCTTGCCCTCGGTGCCTGGCGCACCCGGGTCCTCGGCCCGGTCTGCGCCGCCGCACTCGGCCTCACCTCGGCACTGCCCCTTAACGGCAGCCACCGCACCAGTCCCTGACGCTACTAGGGCGTGTTTCGAAAGTAGCGTCGTCCGCCCGGAGGGCGGGGCCCGCGGCGTCTGGTGCGGTGCATCGCAAGGCGGAGGGTCGTCCGCGTACTGGGCGTACGCGGACGATCCCGACAACGCGGCGAGGCGCCGTGCCAGGCGTCGCGGGCCAGACGGGACTTTCGAAACGCGCCCTAGGACCTGTCCGGGGACAGCGGCGGTCGGCTGCCGCTCCGCTCGCTGTGCACGATGGCGGCCAGCCGGCGGTAGGAGTCCAGGAGCGCCGCACGGTCGTACGTGCTCGTCGTGACCAGGACCTCCTGCGCTCCCGTCTCCTTCAGCACCGTCTCCAGTTCGTGGGCGACCTGCTCCTCGGCGCCCGCGAGGTGACCGGTCAGGCCGGACTCGTAGAAGCCGCGCTCCTTCGCGGTCATCGTGCGGGCCTCGGCCTCCTCCGCGGGCGGCAGCGGGGGGAAGGCTCCCCGGGTGCGCGAGTGCGCCATCGACCAGGCCTCCGGGATCAGCAGCCGCCGGGCCGCCTCGGGGGTCGCGGCCACGGCGATCGTCCCGGAGATGACGACATGGGGTTCCGCCGCCCAGGCGGAGGGCCGGAAACGGGTGCGGTAGTGATCGATGCCCCGCCGCATCTTCTCCCTGTCGCGCAGATCGCCGATGACCATCGGCAGCCCCGCGCGGGCGGCGATCTCCGCGCCCTCACCCATCGCCAGTACGAACGGCGGCACGGTCAGGCCCTGAGCCGGGTACGCGTGCACCCGGGTCGGGGAGGCGCCCCGGAACCAGCCGAGCAGTTCCTCCAGCTGGGCCGCGAAGTCGTCGGCGTCGTCCTTGTCCCGGCCGAGCGCCCGGCGCACCCCGTCGGTGAAGCCCACCGAGCGGCCCAGGCCCATGTCGATCCGGCCGGGGAAGAGCGATTCCAGCACGCCGAACTGCTCGGCCACGACCAGCGGCCGATGGTTGGGCAGCATCACCCCTCCGGTCCCCACGCGAATCGTGCGCGTCGCCCCGGCCACGGCGGCCGCGAGCACGGTGGGCGCCGAACCCGCCACACCGGGCACGCCATGGTGCTCGGAGACCCAGAACCGGTGGTAGCCGAGGCGCTCGGCCTCCTGCGCCAGCGCCACGCTGTCCCGCAGCGCCTGGGCGGCGGTGTGCCCCTCGCGGACGCGGGAGCGGTCGAGGACGGAGAAGCGGGCCGAGGCGATCACGGAACTCATACCGGGTTCAACGCCTGGTGGCCCGCAGGATTCCTCGACGGGCGCAGCGCCACCAGTGCCACCCGGTGTACGGCATCGCGGTCAGGCCTCGGGGCGCGGCGGTGCCGGGTCAGAACCGTGCCCCGACGGCCGCCCCGTTGCGCGGGACCAGGAACGACGGGGCGGACGGCAGCGTGCCGTCGGCCGCGCGGGCGCCGGTGAGCGGCCCGGCGTCCGTGCTCAGCACCGAGGACGCGTTCCATGTGCCGCCCAGATCCCAGGAGTTGCCGCTGGAGACGGTCGCCGAACCCAGCGCCGAGGCGCGCGCGTCGGCCACCGCGAGGTTGCCCGTGAGGCGGGCCTTGCCGCCGGAGGTGTCGAAGTCGAAGCCCGTGCCCGCGGCCGCGTAGGACGTGTTCCTGGTCAGGGCGAGGGCGCCCGGGTTGCCGTTGTCCGTGAAGCCGTGCGCCGCGTTCTTGAAGGCGACCGAGCCCTGCACGGTGTGCGCCACCGCCGGCGCCGGACTGCCCCCGCCCAGCTTGAACCCGTTGCCGTCACCGGCGAAGTCCGGGAAGTTCCAGCGGTTGAAACCGTTCCCGTACGCGACCGTGTTCTCGATCCTTATCGGCGAGGTGAACTTCCAGGCGTCGAAACCGTCGTCGACGTTGTTCCACAGGCGGGCGCCGCGCACCACGTTTCCCGTGCCGCTGCCCTCCTTGACGGCCAGCCCGTCCGCGCTCTCGCCGTTCTTGCGCGGATCCCGGTTGGCGTAACTGTCCAAATCGAGGATCTGGTTGTTCGCGGAGGCGCCCTGGAGCTGGAACCCCGACTCGTAGTTGTCGTGGGTGGAGAGCCGGGAGAAGACGTTTCCGTTGCAGCCGTCGCAGTACACGCCGTACGGGCCGTTCACGATCTCCAGGTCCGAGATCCGCCAGTACGCGGCCTCCTGGTGGATCGCCCCGCGCTCCGCGCGCGGGATGCTGCCGCCGACCGGGGTGTGGCTCGCGGGCAGCTGTTCGCCGTCGATGCGGACCCGCTCACCGCCGTAGGCGCCCAGGGTGATGGGCTGCGCGGCGGTGCCCGAGGTGGTGATCGTGATGTTGTCGGTGAGGGTGTAGGTGCCGCCGCGCACGGCGATGACGTCGCCGGGCGCGGCCAGGTCCACCGCCCGCTGGACGGTGCGCAGCGGCCTCGCGAGCGTGCCGGGCGCCGCATCGTTTCCGTTCGTCGCCACGACCAGGGTCCTGGGCGCGGCGGACGCCTCGCCCGCCGGGCCCGCCACCGTCACCAGTGCCGCACTCAACACCGCTGCCGTCCAGATCGACGCGTTGCGCATGGGCTCTCCCGCCTCCGCCAGTCCACTGTGCCTGCTTGCCGTCGTTGCTGCCGCAGGGCAGTGGGCGCCGGGGGAGGGAAGGTTGCCGGGGTCGGCGATCTGTTTAGGGTGAGCTTCGTGACCGACAGCAGCAAGAGGCCCCTCGCCGTGTTCGACCTGGACAACACCCTCGCCGACACGGCCCACCGACAGCGGTTCCTGGAGCGCGCGCCGCGCGACTGGACCGCGTTCTTCGCGGCCGCGCCGCAGGACCCGCCGATCCCGGAGGGCATCGCGCTGGCGCTGGCCCACGCCGAGGAGTGCGAGGTCGTCTACCTCACCGGCCGTCCCGAGCGCTGCCGTCGGGACACGCTGGAGTGGCTCGCCGCGCAGGGCCTGCCGGAGGGGCGCGTCCACATGCGGCGCAACGACGACCGCAGGCCCGCCCGGCGCACCAAGTTGGAGATCCTCAAGCGGCTCGCCGGCACCCGGGAGATCCGGGTGCTGGTCGACGACGACGAGTTGGTCTGCGCGGACGCCGAACGGGCCGGATTCACCGTCGTACGGGCGCGCTGGACCGCCCCTTCCGCCGCGCTGGAGACCGCGCAGGAGCGGGAGGGGCGGACCTGAGAGCCGTCAGTCGGACTCCTCCAGCCGGAAACCGACCTTCAGGCCCACCTGCCAGTGCTGGATCTGCCCGTCCTCGATCTGGCCGCGCACCTGGGTCACCTCGAACCAGTCCAGGTTGCGCAGGGTCTGCGAGGCACGGCTGATCCCGTTGCGGACCGCCTGGTCGACGCTGTCGGGCGACGTGCCGACGATCTCCGTGACCCGGTAGGTGTGGTTCGACATGCGGGTGCTCCTCTCCGCCGTGACGGCTGTGCCACGCGTCACTCCACCGTGCCTCAGTCTGCCGTGGAGCGCGAGCCGTCCGTCACCGCACCGTGCTCAGCGACAGGGCGAAGCGGCCCTGGGCGTCGGTCCACCAGTGGGTCAGCTCCAGTCCGGCGGCGGACAGTTCCGCGCGTACGCCCTCCTCCCGGAACTTCGCCGACACCTCGGTGCGCAGCTCCTCGCCGACCGCGAAGTCGACGGCGAGGTCGAGCGCGGGCACCTTCACGGTCTGCGCCGTACGGGAGCGCAGCCGCATCTCGATCCACTCGTGCTCCGGGTCCCAGAGCGCGACGTGGTCGAACGTGCCGGGGTCGAAGTCGGCGCCCAGTTCACGGTTGACGACGGCCAGGACGTTCTTGTCGAACGCGGCCGTCACCCCGGCCGCGTCGTCGTACGCCCGCACCAGCACACCCTCGTCCTTGACGAGGTCCGTGCCGAGCAGCAACGCGTCGCCGGGCGCGAGCAGCGCGCGCACCGAGGCGAGGAACACCGCGCGCTCGGCCGGCAACAGGTTGCCGATCGTGCCGCCGAGGAAGGCGACCAGGCGCGGGCCCGGGGTGTCCGGCAGGGCCAACCACGCGGTGAAGTCGGCGATCAGGGCGTGCACGGTCAGCCGTGGTTGTTCGGCGATCAGGGCCTGCCCGGCCTGGGTGAGGGCGCTCTCGCTGACGTCGACGGGCACATAGGTGTCCAGTTCCGTCAGCGCGTCGATCAGGTAGCGGGTCTTCTCCGAGGAGCCCGAGCCGAGCTCGACGAGGGTGCGGGCGCGGGCCGCCGCCGCGATCTCGCCGGCCCGGGCCACGAGGATCTCGCGCTCGGCGCGGGTCGGGTAGTACTCGGGCAGTTCGGTGATCCGCTCGAACAGCTCGCTGCCGTGGGCGTCGTAGAACCACTTGGGCGGCAGAGTCTTGGGGGTGGCGGTCAGGCCGCGCCGGACGTCGGCGCGCAGGGCGGCGTCCGTGGCGTCCTCGGGGAGGGTGCGGGTGATCTGGAACGGGCTCACGTGCCGGTCTCCTTGCGGGGTGCGGATGCCACGTCCGGGCTCGGGTCCTTGAGCGGGGTGAGCAGGACGTCGGCGCGGCTCGCCGCGAGCAGGGTGCGGTCGGGGACCTCCTGCCAGCGCGGATCGTCGTCGTAGGGTTCGGAGGCCACGACCGTGCCCCGGCCGGGCTCCGCCAGATACCAGAGGGTGTCGCCCCAGGCGGTCGCCGTGATGGTCTCGCCGTTGGTGAGGAGCAGGTTGAGCCGGGAGCCGGGGGCCGCCGCGGCGACCTCGACCACCGTGTCCGTCAGCGCCTGACTCTCCGTGTCCCCGCCGCGCAGCCGGGCCAGGACCAGCGCCCACACGAACGCCGAGTCGTTGCGGGCCTCCATCGACAGCAGCTCGGCGCCGGGCAGGGAGCCGGTGAGCGGCTCCAGCGAGCGCGGCCAGCCCGCCACCGCCCCGTTGTGGCTGAACAGCCAGCTCCCGGCCGCGTACGGCGCCGCCGCGGCCTCCGCGTCGGCCCCGGCCAGCGTCGCGTCGCGGACGGCGGCCAGCAGTGCCCGGCTGCGCACGACCCGGGCGAGGTCGGCGAAGGACAGGTCGGCCCAGATGGGCCCGGCCCGGCGGTAACGCGCCGGCACCGGATCCCCCTCGGCGTACCAACCCACCCCGAAACCATCGGCGTTGACCGTGCCGTACCGCTGTCGGCGTGGTGCCCACGACTGGCGGTACAGGCCGTGCGGCGGCTCCACGAGGAGCCGGCCGAGTGGCTCCTCGCGGCCCAGATAGGCGAGGTGACGGCACATCAGGCGGCACCGGCCGAGCGGGCGGTGCGGAACCCGGAGAAGATCTGCCGCCTGATCGGGTAGTCCCAGTTGCGGAACGTGCCCCGGCAGGCCACCGGGTCCACCGCGAACGAACCGCCGCGCAGCACCTTGTACTCGGGGCCGAAGAACACCTCCGAGTACTCCTTGTACGGGAACATCCGGAAACCGGGGTACGGGAGGAAGTCGCCGGCCGTCCACTCCCATACGTCGCCGATCAACTGCCTTACCCCGAGCGGGGATTCACCGGCCGGGTAGCTGCCGGCCGGGGCCGGGCGCAGATGGCGCTGGCCCAGGTTGGCGTGCTCGGGGCCGGGATCGGCGTCGCCCCACGGGTAGCGCATCGAGCCGCCGGTCACCGGGTCGAAGCGGGCCGCCTTCTCCCACTCGGGCTCGGTGGGCAGCCGGCGTCCGGCCCAGCGGGCGTAGGCGTCGGCCTCGTACCAGCACACGTGCACCACCGGCTCGTCGGGCGGGACCACCTCGGTGACCCCGAAGCGGCGGCGCAGCCACTGCCCGCCGTCGCGCCGCCAGAACAGCGGGGCGTGGATGCCGTGCCCGCGGATGTGCGCCCAGCCCTCCTTCGTCCACCAGCGCTCCTCGTCGTAGCCGCCGTCCTCGATGAACGCCTGGTACGCGGCGTTCGTCACCGGGGTGGTGTCGATGTGGAAGGCTGCCACCTCCCGCTGGTGTGCGGGCCGTTCGTTGTCCAGCGCCCACGGTTCGCCGGACGTGCCCATCGTGAACGGGCCGCCGGGGACGAGGACTTCGGACGGGCCGGTGAACAACGGCACCGGGTCGGGGTCGGGTGCGGTCAGGGCCTGCGGGCCGGTGCGGAGCTGATGGGTGATCAGCATCGTCTCGTCGTGCTGCTGTTCGTGCTGGGCGATCATCCCGAAGGCGAAGCCGGCCTCCGTCAGCCGGGTGCCCTGGAAGTCGGCCGACTCCAGCACGTCCATCACCCGGCCGCGCACCTCCGCCGCGTACCGGCGGGCCTCGGCGGGCGGCAGCAGCGGCAGCGAGGGCCGTTCGGCGCGCGAGTGCTCGAAGGCGTCGTACAGGCCGTCGATCTCGGGGCGCATCGCCTCGTGGCCGGCCACCGCGCGCAGCAGCCACAGCTCCTCCTGGTTGCCGATGTGCGCGAGGTCCCACACCAGCGGGGACATCAGCGGGGAGTGCTGGGCGGTGAGGTCCGGCTCCTCCACGCAGCTCGTCAGCAGCGTGGTGCGCTCGCGGGCCGTGGTGAGCGAGGCGAGCACGCGGGCGCGGAGGGTCTCCGCGTCCGGGGCGGCCGCAGCGTCCCCGGCCGGCTCGGTGGCCGGCGCGGGCTCGGTGTCCAGTGCGGGCTCGGTCATGTGCGGAGGTCCTTCCCGTACGCGCGGGTGTCCGTGCCGCGCAGGCGGTCGAGCTGGTCGTCGGCGGGGGTGCGGCCCTTGAGGACGTAGCGGTCGAAGTAGTCCCTCACCGCGTCCATGACGCCGTCGTCGGCGCCGAGACGGGGCAGGGCCCGCAGCGCCGTGGTGAAGCAGGTGACGGCGGCCTCGTGCAGCTCGGGGTCGGTCAGCCCGTAGCGGGCCGCGTCGATCCACAGCGGATTGTGCGGGGCCGGCAGCGGCTGGGCGCGCTCGGCCAGCGGCTTCATGGTGCGGTAGGCGTTCTCGGCCGCCTCCGGGTCGTCGAACAGCGCCGCCGTCACGGCGAGCGGGACGATCCAGCCGTCGTCGCCGGGCTGCGCGTCGATCATGCGCAGTTCCAGGTGGCCGCGCGGTCTGACCGGCGGGAACAGGGTGGTGAGGTGGTAGTCGAGATCCTCCCGGGTCGGCTCTCCCGCCCGGGTCCACTCCCGGAACGTGAGCCGCTCGGGCACCTCCCACGGCCCGCTGTCGCGCCGGACGCACATCACCGGCGCGTCCAGCACATGCCGGGCCCAGGCGGCGCGTGGATCGCCGTCCAGGACGGGTCCGCCCGCCCGCCCGGCACCGATCTCCATCCACAGCAACTGCCGGGTGGAACGCCAGCCGGTGGGGTTGCCGTCGAGCAGCGGGGAGTTGGCGAAGGCCGCCACCAGCACCGCGCCGAGCATGTGCGACAGCCACCAGCGCCGTCCGTGCCCCAGCGGGCCGGGCTCCTCGTACCCGGCGTCCAGGCAGACCTGCACGGAGGCCGAGGCACACATCATGGCGCGGCCGGCCGGGCCCGTGCGGTCGAGGCAGGCCTCCATGGCGTCGTAGCGGGGCTCGTGCAGGAACCGGCGGGGTGGGCGCCAGGGGTCCGTGCCGTTGCCGGAGAGGGCGAGTCCGTGCTCGGCCAGGGCCGCGCGGACGGCGGCGAGGTCGGCGGAGACGGTGCCCACGCACTCCATCAGGGAGGCGGCGGGCGGGGAGCTCAGTTCCAGCTGGCCGCCTGGTTCGACGGTGAGCGGCGAGCTCAGCGGCACGGTGCGCAGTGCGGCGTAAGCGGTTTCGAGTCGTTCGGTTGTGACGGGGAGCTGCGGCGAGCGCAGCTCGTGGACGAGCCATTCCACCTCGACCCCGACGGTGCGGGGCGGGCCGGTCTTGAAGCAGATGCCCCTGACCAGGGCCTCCACCTCGGCTTCGGTGAGGGCGGTGCGGCGCTCGGTACCTCCGGTGCTGTCGGTACAGTCGCTGACCGAATCGGACATGTCGGGATCCTCCTGAGATTCCACCATGCCACCGGTCCGGCCTCGGTGTGGCTGGACCGGCATAGCTCGTCCCACCCAAGTCCCTCGAAACGAATCGCACAAGGGTGCACAACGGCACTTTTGGGACCGGGAATGCTGGATTCCCTGCTCATTCCATGCCGATTTCGAGCTGTTTCCTATGTGTTTTCGGCGTGTCGGCACGGCGTTACCCGGCCCTGGAAACCCTGTTGCACCAGGTGTCCAGGATCGCTCACGATGCGTGCATGAGCACGGCGGGGGAGGCGGGCGGGGCGCGAGTGACCGCGCGGCACGCGACCATGGAGTCCACGGGGGTGGCGCCATGAGCGCGCGACTGCGCGGTATCGCCCGCGAGACGCAGGGGATCGTCGCCGCGGGCGGCTACCGCGCGTCCGACGGCCGCGAGGTGCCCCTCGCGGCGGCGATCGAGGCGGCTCGGGCGGCAACGCGGACGGCGGGACCGGAGCCGGTCGCCGTGCCCGAGCCGGTGGCTCCGGTCGCGGACACGCTGATCGAGGTCACGGGCGAGAGCAGCTTGGAGGCCGCCCGCCGGCTCGCCGACACCGGCCCGGTCGCGGCCTTGAACTTCGCCTCCGCCCGCAACCCCGGCGGCGGCTATCTCAACGGCGCCCAGGCGCAGGAGGAGGCCCTGTGCCGGGCCTCCGCGCTGTACACCTGCCTGCTCGCGGCCCGGGAGTTCTACGACCACCACCGCGCCCACCGCGACCCGTTCTACTCGGATCGCGTCATCCACTCACCGGCCGTGCCCGTCTTCCGTGACGACCGGGGCCGACTGCTGGACGAGCCGTACCCCGTCGGCTTTCTGACGGCCGCCGCGCCCAACGCGGGCGTGGTGCTGCGGACGGCGCCGGAGCGTGCGTCCGAGCTGCCGCGCGCGCTGGTTGTCCGTGCCGAGCGCGTCCTGGAGACGGCCGCCGCGCACGGCTATCGGCGCCTGGTGCTGGGCGCGTGGGGCTGCGGGGTGTTCCGCAACGACCCCGCGCAGGTGGCGGGGGCGTTCCGGGCCCTGCTCGCCCCCGACGGGCGGTTCGGGCAGACGTTCGACCATGTGGTGTTCGGAGTGCTCGACCGGACGCCGGGCGGCGCGGTGCGGGGCGCCTTCGAAAAGACGTTCGCCCCGCTTCAGGGTCTGACGGGCTCTCAGGTCCAGCCGTAGCGCTCATGCAGTCGCTGTCGGACCAGGTTGAACCGCATCCGGTCCAGCGCGCAGGCCTCGCGGCGCATGCCGTCCTCGTGGAGCCGCAGGATGCGGTCGACGTCCACCCAGGAGTCCCGTCCGGTCCGGTCCCACGGCCCAGTCCCGATCGCCACCCAGTCCCGGTCACTGTCATGCCGCTTGCTGGAGAGCTGTACGGCGAGGAAGGTGCCGCCCGCCTCCCGGGCGACGACGAGCACCGGGCGGTCCTTGCCCCGGCCGTCGTTCTCCTCGAAGGGCACCCAGGTCCACACGATCTCGCCGGGATCGGGGTCGCCGTCGTGCGCGGGGGAGTACTCCGTGCGCACCCGGCCGGTCTCGTGGGGATCGGCCTCGGTCGTGGCGGAGGGGCCGAAGCGGCCCGGGACGTCTGCATCTGCATCGGTAAACGCGGTCACGGGGGCACCTTAGAGGCTGCCCCCGTGACCGCGTTTCACCGCCGGGTCACTTCTCCTCGACCGGCACCCGCTGCGACGGCGGGCCCGAGGGCGGGCTCACGATCTGGTTGAGGGGCGAAGTCCCCTGCGGGGCCTGCCCGTTCTGGTTCATCGAGGCGAGCAGCTGACGGGCCAGACCGAGTCCCGTCCCGCCCATGGTGAGCGCCTTGGCGAACACGTCCGCCATGCCGTCCGCGCCGTTGAGCAGCACCATGTTGTCGACGTTGCCGAACGCGGACGCGCCGGCCCGCACGATCTCCGGCCAGTTCTCGGCGAGTTGCTGAGCGACGACCGCCTCCTGGTTCTCGGCCAGCGCGGCGGCCCGGGCCTTGATGGCCTCCGCCTCCGCAAGGCCCTGCGCCTTCGTCGCCTCGGCCTCCGCCAAGCCCCTGGCCTGCGCGGCGGCCGCCTCGGCCTCACCGGTGGCCCGGGTCGCGGCGGCGGTGGCCGCACCCCGGGACTTGGTCGCCTCGGCCTCGGCGCCGGCGGCCTGCTTGACCCGGCTCGCCTCGGCGGCGGACGCGAGCTCGGTCTCCTTCGCCTTGGCCTGCGCCGCCGAGATCCGGGCGTCGCGCTCGGCCTCGGCGAGCGTGCGCTTCTCGTAGGCCTTCGCGTCCGCGGGCTTGCGGACGTCCGCCTGGAGCTGCTGTTCCCTGCGGTGCGCCTCGAGTTCGGCGACCCGGGTCTCCTGGACGACGACCTCCTGCCGGGCGGCCGCGTCGGCGAGAGGCCCCGCCTGACGGGCCTTGGCGCCCGCCTTGTCCCGCTCGGCCTGGTAGCCGGCCTGCAGGATCTCGCTGTCCCGGGTGGCCTCCGCCATCCGCGCGAACGAAGCCTGTTCCGCCTCCGTGGCAAGACGGTTCGCCTCCGCCTGGGCGATGCGCGCGTCTCGCTGCACGGCCGCCGCGTGCGGCATCGCCAGGTTCCGGATGTAGCCGGTCGGGTCCTCGATCTCGTGGATCTGCAGGGAGTCCACGATCAGGCCCAGCTTCTCCATCTCCGTGCCGCAGGCGGCACGGGTCTGCCCGGTGAGCTTCTCCCGGTCGCGGATCATGTCCTCGACCGTCAACCCGCCCACGATGGACCGCAGATGACCGGCGAAGACGTTGTGCACCCGCTCCGACATCAGCTTCTGCTGGTCGAGGAAACGCCGGGCCGCGTTGGCGATCGACACGAAGTCGTCGCCCACCTTGAAGATGACCACGCCCCGCACCTTGAGCGGTATGCCCTGGTGCGTCACGCAGTCCACATGCAGTTCGGTCTCGTTCAGATCCAGCGACAGCTTGCGCACCACCTGCACGCCGGGCATCACCAGCGTGCCGCGCCCGGTGACGATACGAAAGCCCATCCCCGCTTCCAGGCCCTCGGTGCGGTGGTTGGAGCCGGAGATGACGAGTGCCTCGTTGGGTTCCGCGACCCGCCACATCATCTTGAAGAGACCGAGCAGAACGAGAACGGCGAGAACCGCCGCCCCCGCAACGACGCCGACAACCATCGGCATACGCCCCCTTTGGATGGTGCCCTGTCGGCACCGAACGAAGGGAGTGTGCGCCTGCCCGAGTCCAGGTTGAAGACGCCGAGGAATCCTTGTTGCAATCTTGACGCTTACGTTCCCGAAGTCGCACCAAATCGCTCTCACCTGCGCCGGAGCAGGCTCAACTGTCGTATGCCGGGGTGACGTAGACCGTTCTGGGCGGCAGGTGCTCCACCACCATCACCACCGTGCCGCACTCGATGCGGCCCGTGCCGTCCGCCGGGTAGGCGAGGAAGTGCTCGGCCCCGCCGCGCACCCGGACGATCACCTCGCCCACGAGTCCCGGCCCGATCGCCCCGGTGACCCGCCCCATGAGCCCGACCATCGACGCATCGTCCATGGTCACAGGGTACGGGTGGAACCCGCTCGGCCGGCCGGACGGTCCGCGACCGTTTCCCCGCGCCCAGGATGCGTGCCACAGCCGTCCCGCAGGCATCGTCTGTTACTGCGCGAAGGATTGACGTGTTCCTGTCTCGCCCCTACCTTCCGATCGATGTTCCGAACTGTGTTCGGAATTTCGAACCTTGAGCCGTAGGAGAGCCGCACCATGACGACACGTCCCCCCGCTCCGTCCCGCCGTGCCCTGCTGCGTGCGATGGCCGCGCTGCCCGCCGCGGCACTCGTGCTGGGCGAGGCGCCCGGCCTGCTCGGCACGGCCCTCGCCGCCGCGCCGACCGCCGGATCGGCCACCCGCTACACCATCGTGCCGTTCCTCAACAGCAACGACGGCACGGTGAACGTCTACCAGTCCGACGACGCCACCGACTTCCGACTGGTGCAGTCCTCCGCGTACACCCCGCCCAGCAACCGCATCCGCGACGCGAGCGTCTTCAAGCACACCAACGGCTACTACTACATCACCTACACCACCCACACCTGGCAGGACACCAGCACCACCATCGGCTTCGCCCGCAGCTCCGACCGGGTCAACTGGACGTTCCTGTACGACTACACGGTCCCGATCGCGAACCTCTCCCGCGCCTGGGCGCCGGAGTGGTTCGTCGACAGCGACGGCAGCGTCAACGTCATCGTCTCCTGCTCGGTGACCAGCGACGAGTGGATCTTCACCCCGTATCTGCTGAAGGCCACCAACTCCGCGCTCACCACCTGGAGTTCACCGGTCGCCCTGTCCGGCATCGGGTCGAACCACATCGACACGTACATCGTGAAGATCGGCTCGACGTACCACGCGTTCACCAAGAACGAGACGGCGAAGTACATCGAGTACGGCACCGCGTCCAGCCTCGCCGGCCCGTACACGATCACCAGGACCGGCGACTGGGCGGGCTGGGGCAGCTACCGCGAGGGCCCGTCCGTCATCCAGCTCGACAACGGCGGCTGGCGGATCTTCTTCGACGGCTACGGCGACGGCAACTACTACTACAGCGACAGCTACGACACCTTCGCCACCTGGACCGCGCCGAAGGCCCTGCCCGGCATCTCGGGCACGGCACGCCACTTCACGGTGATCAAGGAGACGGTGACCGGCGGCCCGGCCATCACGAAGAACGCCACGCGCTCCCTGCGCTCCGCCAACTACACCACCCGCTACTGGCAGGAGCAGTCCGCGCTGCTCAACCTGCCCGTGGTGACCAGCTCCAGCACCACCGCCGAGAAGCAGGCGTCCACCTTCACCGTCGTGGCGGGTCTCGCGGACGCGAACGCCTACTCCTTCCGCGACGCCTCCGGCAACTATCTGCGCCACTACTCCTTCCGGGGCCGCTTCGACGCCAACGACGGCACATCGACCTTCGCCAGGGACGCCACGTTCATCGCCCGGACGGGCTCGACGAGCGGTGCGATCCGTTTCGAGTCGTACAACTACCCCGGCTACTACCTGCGCCACTACAACTACCAACTCAGCGTGGAGCAGTCGGACGGCACGGACCTCTTCCGGCAGGACAGCTCCTTCGTGCCGGTGGCTGCCTGGGCCTGACCCGTCCTCCCTTCGGGCGATCGCTCCTCGACCCTCTTTCGTCTACAGTGCGCTGGACCGTCTACGTACCTGTAGTCAACCGGGCTCGTTCCGGCAGGAAAGAGGTCGCGGCCATGGCCCTCCTGCTCGCCTGCGTCTGCCTCGCGCTGTTCGCCGCCCTCGCCACGGCCGTGGCCGTGCGCGGGGGCGCCCCCCTGCCGGGCGACCGCGCCGTCCACGCCTGGTCGCTCGCGCACCGACCGCCGGTGGCCGAGGCGCTGGCACGCGGGGTCACCATGACGGGCGGGGGCGCCTGGCCGTATCTGATCGCCGTCGCGGCCGGGTTGATCGCCGGACGATCGCCTCGGGAGCGGCTCTGGTCGGTGGCGGTCGCCGTGGGCGTCCTCCTCGCCGGACAGTCCATCCGCTCCGGACTGATGGAGCTGCTCGCCCGCGCCCGTCCGGCCCCCGCCGACTGGGCGGCGGCCGCCTCCGGCTACGCCTTCCCCTCCGGCCATACGACGACCTCGGCGCTGGCCGCCGGTCTGCTGGCCTGGGCGGTGCTGCGGCGGACGGCGCCCGCCCGGGCCCGGACGGTATGCGCCGTGGCCGCCTGCTGGGCCTTCGCCGTGGGCCTGAGCCGCGTGTACCTCGGCGTGCACTGGCCGAGCGACGTCCTTGGCGGCTGGCTGCTGGCCGCCGCCTGGCTGAGCCTGTGCGCGCAGGTGGCGGCTCGCCGGCTGCCCGGGTTCACGACCCGTACGCCGCAGGAGCCGGGGGAGGAGGATCCTCCTCGCAGAGGCCGACCACGCCCCGGGTGACCGTGACCCCTCAGGGGGTGGCGATCGCCGGGGGCGCGGTGTGGAGGGTGAGGACGTGGTTGAAGCGGCGCAGGAGGAGCAGTGCGGTGGTTCCGAGGCCGATGAGGAGGCCCAGCCAGATGCCCACGGTGTCCCAGCCGGCGGCGAAGCCGAGGAGCGCGGCGGCCGGGAGGCCGACGAGCCAGTAGTCGACCAGGGTGACCCGGAAGCCGCCCTTGGTGTCGTCCAGGCCGCGCAGCAGGCCGCCGCCGATGTTCTGGGTGCAGTCGAAGAACTGCAACACCGCGGCGATCAGCAGCTGCGTCGCCAGATCGGTGGCGGAGGCGTTCTCGCTCTCGAAGAACGGCGCCAGCACCAGCCCCGGCACGGTGACGTACACCAGCGCCACGCTGCCCCGCCCAGGAGGTCTCCGCACGCGTGGCCGGACTCCTCGAACAGGTCGGTCTGGAGCCCGCGTTCGCCGACCGCCACCCGCACGAGCCGTCCGGCGGGCAGCGGCAGCGGGTCGCCATCGCACGAGCGCCGGCCGCCGAGCCCGACGTCCTGATCTGCGACGAGGTCACGTCCGCGCTCGACCCCGACACGGGTCGCTCGATCATGGACCTGCTGACCGGGCTGCGCGGGCGGCACGGCATGACGCTTGTCCTCATCAGCCACGACCTGCCCCTCATCGCCGACCGCGCGGACACCGTCACCGTGCTGGAAGCCGGGCGCGTCGTGGAGTCCGGCCGCACCGCCGACGTCTTCCACGCCCCCCGCCATGAGGCGACCCGGGCCCTGCTGGGCACGTACGCTCCCGCGGCCGGCCCCTGACGAGCACGACCGGTCGACAGCTCCGGCAGCGACCCGACGCAGGGCGGCAGTTCAGCGGATCCGGTCGTAGACCAGGGCCAATGTGCCGTGCTCGCCCGCCGTCTGACGGGCCAGCGACCACTTCCCCGCGGGCAGGCCGTCGTCGAAGAGGCGCGGGCCGCCGCCGAGGAAGACCGGGAAGACCGTGAGCGCGAGCCGGTCCACCTGGTCGGCGGCCAGCAGCGCCTTGATGACGCTCGCGCTGGAGAGCACGAGAACGTCGCCGCCCTCGGTCGCCCTGAGGTCCGCGACCGTCTCGGCGGCCGGCTTGTCGACGATCGTCGTCCGCTCCCACGGAGCCTCGCCGAGGGTGGAGGAGAGCACCACCTTGTCGGTGTCGACGAGCCACTTCGCGAAGGCCTCGTCGCGCGGGTCGGCGCCCTCCATGCCGATGACGGTGGGCCAGAAACCGAGGAAGCCCTCGGCGTTGACCCGGCCGAGCAGGGCCGTCGTCGCCGGCTCCCACAGGCTGGTCAGATGGTCGCGGGCGACGTCGGTGACCGCGTAGGGCATCACCCAGCTCATGTCCAGGGGGTTGTCCGGTCCGGCGTAGCGGCCGTCGAGGGAGAGGCTCATGTTGGTGACGACCCTGCGGCCGTGGGCGGCGGTCTGCTCGGTCATTTCGTGCTCCTCGGGTCCGTGTCGATGTCGGTGTCGAAGTCGGGGTCGGAGGCGCCGGTGTCGTGGGTGTCGTCGAGCTCCGCGGCGAGAGTCGCCGTCAGCTTGTCGAGGCTCTGACCGAAGCCGGTCTCGATGCCGGCGACGAAGTCCGCGGAGTCGACGGTGCTGTCGGTGATCCGGTAAAGGACGTCGAGGTCCGTGCCGGCGCCGGTGCGCGTGAGGACGAACTCGACGTGGGAGGTGAAGGCGAGACCCCCGTCGGGAAGCAGCGGGGAGAGCCGGTAGACGAGGCGCTCACCCGCGCTCACCTCGTGGACGACGCCCTCGGCGCGCCCGGCGACCAGGTCGGAGCCGGCGGCGTCCTCGGCGTCGCGGTACTCCAGGACGACCCGCCCGCCCTCTCGCGCCTCGAAGACGAGCTCGCAGACGCGCAGGTCGTCGGGTGTCCACCAACGGGCGAGCAGGTCGGGCTCGGTCAGGTGGCGCCACACGAGCTCGGGGCGCCCCTTCAGTGACCGGAGGAACCTGAACGAGCGGCCGTCGGCCCACCCCGGCTCCTCGGCGGCCAGCCGCTCCGCCCGGAGGCTGAGCCCATGGCGGTCGTAGGCCGAGCGGGGGCCGTCTGCTCGGTCCGCGGTGTCGGCGAGTCGGCTGAGCTCGGCGGCCAGGTCCCGCAGGGCGGCGGACCGCAGCGCGTAGACACGGCGCTGGCCGGTGCGCTGGGACGTGACGACGCCGGCCCGCTCAAGGGTCTGCAGATGCTTGGTCGTCTGCGGCTGACGCGCCTCGGCCAGCTGGGCGAGAACCCCGACGGAGCGGGGCCGTTCGGCCAGCAGGCTCACGAGCCGCCAGCGCGCCGGGTCGGCGAGCGCGGTGAGAAGTGCGTCCATGTCGACGAGTATTCCGGACAGAGAATATTCGTGTCAAGGAATATAGGTGGTGGGTCTGCCCCTCGCCGCCGTTGCTCGGGTGGACGCGTCAGCGGCCCAGGTAGGCGAGCTCGGGGAAGTGCTGCTGGTAGGCGTCCAGCAGGCGCTTGGCGACGGCGTACGAGTCGATCAGGGGGTGGATGGTCAGAGCCCTTATGGCGTGCGCGCGATCGCGGGTGGTGGCGGCCCGGATCACCGCGCGTTCCACGGCCTTGACCGAGCACACCAGGCCAGTGCCGTGGTCGGGCAGCGGGGCCCCGGCGATGGGGTGGGCGCCGTTGCCGTCCACATGGCAGGGAACCTCGATGACGGCGTCGTCGTCGAGGACCGGGATCCGGCCGCGGTTACGGACGTTGAGGATGAGGGTCGCCCGCTCGTCCAGGGCGATGGCACGCATCAGGGCGAGGGCCACCTGTTCGTAGCCGCCCGACTCCAGATCGCAGGAGTCGCGTTCCCCCATGCCTACGGCCTCGCGGTTCTCGGCCATGTAGGTGACCTCGCGCTCCAGGCGGGTCGCGTCCCAGGCGTTCCAGGCGGCGCGCGACGCCGGCGGGGCGTCGGCGACGGCGCCCAGGGAGTCGTAGAAGTGCTGCTGCTGGGAGTGCAGGAAGGCGCCCCGGGTCTGCTCGGCGGCCCCCGCCGAGCGCACCGACTCGCGGCTGAAGTAGTAGTAGTGCAGGTACTCGTTGGGCAGCGCGCCGAGCGTGCGCAGCAGATCGGCGCCGAAGAGTTTGCCCTCCTCGAAGGAGGTCAGCGCGGCCTCGTCCGCGAACAGGGACGGCAGCAGGTCCCGGCCCTCGGCGTACAGGCCGCGCAGCCAGCCCAGGTGGTTCAGGCCCACGTAGTCCAGGCGGACGCGCGCCGGATCGACGCCGAGCGCCCCGGCCACGCGGCGGCCGAGGCCCACCGGCGAGTCGCAGATCCCGATCACCCGGTCCCCGAGGTGGGCGGTCATCGCCTCGGTGACCAGGCCGGCCGGATTGGTGAAGTTGATGACCCAGGCCTCGGGCGCCAGGGCCGCGATGCGGCGGGCGATCCCGACCGCCACCGGGACGGTGCGCAGCCCGAAGGAGATGCCGCCCGCGCCGACGGTCTCCTGGCCCAGCACGCCTTCCGCCAGCGCGATGCGTTCGTCCGCCGCGCGGCCGGCGAGTCCGCCGACGCGGATGGCGGAGAACACGAAGTCCGCTCCGGTGACCGCCTCGTCCAGATCGGTGGTGGCGGTGACGGCCGGCGGGTCGGGATGCCCGGCCGCCTGGTCGGCGAGGACCTTGCGGATGGTGGCCAGCCGGGAGGCGTCCAGGTCGTACAGGGTCACATCGGTGACGCGCCCCTCGCCGCGGTCGCCCAGCAGTGCCCGGTAGACCAGCGGGACCCGGAAGCCGCCGCCGCCCAGGATCGTCAGTCTCATACTTCGACCACCTCAACTCCCGCCTCGCGCAGTCGATCACAGGTCTTCGCGTCCCCGGGCGCGTTGGTCACCACGACGTCGAGCTCCTCGGGACCGCACACCCGGGCCATCCCGGTGCCGGGGAACTTGCCGGCGTCCGCCACCAGGACCACCTGGGCGCTGGCGGCGATCATCGCCCTTTTGACGGGCACCTCGACCGCGGTGGTGTCCAGCACCTGACCGTCGGGTCGCACCCCGCTCGTGCCGAGGAACAGCAGGTCGGCGTGGACCTGGCGCAGGTTGTCCTCGGTGAGGAAACCGACCAGCGAACGGTAGTCGCGCCGCACCACGCCGCCCAGCAGGATCAGCTGGACGTCCTTGTCGTCCTGGAGTTCCTCGTAGACGGCGAGGTTGCTGGTGATCACGGTCAGGGACCGGCCGTGGAGATGGCGGGCCACCCGGTGAGCGGTGGTGCCGATGTCGAGCAGCACGGTCTCGCCGTTCCTGACGAGGTTTGCGCACCACAGGGCCAGGGCGTCCTTCGCCTGGACCCGGACGCCGGCCACGTCGGCGAACGGGTCGTCCTCGCCCACGACGGGGGCGGCGCCGCCGTACACCCGCTTGAGCAGGCCCTCGTCCTCCAGTTGTGCGAGGTCGCGCCGGATCGTGGCCTGACTCGCCCCGACCTTCTCGGCCAGGGCGACCACCGAGGTGGGCCCGTCCGCACGCAGTGCGCGCAGGATCAGCTGATGTCTTCGGTCAGGGAGCATGCGGCAGACCATACTCGCGAACTCGCCAAACTCAAGCAAAGTCGCGCATGGTTGTCTCGATATCTGCTTGACCCTTGTCAAACCCGCGCACCGGGTGCACTCTCTTGCGTAATTCGGAGCCAGGCCCGGACCCCACTCCGGTCGGCCGAAGCGGATGAACGGCGTATTCCGCCGTCACGACGCTCGGCGCCGTCTGAGAGGACCAGGTCACACACCCCGGGTGGCTGAAGGGTTACCACCCACGCCGATGCTCTTCAGCCACCCGGCCTCCTCGCCGCGCCCCGCCGCGGCCCAGCACTCGCAGGCCCTGTCGGACATGCCCGACACGTCGTACCCGCCGACCTCGCCCTACCCGCCGAACTCGCCGAAATCCAGGAGAAGACAGTGGACCTTTCCCGCAGACGATTCCTCCAGGCCGCCGTACTGACGGCCGCCGCGGCCGGCGCCACCGCAGCGTGCGGCGGCGGCTCCGGATCGAGCGGCAGCAAGGACAGCAAGAACCTGAGCCTCTGGTACTGGTCCGGCGGGCTGAGCGACAAGGTCGTCGCGGACGCCAAGAAGCACTTCTCCGACATCACCCTCAAGACCTCCGTGGTCGGCGGCGACTTCAAGACCAAGCTGCTCACCGGCCTCAGAGCCGCCCAGTCCGCCCCGGACATCACCGGCATCAAGGGCGAGGACATCGCCTCCTTCCTGCCCAACGCCGACCGCTTCGTCGACCTGAAGACCGTCGGCGCGGACAAGCTGATGCCGCAGTACCTGTCCTGGAAGCTGAAGCAGGCCACCACGCAGGACGGCAAGCTGATCGGCTTCCCGATCGACATCGGCCCCTGCGCCACGTTCTACCGCGAGGACCTCTTCGCCGAGGCGGGGCTGCCCACCGACCCGGCGAAGGTCTCCGCGGAGCTGTCCACCTGGGACGACTACTTCAAGGCCGGCGTCGAACTGCACAAGGCCGTGCCGAAGACCTACCTGATCAACAACATCGGCTCCGTGTTCTCGATGATGATCGGCCAGGGCACCCAGCGCTTCATCGACCAGAACAACAAGTTCATCGGCGACCAGGACCACATCCGTACCGCCTGGACCACCGCCGTGAAGCCCTACACCCTCGGCATCGACGCCAAGATCAACGACAACACGTGGAACGCCGCGATCGGCAACGGCTCCCTGGGCACCGAGATCGGCGCCGCCTGGCACGCGCTGGACATCAGCAACGCCGCGCCCGGCACCAAGGGCAGGTGGCGGGTGGCGGGTCTGCCGGGCGGGCCGTCCAACCTCGGCGGGTCCTTCCTGGCCGTCCCCGCGACCAGCGGCAACCCCGAGGAAGCCTTCAAGATCATCAGCTGGATCCTGGACCCGGAGAACCAGGCCCGCGGCTTCACCGACGCGGCCCTCTTCCCGACCGCCCCGGCCGCCTACAAGCTGCCGGCGCTGACCGGCGGCGACGCCTTCTTCGGAGGCCAGAAGACCATCGAGATCTTCGGCCCGGCTGCCGAGAAGATCCCCGCGGCCTACGAGGCCCCGGCCGACGCGGCGGTCTCCGCGCCCTACTTCAGCGAGCTGACCAGCATCGAGGCCAAGGGCAAGGACCCCGACGAGGCCTGGAAGGACGCGGTCGGCCAGGCCAAGCAGATCGCCCAGCGGCAGGGAGTGAAGTGACATGTCGTCCAGCCCGGTAGCCGGCCCGGCTCCCACCGGACCGACCTCCGGATCCGACACCGGTCCCACCGGGCAGTCGGCCCCGGACCGTCTCCACGGTCCGGGCCGACGCGCCTCCCGGATCCGGCCGGTGTCGGCCGGGGCCCGGCGGGGGCCGGGGCGGCAGGTCGCCAGACACTGGCCGCAGTACCTGGCCATCTCGCCGTACTACCTGATCTTCTCGGTCTTCATGCTCTTCCCGGTGATCTACACCGTGTACCTGGCGTTCCAGAAGTGGGACGGCATCGGGGACATGCACTTCGTCGGGTTCCAGCAGTTCCGGTTCCTGTGGGACGACCCGATTTTCTGGCTGTCCATCCGCAACACCCTCGTCATCTGGGTGCTGTCGACCGTGCCGATGCTCTTCATGGCGCTGGTGCTCGCGGTGCTGGTGAACTCCACCAAACGCCTCACCGCGTTCTACCGGGTCGCCCTGTTCGTCCCCAGCATCACCTCGCTGGTGGCCATCGCGATCTTCTTCGGTGCGATCTTCAGCAACAACTTCGGCCTGATCAACGCCATCCTGCGGGCCCTGCACGTGTCGGCCGTGCCCTGGCTGAGCAACGAGTGGACGATCAAGCTGGTGATCGCCGCGCTGATGACCTGGCAGTGGACCGGCTACAACGCGATCATCTATCTGGCCGGCCTCCAGGCGATCCCCTCGGAGCTCTACGAGGCCGCACGGATGGACGGCGCCGGACCGGTCCGGATCTTCTTCTCCATCACGATCCCGCTGCTGCGGCCCATCATCCTGTTCACCGTGGTGGTCTCCACCGTCACCGGACTGCAGAGCTTCACCGAACCCCAGGTGCTGTTCAACAGCGACGCCTCGACCAACCCCAACTCCGGTGGTCCGGGCCAGGCGGGCATGACCACCCTGCTGTACTTCTACCACCAGGCCTTCGACAACAACGACTTCGGCTACGGCGCCGCCATCGTCTGGGCCTTCTTCCTGCTGATCCTGCTCATCGTCCTGATCAACTGGCGCCTGGTGCAGCGTAAGGAGCGACGGTCGTGAACAGCCGGAACCGTAAACGCCTGCGGGGGCTCAGCGTCCACGCCGTCCTGATGACCGGCGTCGTCATCTCGGTGTTCCCGTTCTACTGGATCGTCGTCATGGCGACGAACACCTCGCAGGACATCTACAGGTACCCGCCGAAACTCTGGTTCGGCGACCACCTGCTCACCAACATCCAGCACCTGTTCGACAAGATGGACTTCTTCGGCTCACTCTTCAACACGGTGATCGTCGCGGTCTGTACGACGGCGCTGGTGCTGTTCTTCGACTCGCTGGCCGCCTTCGCCTTCGCCAAGTACGACTTCCCCGGCAAGAAGTTCCTCTTCGGCGTGCTGCTGTCGATGTACATCCTGCCGACCCAGCTGGCGATCATCCCGCAGTACGAGATCATGGTGCAGCTGGGCTGGCTGGGCACGCTCAAGGCGCTCATCGTGCCCGCCGCCGCCAACGCCTTCGGCATCTTCTGGATGCGCCAGTACACCTCCACCAGCGTCCCCGACGAACTGCTGGACGCCGCCCGCATCGAGGGCGCCGGGTTCTTCCGGCTGTACTGGCACGTGGTGCTGCCGTGCGTCCGCCCGGCCCTGGCGTTCCTCGGCATCTACACGTTCATCGCCGCCTGGAACGACTACATCCTGCCGTTGGTGATGCTGGTCAACCCCGACCGTCTCACCCTCCAGGTGGCGCTGGCCCAGTTGTACGCCGGCCACTCCACCGACTACAGCATGGTGATGGCCGGGGTGCTCCTGTCGGTCATCCCGCTGGTGCTGATGTTCACGTTCTTCGCCCGGGGCTTCATCGCGGACGCCACGAAGGGCGCCCTGCGCTGACGACGGCGGAGTGGGAGGCTGAGACGGCGGAGGCGGGCCCCGGTCGGGCGGGCCCGCTCGGGCGGGCCCTGGCCGACAGGGCCTGGGTTCTGTCTCTTTGGTCAGCGTCGGGTCCAGATGAGGATGCCGGCGAGTCGGAATGCGGCCTTGAGCCGGTTGACGCACCGCTCGACGGTGTTCCGCTGTGTGCAGACCTCTCGGTCCAAGCCGGGCGGTCGGACGGCTGCGGGATGACGTCTTCGACGTCCGCGGACCCGGTCTGCAGGCATCCGCGGCCCGATCCGGTCCCACATCGCCTCAGTGATCACCAATCGGCCAGGGACATCCGATCAACCGACCCACTCATCAAGGAGACACGCTCTTTAGTCGACGTCCACCGGGCCGTCGTCCGTCTTGCGGTCCTTGCCCGGGTGCAACTGGAGCAGGGCGCTGCCGTTGCCGTTGCCGTTCTCGGGGCGGCCGCGGCCCTCGCCGGAGTCCTGGCCGCCCAGGTTCTGGCGGACCGAGTCGAGGATCGTCAGGCCCTGGGAGACCAGGCCGGCGGCGATCTCGCCCAGGCCGTCCGCGCCGTTCAGGACGTTGACGTTGGCGCCGGCGAGGCCGCCGGCCGCCTCCTTCACGATCTGCGGAAGCTGGTCGATCAGCATCCGGTCGAGCGCGACCCGGTCGTAGGACGCGGCCGCCTCGGCCTGGATCTTCATGCGCTGCGCGTCGGCGGCGGCGAGCACCCGGATCCGCTCGGCCTCGGCCTCGGCCGGCTTCACGATCTCGGCCACCAGCTGCTGCTGGCGCAGCTTGGCCTGGCGCTGCGCCAGCTCGGTCTGGGCGGCGAGCACCTCCTGCTGGGCGTGGGCCTGCGCCAGCGGGCCCGCCTGGGCGGCCTGGGCCTGGGCGCGGTCCACCTCGGCCGAGTACGCCGCCTTGACGACGGCCGTCTGCCGGGCGTACTCGGCCTGCTTGCGGGCCGCTTCCTGCTCGGCCTCGACCGACGCCTGGGTGGCCTGGGCCTGGGCGATCTGGGCCTGCCGCTGGATGGCCGCCTTGTGCGGAGCGGACATCGCGTCGATGTAGCCGGCGTCGCCGTCGTCGATCGACTGGATCTGCAGCGAGTCCACGATCAGACCGATCTTCGCCATCTCGGTCTTGGAGGTGTCCAGCACCTCCGCGGCGAGCTTCTGCCGCTCGGTGACGATCTCCTCGACCGTCATCGAGCCGATGATGGCCCGCAGGTGCCCGGCGAAGATCCGCCCGGTCAGCACCGACATCTGGTCCTGGTCGGAGAGGAATCGCTGCCCGGCGTTGATGATGCTCTCGTGGTCGTTGCCGACCTTGAACGCGATCACGGCACGCACGTGCAGGGCGATGCCCTGCCTGGTCACACAGGTCTCGGTGACCTCGGCCTCGCACATCGACAGCGTGAGGAAACGGGTCTTGCGGAAGAACGGGATCACGAACTTTCCGTGTCCCGTCACCACTCGGAACGGCGCGCCCCCCAGTCCCCGCCGGCCCCCCGAGATCAACATCGCCTCGTCGGGAGCGGGAACGCGGTATCCGAACATCTCTCTTCTGCTCCTCAGTCGGCGTCGGCGAGATCGCCGAGCGCGTCCAATGGATCCCTCCACTCGATGACGACTACCTCGCGACATCCACGCGATTCGATCACCAGGACCGTCGCCCCAGTGGGTAGAGGATCCTCCGACCAGGCGAGAAAGGTCTCGGAACCGCCCCTGACCCGCACCAGGATCTCGCCGGGGCCCGCGGAACCGCGGGTTCCGACGAGCACCTTCCCCGTACAGCCGATCACGGCCTCATCCTGCGGCATCACCGGCCGCCCTCCAACGCTCTGGCCCACAGTTCAGACGATAGACCCACCAGGGCCGGGGGCCCAACGGGCAGGACGATTCGGCCCGCTGGGGCGGGCATACCGCCTTTCCCGCGACGGGAGACCGGGCCGGGACGACGGGGGCCGGGCCCGGTGATCAGATCGCCGCTGTCAGTCGTTGCCGTTGGGGGTGCGACGACGGAGTGGACGTGCTTCTGCGTGGCGCCGCTGCCCTGGGTCGCGCCGTACGCGCCCGCGAGCGGGCCCGGGGCCTGGCAGTCGACCTCGATCCACACGACGGGGCTGTGCACGCGGACGTAGAAGGCCGCCTTGGCCCGTCCGACGAAGGCCTGCACGAGGCCGAGGAGCCTCGCCTGCTGCGCGGCGGTCAGGGTGCCCGTGGCAGACGGTGACCGTCTCGCCGTCGATCTCCATCGAGGTCGGCTCCGAACCCCAGAAACAGGGGCTCATGACGACCTGGTCGCCGAGGACGAAGTAGTCTTCCGACGGAGACCGATCATGGGTCCGGGCCGCCCGCCCCGCAGCCTTCCCCGCGTTCCCGCCGGTCCTAGGGCGGTGTCGCGTCCGGCGGCTCCGGGTGGGCGTCCGGCGGCTCCGGGTGGGCGGGCGGTTCCGGGATGGGTGTGGGGGGCTGGGGCGGCAGGTCGGCTCCGTGGACGAGGACGATCTGGGGGCCGGGTATCGCCACGAACCGGGCCGGGTGGTGGCGCCGCTCCTGCCCGGGGTCGGTGACCGCGAGCGGCCACTGGAGCACCAGGTCGCCCTCGCCGAGCGTGTCCCGTTCACCGTCGAGGCTCAGCAGCTTCCCCTCCCACAGCCGTCCGTCGGTCAACTCCACCACCAGCCACAGCGAATGCCCCGGCGGAGTCAGCTCGACGGCCCTGCGCAGCGGGGGAGAGGGAGTATGCCGGACCGACGTGCCCTTGTGGCGGGCGACCACCACCCCGGCCGACCCCGCGATCCCCAGGCTGATCGTGAACGCCAGGACACCCGACCAGATGGCCTGCCAGGGATGAACGGTGAGGTAGGCGGAGCCCTTCAGCAGCCCTTCGAGCGGCAGCAGCGCCGTCCAGTGCGGCGCGAACAGCAGCACCACCAGCGTCCCCACGGCGCTGCCCGCGGCCCCCACGCACACCAGGTCCACGAGTTCCAGGAGCGAGGTGCGCCGACGTCGCGCTCGACGCACCTCGACGATACGGACGTAGACGTACCCGGGTGCGGCGGAGACGAGCAGCACGGCGAGCGCGACGACACTGGTCGGCATCTTCCCCCCTGCCTTCCTCCTTGTCTTGTCGCCTACCTTCGCGTCTGGGGCTCCCCGCCGCTCGGCGGCGGTGGTGGCGGTTGTGGTGGCGGTTGGGTGTTGGCGCTGCCGAAGGGGTCCGGGAGCCCGGCCGCCCCCGGGTTCGGCTCGGCCGGCATATCGATCCCTCGCGGGTCCGAGGTCTCGGTGAACTCGCCTTGGGGCAGGAGGTCCTGGAGGTCTGTGTGCGTGTGGACGAGCTCCGCGAGTTCCTCCTGGAAGTCGTCGTTGTCCAGACCGTGGGAGCGGTCGTAGAACTCGATCAGAGCTGCTCGGGTCCCCTCGGAGAGCCTGTGCCACCCGGCGTGGACGGCCTTTCGGACCCTCGCGTCGGTGACGCCACGCGGCAGGACGGGAAAGGCGGGGCGTCCGGAATCGGAACGGCTGGAAGGCACGGTCGCTGACACCTCCGGAGACGGCTGGCTGAGGGTGCCCGGACATCCTGCCAGTCTCAGTCCTGTGAAGGAGAACCCTTTCTCACACAAATCTGTTCATCGGTACGTAATCTGGGGGACGAGAGCGCGCCTCGCCTCGGCCGTCCGAAGACGTCACCGGGGCCTGAGGCCCGGGCAAGGGGGCACGGCACGGTGGTCGGGCAGAACAGGCCTTGTGAGTACCGGGACTTCACCGTCCGCCTGGTCCGGACATACCCGACGGACGGTACCGGTGACACCGGGGGCGGTTCCGGGAGGCTCTGTTTCGACGTGTACGCGGCGGAGGACGGGGTCCGGGTCCCGGGCAGGTCGCTTCACATCGAGAACGTACGGCAGTTCGCGGAGAGGTTCGACGAACTCGGCGTCACCGACTCCGACATGGCGAGCATCATGGGGAGCGCGCTGCTTCCCAAGCCCGTCGACGCCTGCTTCCGGGCCGCCCTGGAGGACGCTCGGCAGCGGCGGGCCGGAGTCCGGCTGTGCATCGAGACCACCGACCCCGAACTGGCCGCCGTCCCCTGGGAGATCTGCACCGTGGAGGTGAACACCGCGGGCGGCGGACCGGAACGGCGGTTCCTGTACCGCCACGAGGCGGTGTCCGTGGCGCGCAGGCGTGTCGGCTCCTTCCGGCCGCCGGAAGCGGAAGCCTTCGCCCGTGAGACCGGGCCGGTGGTCGTGGCCACCGCGCTGGACGTCGTCGACCGCCACGGCCGCTTCGGACTCCAGGAGCGCAAGCCCGGCGTCGGCGGGCACATCTCCGCGATCAGCGCCGTGCAGGCGGCCGATCGGCTCCAGGGCACACGCTACGAGCCGGTGGTGACCCAGGACCCCGTCAGCCGCGACCAGCTGTGCGACGTCCTCGCCACCCAGGCCTGGGCGTTCGTGTTCGGCGGCCACGGCACCGCCGACGGCATCGTGCTCACCGGGCCCGGCGGCCGCGAGGACCTGGAGCTGATGACCGCGACCGACCTCGCCCGCGTCCTGCACGCCGCGAACGTGCAGGTCGCCGTCCTCGCCGCATGCCACACGGCCACCGAGAGAGGCCCCGGCTCCGTCGACACGCCGAGCGGCTGGAGCAGCGTGGCCGGGACACTCGTCGACGGCGGAGTCCCGTGGGTGATCGGCATACGCGGCCTGGTGGACGACAAGGTGGCGGCCGAGCTGACCCGGCAGTTCCTGGCCGGGCTGAAGGACGGCGACTCCGTGGAGAACGCGCTGGCCCGGGCCCGCGACGAGGTGGGCAATCCCGGATGGCTCCCCGTGCTCCACACCTCCGAGTCCGCGCCGGACGCCCGGTTCCGGCCACCGGCGCAGGCCGTGGCGCGCGAGGAACTCACGGCGTTCCCGGCCGTGTCGGGGGAGCGGGCCACCGCGGGTCGGCTCGTATACGACGAGGGCCCGTGCCGGCTCGACGTCCTGTGGGGCCTCGACCGGGGCCCGATCCGCGGCGTGCTGGCCGACCGGCCCGACACCCGGCTCGCCGACGAACTCGACCGCGTGGAGTACGGCCCGCTGGCGCCCGCCACCACACCCCCCGGACGCCGGGAGGCCGGGACCGCGCTGTTACCCCGGCGGCAGTGGTACGAGCTGCGGTGCGACGGCGCGGAGGTCCCGGGCTCCCCGGACGCGCTGAACCTCCTGGTCTCCCGCCCGTACGGCTGGAACGTGCACATGAAGGCGCATCCCGACGGTTCCTCCACGGGGTTCGTGGTGTGCTGGGACGCGCCCCGCGGCTGCGCTGCGGGCGCCGTCCGTCCTGCCGTGGACCTCATGCGGGCGGTCGCCTCGCTGCTCCCCGGCGCGGCAGTGCTGCTGCATGTCCGAGGGGACGACGAGGAAGTGCTGCTCGGTGCGGCCGAAGAGGCGGCCGGGTCGCTGCCCGCCCGCGACGACGGCTCGGGGATCGCGCCTGCGGTACTGACCCGGGTGCGATGGGGGGACGCCGCCTGGCGCACCGCCACGGAAACCGGTCGGCCCAGGGACGCGGAGGCCGCCGTACCGACCGACGCCGCCTCCTCCGGACGACTGACGGCCCGCGCCCGCGCCGACCGCTACAAGCGGAAGAGGGGGCAGCAGGATGCGGCCGAGCAGCGGTTGAACGCCGCGCGCACGTTCATCGCGGAGCTGGAGGCGGACGACGAGGACTCCGATCTGCTGGCGGATCCGGCGTTCCTGGCGAGCGAGGTGTTCCGGGTGGGCACCCGACCCGAGGTCGAGGCACTGCTCACCGTCCTCGCACGGGAGCGGGACGACGACGAGGAGCGCTACGCCTCGCTGGCCGCCGCGGCCACCCGGGAGGACCACCTGGACGTCTGGCTCGCCGCCGCGGAGGGGCTTCCCACGGCGAGCGGCGAACCCGCCGAGGACGCCAGACCGATCGACCCGCTGTGGCTGCCGCCCGCCCTGTTCCCCGAGGCGGTCCGGACCCGCGTCGCGCTGGGGCTCCTCCGGCGTGGCGACGATCCCGCGCGGGCCGTCCCGGGACCGCTCTGGGACGGCCAGGTCCCCCAGGACCTGCGCCGGGTGTTCGCCTATCTGCGCTCCGCGCCCAAGGGCCGGGACACGGCCGAGGGCAGAGCCGCCGACCTGAAGTTCCTGCTCGGTCTCCGCAGTTACGAAGCCGCGGCCATCGCGCTGCGGGCCGGCGTCGGCCAATCTCTGTCGATCCGTGAACTGTCCCCCGCCGAGCCGAAGTTCCCCGACGGACGACTGTCGCCCGCGGGCTGGGCGGCGCTCGCGTCCCGCCCGCTGGAGAGGGCCTCCGTGCGGCTGCTGAGCGGCGAACTCGCCGAGTGGATGCAGCGAGCCGTCGGCTTCCACCGCAATCCCGCCGAACCCGACGGCGACAACCTCCGTTTCGCCGAGGGGCTGCGCCGCGCCCTCTTCACCCCGCACCCGCCGTTCGCCGCCTCCGCCTGACCGCCTCCGCCTGACCGCCTCCGCCTGACCGCCTCCGCCTGACCGCCTCCGCCTGACCGCCTCCGCCTGACCGCCTCCGCCTGACCGCTTCCGTCTGATCACCGCCGTTCGACCACCTTCGTCACCACCCCTCATCGACACACGAGGAGAGTCCGTGCTCGCTGCCTGGTACCTCTGTTCCTGTCTCGGTCTCACCATCCGGCAGAGCGCCGACTACCTGGACATCCTGGAGATCCTGCGCTCGAAGAAGAGTGACGAGCACCATCTGGCCGCCGCCGTCGAGAAACTTGTGGAGTGCGAGCCGTCGCTGCGGCTGCACGGACTCGGCCACGTCCTCGCGGCGGCGCGACGGCCGGAGCATGGCGCCGAGCAGGGTGACGCCGAGGCCGGCGGAGGCGCGCTCGGTGTGGCCGCACTGGCCATGGCCACCCGACTCTGCGAGGGCCTCGTGGAGTGGGCGGCCCCCGCCCAGGCCGACACCCGGCGGAAACTGAACGACCTGCTGAAAGAGGCCCTCGACGGCTCCCACCACCCGGCGTACGTCGAGCGGGTCGCCGCACTGCTGGGCGAGTGCGACCAGCGGGCCAGGTCCGTGCCCACCGAGGCGATCCCCTACCAGAGCGTCGACGGCACCGTGTTCGAGACGCTCGCCCTCACCCTGCTCGTGGCGGCCGTGGCGCAGGACCCGGACGACGCCGCCAAGCTGTGCGTGGGGGACGACCGCCCCGAGGTCGTCACCGACGCGCTGGCGAACCGGCTGGGACGGCTGCCGCTGCTCGTCGCCGTCGACGCCGTCCTGGCCGCCTCCCCAGAGGAGGCGGACGACGCCGTACGCACGGCCGTGTGGCACGCGGGGCAGGGCTCGGCGGACCTCGAACCCGATCTGCTGACGGCCGCCGCCCGGTCCTGGTTCCCCGCCCGCCCCCAGCACGGCGACCCCGCTTCCGACGAGGACCCGCAGGACCTGGAGGACCTTGCGAGACGCTTCGAGACCGAGCTGGGCACCGGCCTGCTGTTGCGTGGCTGGGCGGGGGACAGACGCGGTGTCGGGGCGCGCGGAAGGGAGGTGCTGGCCCGGCTGGGCTGTGGGTCGGACGGCCTCTCGGACGCCCGGGTACGTACCGCCCTGTGGCAGCTGATCCTCTGGGAACTGTTCGCCGAGGACGCACCCGCGCAGGCGCTGGAGTCGGCCGCGCGCTGGTGGGGCGCGCCCGCCAGGTACGAGAAGCGGACCCTGTTCGACGGCGCGCTGGCCGTCCTGCCGTCCGCCGAGGCGACCGACTCCGAACGGCAGACGGCCGTCGACTGGATCGGCACGATGGTGCGCAGGCCCTACCGGCCCGCAGGAGCACCCGCGGTCACCTGGCGCGACGATCCGGACGGCCTCCCGCCGCACGTGGTGTGCTCGCCCTGGATGTGGCGGGGCGACAACCGCTTCTCCCTCAAGGGCCTGAGGGAGTCCCCGTCCACCTGGTACCGGAGCTGGGACCATCTCGACCTGCTGCGGGTCACGGCGCTGGCCCCGATCGCGGTGCGGCTCCTGCGCGAGGCCCACGACCCGGTCCCGCCCCTGGACTTCGACGGGCGGCGGCCGACCGACCCGGCCGTGGCGTTCCTGTTCCACGTCAAGGACGTCTTCACCGACCCCAGTTGCCGGTTCTTCCTCACCGCCCTGCGCACCCAGTCCCGTCCGGACGAGCTGACCGTGGACGTCCGCCTGGCCGCGCTGGTGATGCACGGCCATCTCACCGTGGGACGCGCCGGGCGGGGCCTGTACTCCGAGGTTCCCGTGTCGCTGTTCGCGGACTTCCTGATCGACGGCCCCGGCGACGTCAGCGAGGCCGAGGAGAAAACCCAGTGGTACCAGCTGTTCTCGCGCCCCGCGTTCAACGGGGCGCGGGACTGGATCACGGACTCCGCGGCCGGCGCCCGGCTCACCGGCACCGACGAGGCCCACGGGCCGCGCTGGTTCGACGGCAGTGTGCCGCATGCCCGCCGGGTGCTGACGACGGCCGTCGACCGGCTCCTGCCCATCGACCGGGCGGAGGGCGGGGCCACCGCGGAGAAGGCGCAAAAGGAGGGCAAGAGCGCCCGTCGGCAGAAGTACACGTCCACCAAGCCGTTCCTGAGGTCGCTCGGTGAGGACTTCACACCGGATCTCGTGACGGCGGCCCTCGCCGAGATCGACCGGGACTGGATGGCGCCGGACCGGCTGGACCAGCTCGTCGCGAGGCACCGCGGGCCGCGGGAGGCCGCTCGTCGGCGCGGTGAGGCGATCCAGCCGGGACTGCGCCTGGACGATCTCCTGGTCGCCGAGCGCTACCCGGCCCAGACGTGGCAGCACAACCACGAGAACATCGAACTGCTCGTTCCCGACCCGTTCGATCCGCAGGAGTGGCAGCACTACCGGGAGCCGTTCGAGCGGTTCCTCACCAACATCGGCGCCGTCCCGCTGACCCTGCAGACGCTCAGGGTGGCGGCCCTGCTGCAGGCGGAGCAGCCGGAGACCATCAGCCACGGCGAGCAGTGGCTCACGTCCTGGCAGCGGTTGATGGACAGCGTCACCCACAGAAACCACCTGGGCCGATTCATCCGCAGGGCGGCCCTGGAGATGTTCCGGACACCGGACCGGGGCGTGGACGCCCAGGACCGGGTGCGGCGGGTCCTGGAACGGGTCGTCGGCAGCGTCGTGGCCTTCAGCGCCGAAGCCCCGCGCTACTACCAGATCCTGCTGTCGGAGGAGGCGTTGAGGCCCGGCCCCGGCGCCGCGCAGCCGCTGCCGCCCGAAGGGATGAACCGGCTGCGGGAACAGGCCCTCGACGCGATCCGCCGCCGTAACTGGCATGCGCAGCGGGCCTCCGAGCCGACGACCGGTCCGTGGGAGGTGATCGAGGGGCGACGGTCCCGCGACGATGTCGACGCGCAGGTCCGCGCGTTCGTCGCGGCCGCGGCCACCACACCGCTGACGTCCGACCCCGGGAAGACGCTGGGGGACACGTTCGTCAGATCGTGGGAGCGGTACGCGCTGAGCCTGCCGGGCCGTCCCGGGGACGAGCGGGCGGACCCCCGGCTGGTCGTCGCCCGGGGAGTACGCCACCGGACCGGGGAGTCGTGGTCCGGTCTGGGTCCCTGCAAGCTGGAGCCCGAGGAGAGCGGGCGAGACGGCTCCGGGGCCACCGATCTCGGCTCCCTCTCCCCGGACGAACGGCGGGCGCGCCTCGCGGCATGGCGCGACGCCCTGCAGTCCCGGACCGTCCTGGGCATGGTCTGCGCGCGTGACGCCGCGGGGGCCGGTGTACGGATCAACTGGGGCGCGGGGTCGCCGCTGTCCGCCGAGGACGGCGGGAAGCTGGAGGTCGGCGACCCCTGCGTGGTGCAGGTGGTGTGGGACCCGGCGCGTGAGAGCTGGCGGCAGGCGGAGGGTGACACCGCCCGCCGGGCGGGCCGCGCCGACCCGCGCGACGGAGAGGTGCGCACCGCGCGCATCCGCAACGACGACGGCAGGGTGCGCGTCGCCGTGGACGGCGTGCCGGGTGACGCGGTCGACGGCGGGGCCGCCGCCGTGCTCTGGGAGCCGGACCTCTCGCAGGTGGTCGCCCGGCAGGGCGACAGCGCCGCCCCGGACGCCCTCACCACCCTCGCCCGCTGGGACGCGGCCACGAGCCGCTGGCTGCCCGTCGACCGCTCGCTGACCGAACTCGTCGCCGCCGACCTGCCGTACGAGGCTCCGGACGGCCGGCGCGCGACGGTCCTGGTGTACGCGGGCCACGCGGAGACGGACAGGCCCGAGGAGTCCGAGGCGAGGCGCTTCTCGACCGTCGCCGGCCGCAGCTATCTGCTGCGGCCCCAGGACTGGGTGGACCCGGAGGCGCTCACGGCCGTCCTCACCCCCGCGGCGCGTGGACCGCTCGCCGGCGAACAGGACGAACTCCAGGGGAACGGCGCCGCGCCTGCCCCCGGGATGCTCGTCTACGTGGCGCTGGGCGAGGGGCCCGATCCACGGCTGGACCTGCTCCCGGACCCGCCCGCCGGAGCGAAGAAGCGGTGGCCCGCCCTCGCCTCCGGTGCGGGCCGCGACACCCGCAACGTCGACTGGCTGGCTCTCTTCGACGAACCCGAGGCACGGCCGTGGCGGGCCACCGCCCACCAGGTCGACACCAGGGCGGACAAGACCCCCCTCTGGCAGGTGCAGGTCGACGACCTTGCCGGCTATCCGACGGGCGCGGGCTTTCCGCCTCGGGTGACCGTCGAGGGCGTGGAGTCCGGCGACGGCGCGGAGCGGCTGTTCCAGCCGCGGCCCTGGGACGAGCAGGCCGCCCGAGCCGCCCGGGTGCTGGGCGACCTGCTGCCCGTCCAGCGCCTGGAGGACGCCGAACAGCCCCCGAGCGGGGCGCGGTTCGACGCGTTCTGGCAGATCGAACCGGGCGACACGTTCCCGGTGCGGTCCCTGGACCGGCCCCGCGCCACGACGCCGACGGTCGGGGCCACGGCCGGAGCGGGCTTCCCGGTCCTGCTGGAGCGCTCCGGACTGCTCTTCGAGGACCGGACCGTCGCCGGCCTCACGCTGAGCGTCACGCGGGTCACCCCCGTGCCCGCGCGGTCCGACCGGGACGCGATCCCCCTCCCGGACCTGGAGCTGTGCACGCGCCTGGGGACGAGCACACCTCCCGACACCGGGGTGGAGGGCGTCGTCGTCCAGTTGATTCCGCTGCTCGACGACTCGGTCGACTCCTACGACGTCTGGCTGCGCGCGCCGGGTGAGGAGCCGCGGCTGTGCGCGCTGCCCGCCGCCTCCTTCCGCACACCCGTCCGCGACGCCGGCACCACGTTCCGCGGCACACGCACCCAGGACGGCTGGCTGTTCACCCCGCGACAGGTGCGTGGCACCGCGTTGCACCAGGTGCGGAAAGCCTCGGTGCCGCCCGGGGAGTCGTGGGAGTTCCAGGGGCCCGTCGGCCGCCCCGGGCACCAGGAGTCAGGGCTCTACACCCAGCGGCGCACCGGCGAGATCGTGCTGGCCCCGCCGCTGGCCGAACGCCCCCGCACGCGGGTCGTCGTGCGCGTCGCCCTCGGCACGTGCCAGGTCCGCTCCCGTCAGATGTCGCTGGTGCTCGCAGGGATCGGCACGTCCGCGGCGGTGGGCATCGTGCCCGCCGCCCTGGCCGGCAGGATCGTGGCGGGCAAGGTCCCGATCACCGGGATCCACTTCGAGCTCGCCTCGGAGGGTCCGGACGAGCCGGCGGACGGAAGCCCGATCGCGCTACGCCGCTGCTTCGACGTCGGCCCCGGCCCCCGCACCAAGCCGAGGGCCGCCCCGGACCGGCCGCGCACCGAGGAGGACCTCTGGCGCCAGGGCTACGACGCCGGGAAACCCCTGACGGAAACGGGCGCACTCAGCGGCAGAACGTTGACCGTGCGCGGGCACCAGCTCCCGGTACGCCGCGACGACGGTCCCTTCGTACGGGCGGTCCGGTACTCCCTGAACGACGTCAGGGCGCTGATCGTCGTGGAGAACGGCGACCTTGTCGCCTCGACCCGCCAGGTGCCCCCGCTCGACGCTGCGCAGTTCGCCCACTACCTGTCCACGACGCTCTCCGCGAAGAAGGGCCGCGTGTGCGAACTGCGGCGCAGGCTCCACTACGTGGGGACCTTCCGGCAGGGCGGGGAGACCCTGTGGCACTTCGAGTGGGGGCGGGGCTACACGGTCGCCCTGCGCCCCGGTGAACTCACCTGCGACGGCAAGCCCTGCGGCGAGGCGTTCCCGCTGTTCCACGGCGACCAGTTGGTGCGGCTGAGGTACCGGGAGGAGGCGTCCGGCCGGGTCACGGTGGACTTCCGCTCGGGCGACATCCGGGTCCAGGCCGGTACCCGGGTCGCCCACGAGGCACAAGATGACGGCTTCCTCCACCAGGTCACCGTCTTCGCCGACCCGAGCACCGGCGAGGTACGGATTCGCCGGGTCAGGCTGACACCCCGTTTCCTGCCGCGGGCCGACGAGCGGTTCCAGGACGTGAACATCGCCGCGCACCTGTCCAGGCCCGACCGGGAGAAGGTGCTGCGGCTGCTCGGGGACAGCGCCCAGGCGACCGAACTGTGCGTGCTGGCCCGCTTCGACCGCGACCAGTACCTCGCCACCAAGGGCGTGGTGCGGACCTTCCGCTACGTGGAACCCCGGTTCATCGGGGCGCACGACGGGCGAGGCCCCGCCAGGAACCGCCTCTTCATGGTCGCGGACGGCATCACACGCGATGCCGGCGGCACCTATCTCACCCTGAAGCTGCCGGAGTCGGTACGCCAGCCCGAGGGCACCGAGCTGAAGGTGCGGGTGTACCCCCGTGACTTCTCCGTACGGCCCAACCTCCTGCCCCGCATCCACGACGAGGTCGGCGGCGACGGCAACGGCGCAGCCGAGGAGTCCGACCCGGCGCTGCGGTACCGGGGAGTCGTCTTCCTGGTCGAGGTGAGTCAGGGCACGACGCCCGGCACCTGGCGGGGCAGACTCACCTCCGCGCCCGCCAGGGACGCGCGCACGCTCGTCAGCGCCGTACGGCAGGCCGGAGGATCGCTGCTCGCGGTGGTCGCCGACGAACGGGGGCGCACGGTCGAGGTCCTGCCCGGTGTGATCTTCGAACTGCCCCAGGACGCCTGGAAGTTCGCCGACGAGGTGGGCAAGGGCGCGATCGTCCGGCTCTACCCGCGCGGCGGCGAGGGACTGTTCGTCGGCCTGGCCCAGCGACCGGACCACGCCTATCTGCACCGGGACGGGCGGGGCCGCGTCGCGCTCGTCGAGGAGTCCTCGAGCCGCGGCGACAGCCGCGCCGCGTTCCAGGTGCGCGGGCTGCCCGCCCTGTCCGTCGGAGTGGCCGAGGCCCTCGCGAGCCGCCTCCGCGACACCCGGCTGCCCCAGACCGCCGTGCTGCTGCGTTCCGGCGCCAAGGTGACGGCCGTGTCCCCCGGCCCCCGCGCCCAGGTGCGGGCCGCGAGGGTCGACACGACGAACAGGGACAGCGCGGAGGCCGTCCTCAGGCCCCTCCGGCTCGGCGGCAGCAAGCCGCCGGAGGGACCCGTCCCCTGGTCCCGGCTCAGCTTCGCCGACGGCTCCGTGGAGGACCTCCGCGCCCACTGGGCCAAGCCCCGGCCGGACGGCACCGCCGGGGCCCGCGCCGCCGACCGCTGGCGCGCGCCCGTCTTCTTCGACGACGACGGCAACGGCGGCTGGACCCTGCGCTACCGGTCAGACCGGCTGCTCAGGAACTTCGCCCTGCCCGCGACCACGCTGACCGAAGTGCCGCGGCCGGCCGGCTCCGCCTGGTACACCGTGGCCGGACCGGCCCGGGACAACAGGGGCGCCGCCTACGGTCTGTGGCTCGAACTGAGCCCCGGCGCCGTCATCGAGGTCCACGGCCGGTTGGTCATCGGGCCGTCCGGGCACCCACTGGCCGACCTCTCCTGGGACCGCTTCGGGCCGGGCGACCAGGTACGCCTGGAAGTCGTTCGGGGCGCGCTCGCCGCACCGCGCGAGCTGCGGCTGTCGGACTGGCGCCCGGGCGCACGCGCCGCCTGGTCGGCCGGTCTGCGGGACCGGGTGTGGCTGCCCGTCCGACCGCTGCCCGGCAGGAACGGCGTCGAGCTGGGCGTGAGGCACTTCCGTTGCCGCTACCCCGTGATCGACCCCGCCGCCGCGCTCGCCCCGGGCGGCTTCCTGCACTCCGCGCTGCCCGGGGCGACGGCGGTCGTCCTGGACAGCGCCGCCAACACCCTCTCCGGCGCCCCCGAAGCGGGTCCGGCACCCGGCGACTGCGCCCTGCTCGGCCTCGACCCGCAGGGCGCGCCGACCCTCCTCGGCCTGCCGCACCGCAGGGTCGGGCTGAGCGAGGACGCGGCCGGATGGCCCGGCGGAGGCTGGCTGCGCGACCTGCTCGCCGACGGGCCGGCGGCGCTGCTGGAGCAGCTGGAGGGTCTGCCGGTGACCATCGAGGAGTGGGGCGAGGAGGCCGTCATCGTGTCGCGCCGACTCCAGCCGGCCGGGACACTGCCGGAGAGAGCGACGATGCTGTGCACCGCGCTGGCCGAGACCGGTGGCGACCTCGTGGTGCGCTGCGGGGGAGCACTGCACCTGCTGCCCCTGCGGGAGGTCGTGCCCGGCCTTCCGGAGCAACTCGCCGTCGAGGCCGCCCGCTTCCTCAGCGGCCGTGCGCCGCACGAGGAGCAGGAGAACAGGCGAGGCCAACGGCTGTGGTGCCAGTCGACGATCCCCGGCGACCGCGGTCGGCAGGACGGCGCCGCCCCGGTGCTCCACGTCCGCCTGCCGCTCGCCCCGCTGTCACCCCACGCGGACGAACTGCACGCCACGCCGCGCGGCGTGCTGGTCCCGTCCGACGGGCCCGACCGTCCGCCGCACGGTCTGCTGCTGGAGGCGGACCGCGACCGGCGCTGGCACTGGATGCCGGCCGAGCGGGCCTCGTGGCTGCCCGATCCCACGGCCGGGGAGCTGCGCGCCGCACTCGTCGACGGCGCACGGCCCGTGCGCGTGCGTCGACTGGCCGACGACACGGTGTCGGTGCTGCACGTGCGCGACGTCGAGCGCGCGCGGCTCGCGCTGCGGCCGGGCACCCGGCTCCGGGTCGCCCCCGGCAAGGACCGGGAGCGGACGGCGGACGGACCGCGGCCCAGGGTGGCGCGCGCCCTGCCCACCGGAGTCCTCGTGCAGCTGCGGCCCGCCCAGGAGGAAGGCGTACGGTCGGGCGAACAGCTGTGGTGCGAGGTGGAGCGGCTGGACACCGGGCACGGCCGGGGCACTGTCGGCGTGGTGCCGGTCGGCAGCCGCCGGCACCGGGTGGACCTGCCGAAACGCCTCGCCGTGGACTTCGCGACGACCGCGGCCGCACAGCAGGCCGCACTGCTCGCGACCTGCGCCGCCCAGGACGTCGTCGCCGAGGCGTATCTGTTGCCGCGCGCACCCGAGGCCCCGCTCTCGTCCGACGCCCGCCAGGCCCTGCGGCGCTGGCTCACCGAGCACGGAGCGGCCGCCTACCACCTGGTCGCCGATCCCGAGGCGGCCGACCTGGATCTGGAGCTGACGGACGTCCTGGCCGCGACCCTCCTGCTGGAGCGGCACGGCCGAAGCAGCCCGTCGCATGCCAGGGGCGCGGTCCTGCTCGCCCATCACCTGGGGCTGCGGGCGACCCGCTCGCTGCACGTGGAGCCGCTGGTCCGGTCCTGGGCCGCGCTCGAACGGCGGGCCGCCGACCCCCGTCTGGCGCGGCTCCGGTTCCCGGCCGAGCTGGACGACACCCAGCTGCACACCGTTCGCTCCTACGGCAACGGGCTGCTGAGCCAGACCGACGGCGCGGGAGACGAGCACACCGACGCGCCCGTGGCCCGTGCCGCTCTCGCGGCGGTGGGCGACCTGCCGCCGGGCGAGGACCTGTCGAAGGGCGCCGACTGGCTGTCGCCGCTGGCGGCCCTGGGCCGGGCCCTGCACCCGCCGAAGGGCGAGGCCACCGCCCAGACCGAGCTGGACCCCGGCCAGCGCGACCAGCTGCACACCTCGCTGCGCAACGCCCTGAACGTCCCGATCCCACTGCTGGCCCACGCCGGCGCCGTCCCCGCCGCCCAGCGGGACCTGGCCCGACTCGTCCTGGAGGAGGACATCGAATGAACGGCCACGGCCGCTGACCCGTATCTCCTCGCGAACGCCCGGCCACAGGCGTGGCCGGGAAGCGCGCCGAAAACGGAGTTGTACGTGCTTCAGCAGTCCACGGCCCGCCTCGTGCGCGGTGCCGCATTGGCCGGCAGCCTGGGCCTTCTTCCCCTCACGACCGCGTGCAGCGGCGGCGAGGACGACGCGTCCGCGAAGAGTACGCCGGCGCCCACGGCGGTGACCGCCGCTCCGGCGGCCGGGGTCGTGGCGCCGGCGAAGGTCGAGGTGATCGCCGGCCTGACCGGCTGCACCGCCGAGATCCGCATCGAGGCGGACGAGCTGCGCCAAGGCGTCTGCCACACGGCGGAGGCCGACTACCTCATCACGACCTTCCCCGAGGAGAAGTACAAGGAGACCTGGCTGGAGTCCGTCGGCATCTACGGCGGCAAGTACCTCGTGGGCTCCCGCTGGGTCGTCAGCGCCCAGCCGATGCTGCTGGAGCAGTTCCGGCCCAAACTCGGCGGCATCATCCAGCAGTTGGGCTGAGCCCGTCAGCTCTTGAAACGGCTCGGCTACCTCAGCCCGATCGAGTACGAGGAGAAGCACTACGCCGACCAGGCAGCGACCGAACAAGTGAACCTGAAACCACGTCAACCCGCTCTGACCAGCTACGCCATGGCTCCTGGTCCAGCAGTGGCAGCAGGGCGCGACCCAGGTGCGCACAGCGACGCCACAGCGTGTCGTGGTCCGAGGTCATGATCGATCCTCTCCACAGCAGTTGGAGGGCCTGCCGCTCGAGCGGCAGGCCCTCCAACGTCCCACTACGCGCAGGCTGGGTACAGGACGAGGCTGGACGTTGTCTGAGCGGTTGACTTCGAGATTTGTCAGGACGAGCAGGGCACGCAGGAGGCGCGTGGCGCGAGCGGGATCGGTACGGAGTTTGGTGAGGGTCCGCCAGTTCTTGAGGTGGGCGAAGCCGTGTTCGACCGGTGCGCGTCCGACAGCGAGGACGCGGTTGGCGGTCTTCTGGCCGGGTGTGAGCTTATGCGTGCGGCTGGCGTGGAAGCCGGTGACGATCACGGGGTCGCGTACGTCGTTGTCCAGGCCGCGGAAGCCGAGGTCCGCGAGGGCGCCGAGGCCGGCGGCGCGCAGGTGGGCCAGGATGCGGTCGTGGCGGGCGGCGGTGATGTCGTGCGTGCGGCCGGGCCGGGCTGCGGATATCCAGAGCAGGCGGCTCTTCTCGTCTGTCAGGGCGAGGGAGTGCAGGCCGTGATGGTGGTGTTTGCCGGAGTAGTTCCGCCGGTCGGCCTTCCCGGTGCGGCGCTGGGTGGGGATGCGGGTGCCGTCGATCAGGACCACCTCCCCGCCCCGCTTGGCGACCTTCTTCAGGACGCGGTCCAGGCGTGGTGCCTGAGCGGCGAGCAGGGCGATCAGCTCGTCGCGCCATCGGCGGACGGTGGACTCGGAGACGTTGTTGCCGCCGGCCATGTCGGCCAGGCGCTGGTCGTGGCGCAGCACGGCCAGGACGATCACCGCGATCCGTCCGGGCGGCAGGACCCGCCACCTGGACCGTATCGCCTTCAGATGGCGCCGCAGCAGACCGGCGAGGTGGCTGACGGTCCGCGTGGACAGTGGCAGACGGCACTGGTAGACAAGCGGGCAGGTGCCCTCGGCGCGTTCTTTGGTTTTCGTCACACAATTCCAACGGCCCCCGGGGGCACCGTGGTTACGCCCGTAGCGCACCACTGTGGGTGGTAGCGTCCCCGGTCACAGGCGGGTGGTGAACCGGCCGTCGGGCAGTTTGCGCAGCCGACCGCGATCAACGAGTCTGACCAGCCTTCCGCGTAGCGGTTCCAGCTTGGCCCGCACGGTGACGTCGACTCCCAGTATCTCGCCGACCTGGCGGGCCATGACCGGACCGGCGGCCTGCCACACGGCGGCGAGGATGTGTTGGTAGTCCGGCGGGAGCATGGTCTCCTCCATGTACCGGCGTGCGGTGCGGGATCAGCATCACCGCCCGGCCGCCCACCTGCCCCGGCGCCGGCGCGACCGAGGCGCGCTCGTCGGCGAGCTGTTCGCTCACCCGCTCGACCCGCTCGGCGACCGCGAGTTCGTCCCGCTCGGCCCGCACCTCCGCCAGCTGCTTGGCCAGCTGTTCTTCGAGTTCGTCCAGTTCCGCGCGCCGCGCGGTGATCCGTTCCAGCAGCGCGGGATCCAGCATGCATAGATCGTAGAGGGCTGTTGGTGGTGGGCTGCGGTCAGAGCCAACAGGATCTGACCGCAGTGGTGTGAAAGCTGGAGTCAAGCACCTGTTGAACGTTTCACCCGGCAGACACTTGTAATGTGGGCCTGTCCAGGGCGGCTCAGCATCCATGGAGCAGATCATCACTACCGACAATGCCTCGCAATCCCAGCCCGAGACAGCAACGCGTGCTGTTGATGAGCGCGCACTGGCTCCTCTGCTGACGGCGGCCGCTCTCACCTATGCCTTGGATCTCGGCAGCAAGCTTGTGGCTGTCTCGCGGTTGGAAGGTCAGGAGCCCGTTGCCATAGCGGGCCGTGTGCTCACGCTTCAGGTGTTCCGTAACTCGGGTGCGGCTTTCAGTTCGGGCCAGGCTTTCACTGCTGTGTTCGCGGCGATCTCGGTCGCGGTTGTCGTGGTCATCGCGCGTGTCGCGCGTAGGCTTCAGAGCCTTCCGTGGGCTGTCGCTCTGGGCCTGCTGCTTGGGGGTGCGCTCGGCAATCTCACTGACCGGATCTTCCGGGCGCCCGGGGTCTTCCGCGGGCACGTCGTCGACTTCATCTCCGTTGAGCACTTCGCGGTGTTCAACCTCGCCGATTCGGCCATTGTCTGCGGCGGTGCCCTGGCAGTCCTCCTGTCGTTCCTGGGCACTTCCCTGGACGGCTCGACCTCGCAAGATCGGCAGGGCCGGATCCTTCTCGCTCCGCGAAGAGATGCTCCAGACCCGAGAGCTTGACTGCCGCGTAGCGGAGGCTCGGCATCCCCTTCGGAATCTTCAGCAGTAATTGGCGCGTGGTCTCTCGCCGGCGGCTGTCGCCGAAGGATCGGTGGCCTACTCGTGATCAGTGCAGAGGTGGGCAGTGAGGGCCGCGCAGGCCCACTCCTGCCAGGCCTCGGGGGACCAGCCCCGGTCGCGGACAAAGATCAGGTATAGCTCTGGGCTGAGCAGCCCGTACAACAGGTCGGCGGCGCGGGCGGTGTCGACGTCGGGGCGGGCGTCGGGTTTGGAGGTCAGTGTCTTCGCCGCGGCGTGCTGGACGGTGTAGCGCGGGTCCGGGCCGGCGGGCCACTGTGCGGCGATCTCCGGGTCGGTGGCCGCCGCAGCGGCGATCAGGGGCATGATCGGGGCGACTCGGCTGAGGATGTCGCGCACGCCCCGCACGTGAGCGCGCAGTTGCCCGGCCGCGGTGGGCTCGGCGCACGCGGCACGGAACCAGTCGCGGTCCATCGTGGCGACCGGTTCAGCGTCGCCCGCGATGGACATGTCGACGACGTCCTTGAACAACGCACGCTTGTTACGGAACACGAAGTACACGGTCTGAACAGCCACGCCAGCGCGATCCGCAACCTCCTGAAGGCTTGTCGCTCCGTACCCCTGCGCGACGAACAGGTCCCGCGCCGCCGCGACGATCTTCTCGCGGGTGCGCCGCGAACGCTCAGCCCGCTTGTCGGGGCGCTTGACGTTCTGTCCGTCGGATCCCTTGACCGCATCCATGCCGGGAGTCTATCTCTAGAGTCACTCACTAGAGTTAGACTCTAACTTCTTGGAGGGGTAGCGATGAGCGAGACTCGGACGGCTGCGGAGCTCGACCAAGAGGCGGCTGTGCGCCGCGCGTTGGAGGACTTCTACCGGGACGGCAAGCCGCCGTGGGACAGCGGCATCACGCCGTCCGAGCTCCTGGCCCTGATAGAGGGGCCCGGCGCGCTGACGCCAGGCCAGGTCCTCGAACTCGGCTGCGGCACCGGGACCAATGCGGTGTACCTGGCCCGGCACGGCTGGCGGGTGGCGGCCGTCGACCTGGTCGACCGCGCGGTCCGGCAGGCCAGGGAGAAGGCCGCCGCGGCCGGAGCGGACGTCACGGTGCTGTGCGGGGACGCCACCCGACTCGACGAGGTGGGCGTGCCCGGCCCGTACGACCTGTTCTTCGACCTGAGCTGCTACTGCGGGATTCCACCGCACCGCCGCGACGCCTACGCCGCCGGCCTCACCAAGCGCGCCGCCCCCGGCGCACGATTGCTGATGTTCGGGTACGGGCCCGGGTCGTTTGACGACTCGTGGTCCGGCGTCACTGCGGACGAACTCAGCGCCAGGTTCGCTGGGTGGCAGCTGGCCGACGTGACGCCCGGCACGAACCCGGTCCCGACTTTCTGGTTCACACTGCACCGCGCCGCCGCCGCGGCGTGAGCTCAGTCGCACCAGGCGGCTTCGCGCCGCGGACATCGCGCGCGGTCGTTCTCATAAATGTTCATCTGTGAGAGTTCTGCGACAGCCCCCGGATTGATCACGCTCCGGCTGTAGCGAGGGTGCTGACGCGGTTCTCATACTCCCGGCGGGCCTTGCGCTGGGCCGGGACGCCCTGGGCGCCGTCGAGGGGCTGGCAGTGGGCGAGGAGCTGGCGGTGGACCGCCGGGGTGGTGCTGACGCGCAGTGTGTAGCCCTGGCCGCGCCGTACGGTCACGCCGTGGTCGAGGGCGGCCCTCTCGGCGGGCTCCAGCTCTGCGGCGCGGAGGAAGTCGGCAACCTTGCCAGGCATGTCGAGGGTGACCGGCGGCTCTGGGGCCGAGGTGTCCGCATGGCCGACGGTGGTGTATTCAGGCATGAGGTCGGCGACAGCCGTGCGGATGGCGCCCCGGCTGACGCCGTGCTCGCGGGCCAAGGCGGCGATGGACCGGCCGCCCAGGTACGCCGTGCGCACGGCCTCGGCCTTCTCGGTCGCGATGGCAGGGCGGCGGCCACCCTTGCTGCCCTTGGCTTCGGCGGCCCGCAGCCCGTCGTACGTCAGCTCGCGCTGGAGATCGCGCTGGAGTTCACCAGCGGCGGCGAGGGTCTGAACCATGAACTTCACGGTGGACAGCAACTCTCCGGTGCGCGGGTGACGGGCGGTGAGGTCCATCACGGAGAACGCGCCGTCGTGGATGCGCAGGGCGAGACGATCGCGGTGGAGGACGTCGAGGACGTCGAGGATGTGCTGGGTGCCGCGCACAAGGCGGAACATCTCGGAGATGTGCACGGTGTCGCCCGGCCGCGCGTACGTCAGCAGCTCGCCGAACTTCGGCCGCTGAAGGGGGTGGAGGCGGCTGGAGGTGCCCGGGTCCTCCTCGAACGTCACCGGGTCCTCGATCCCGGCCTCGTCCAGGACGAGGTTCTGCCGGGCGGTCGACTGCTGGTCGGTCGAGACCCGCTTGTAGATCAGGTTCGCCATCGGGGCCCTTCCGCGCGGAGGAACGAAGCCTATCTGTCGTCAAACCCTGTCATCAATCACCATCGGATCGGATTGGATCGGCGCTGCCCCGGAGTCACAGAATGTCCGGGTTCATTGGATGCTTGCGGCGCCTGTCGGCAAAGGTTCGTTTGACGACACCATTCAGCCGGGGCGAGGAAGCCTGGGGCCGGCGGAACACAGTGCGGGGGCGCGAAAGTTCGCGGGCGCCGGTTTCGTGCGCCCGTGCGCCGGTGAAGGACAGCCCCGGCGGGCGGCACGCTGTTGGGCATGGCGACATCGCCCGTCAGCCTCGCGGCGCTGGGGAACCTGACCGGTTCTCAGCGCGAAGGAGCGATGCGCCGGTTCGCAGTGCTACGGCCTCACCTTGAGGACGGTGTCCCGCTGGCGTGGGCCGCCGCCGAGGCGGGCGTCGCCTGCCGGACCGCGCAGCGGTGGGCTGCCGCCTACCGGGATCGGGGTCCTTCCGGTCTCGTCCGCGCCCGGCGCTCGGACGCCGGGCACCGCCGTGTCCCGGAGGAACTTCGGCACTTGGTCGAAGGGCTGGCCCTGCGCCGACCGGCACCGCACCTGACGTGGGTGCACCGGCGGGTCGTCGAGGTCGCCAAGGACCAGGGCTGGCCGGTGCCCTCGTACAGCACGGTGTACTCCATCGTCCGCGCGCTCGACCCCGCCCTGGTGGTGCTCGCGCACGAGGGGGCCAAGCGGTACCGGAAGGTGTACGACTTGATCCACCGCCGAGAGGCCGAGGGCCCCAACGCCATCTGGCAGGCCGACCACACCCAGTTCGACCTGTGGGTGATCGCCCCCAGCGGCAGGCCTGTCCGGCCCTGGCTGACGGTCATCGAGGACGACTACTCCCGCGCGATCGCCGGGTACGCGGTCAACCTCGGTGCCCCCTCCGCGCTGAACACCGCGCTCGCACTGCGCCAGGCGATCTGGCGCAAGCCGGACCCGGCCTGGCACATCTGCGGCATCCCCACCATCTCGGTCTCGGCGGGCCGGACACGGCGGCGTGCTTCACGACGCGATCCGCCCGCAACACCGAGCTTCTCGTCGTCGACGAGGCCGACCGTCTCAAGACCCCGAGCCTGGAACAGATCCGGGACCACTACGACCGCACCGGCGTCGGCGTGGTCCTCATCGGCATGCCCGGGATCGAGAAGAGCCTCGCCCGCTACCCCCAGCTCTACAGCCGCGTCGGCTTCGTCCACCACTACCGGCCGCTCGCGCCGAACGAACAGCACCTCGTCCTCGCCCGGCACTGGCCCCACCTCGTCCTGGACGACCTTGGAGACTTCACCACCGCCGAAGTCGTGGAAACCGCCCGTGAATCCCTCGTCGTCGGAGTCCTGTGATGGCTGCCTGCCTCATTGGCTACGGGCTCTCCACCCTGCGCGACCCGCGCCCCGCCGAGGCTGGGTGCTCTCCTCGCCGCTGGGTGCCACTCAGTCTTCCTCGACATCACCCACCGCACCACCGGTCCGCGACCGGTCCGGGACGCGGCCTTCCGGCACGTCCGTCCCGGTGACTGCATCGTCATCGTGCGGCTCTCCAGGTTCGCCGCCGGCCTGCGCAACCTGCACGACCTGCTCCACCAGCTCGACGATGCACGCGTCGGACTGCGCTCCCTGGAAGAACCAATCGACACCACCGCGCCCGACGGCGACCTCGTCATCCGCGCAGTCGACGCCACCCTGCAACTCCAAGCCGCGTGGATCGCCGAAGTCACAACCGAGGGACAGACCGCCGCCCGTGCTCGCGGACAACGTCTTGGGTCCCCTCCCAAGCTCACCCCTGAACAGGCTGATCTCGCACGCCAGATGCATGCTGCGGGCCACCCCGCCCCCAGCATCGCCGCCATGCTCAAGGTCGCGACATCGACCATCTACCGCCTGGTACGGCAGCCCCCGGACGCCGTCGAGGACGACGAGAACTGACGGCTGGCACACCACCCCTTTCGAGCACGGGCTCAAGCGAACGGCGTGACCGGGGACCGCATGCCGAGCCACTGCTCGGCATCCCAGGCATGGAACCGCTCTACCTCGGCGAACCCCAGCTTTGCCGCGAGGCGCATCGAACCGACGTTGGCGGTCTGGGTGGCGAGCACCACCGGCTCGCCGGGAAGGACGCCGTCGAACCAATCGAGTGCCGCCGCGCACGCCTCGGCGGCATACCCGAATCCCCACGCCCGCGGCAGAAACAGGTAGCCGAGATCGACCTTCCCAGCAGCAGCCGCGCGACGATGCTCCGGTGCTCTCCTGAGCAGGATCTGGCCGATCATCGCCCCGTCGAGATCAACGACGAAACTCCCCGGCCACCGCTCGGGCACCCCGGGCAGCTCGCGCTCAAGCTCGTCACGCGGGCGGGGGCCGCCGAGGTAGGTGTGCACCTCTGGCGACGCCAGCAGCTCGATGAACGCCGCACGGTCCCGGGCCTCGGGCTCACGGAGCACGAGCCGCTCGGTCTTGATCGGGGCAGGTGGCCAGGTGACGGACCCTAGTTCAGTCATGGCGGGCAACCTATCGCGCGCCCGCAAACGCGCTTTCACAACTCCCGAACAAAGCCACGGCATCGGCGTCAGATACCGCTGAAGATTCAGCGACGTGAAGCTCTGAAGGTCACAGATCATGCCCATAAAACGGTGCCAGAAAGTCGTTGTGCTCAAGAACTTGAGCAGCACCCTTTTCTGTACGATCTGGCGGGTGCAGACACCCCAGGACGACGACACCGCCGACCTCCTCGCCCCCGTTCCGGCCGTACGGTCCGGCGGCCTCGTGGGATATGCACGCGTATCCACCAAGGGACAGTTGCTCGACCGGCAGATCCACGCCCTCACCGAAGCGGGCTGCATCCGGATGTTCGCCGACAAGAAGTTCGGCAAGAACGCCGAGCGCGAGGAATTGTGGAAGGCCCTCGACTACCCGCTCGAGGGCGACACCCTCGTCGTCCCGTCGCTGGACCGGCTCGGCCGTTCTATCCAGGACCTCACCCCGCGATCGTGTCCGGCCTGCGCAAGCGTGGCGTCGGCTTCACCTCGCTGCACGAGGCGCTCGACACGACCACGCCCGGCCAGCGCCTGGTCTTCCACGTCTTCGCGGCCCTGGCGGAGTTCATCCGCGAACTCATCGTCCAGGGCACCAATGAGGGCCTGGACGCCGCCCGCGCCCGAGGCGCCCGCCTCGGCCGCCCGCCGGCCATGACCGAAGAACAGGTACGCCACGCCCGCGACCTGCTCGCCCGCCCGGAGAACACCGTCACCTCGATCGCGAAGCTCCTCGGCGTCTCCCGCAACACCATCTACAACTACGTGCCCGAACTAAAGGTGCGGCGTCGGCCAGCGCCCTGCGGTAGACATCGGCGGTCGCCCGCGAGCAGGAGCCGTCCCGGTTCTTGCGCTCGGAGGGGAACAGCGGGGCGCCCGTCCTGGTGTGGTCGGCGTCGAAGTGGCCCCAGACGTCCTCGATGAACCACCGCAGGCCGACCGACCCGGCCCTCGCGCCGGAACAGGCCAAGGTCTGAGCCGCGGGAGACGACGAGGGGGCACCCGCGCTGCCGGGTGCCCCCTCGTGGTACGTCTCAGTCGTACGTCTCACGCGAGGTCCAGCAGCCCCCGGCGCACCGCCTCCGACACCGCGGCCGCGCGGTTGTCCGCGCCCAGCTTGCGGTAGACCCGCACGAGGTGCGTCTTGACGGTGGCCTCGCTCAGGAACAGGGCCTCGGCGATGGAACGGTTGCTCAGCCCGTCCGCCAGCAGCCGCACCACCTCCACCTCCCGACCACTCAACTCCCGCTCGAGAGTGGGCACTTGGGCGACCAGCTCACCCACCACGTCCGCGGCGAGGCCGAGCGCTCCGGCGGCCGCGCCGCGCACGGCCCGAAACAGCTCCTCGGGCGGACCGGCCTTCAGGACGTAGCCCCGCGCCCCCGCCTCCAGCGCCCGCACGACATCGACCCGCCCCGAGTAACTCGTCAGCATGACCACAGGGACGTCCGGCGCCACGGCCCGCAGTCTGCGCACCGCCTCGATCCCGTCGATCCCGGCCCCGCCGCCCGCGAACCGCAGATCCATCAGCACCACGTCCGGGACCAGCGCAGCCGCCAGCCGCACCGCCTCCTCCCCGGCGCCCGCCTCGGCGACCACCTCCAGGTCCTGCTCACCCTCCAGCAGCGCGCGCAGCCCGGCCCGGACGACGGCGTGGTCGTCCGCCAGCAGCAGACGCAACACGGCGCCGGTCACCGGGCGGCCACCGCACTCGGCGCGCCCGCCGGCGGCCGGACCGGCGACGACGTGGGCACCGTGGCCCGCACCCAGGTACCCCGTCTGGGCGCGCTGCCGACCTCCAGATCGCCGCCGCACTCGCGCAGCCGGGTCCGGGCCGCCGGAAGTCCGAGCCCGCGGCCCGGACCCGAAGCGAAGGCGCCCCGGCCCGTGTCGAACCCCGCTCCGTCGTCCCGTACTTCGAGCTCCACCCGGTCGGCGTGCCCGTGCAGGGTGACCAGGACGTTTCCGGCGCGGGCGTGTTCGCGCACGTTGGCCAGGGTGCTCTGGGCGACCCGGAACAGGGTCGCGGCCGTCCGGCCGTCCACGGCGGGGCGGGGTGCGCCCCGCGACCGGAACCGCACCCGGGCCGCCGCCCCTTCCGCCTGCGCGCGAGCGCACAGCAGCCGCAGCGCGCCTTCCAGACCGGCCTCGTCGACGGCGGACGGCGTCAGGTCGCGGATGATCCTGCGGGTCTCCGCGAGGTTGGCGTGCAGACCGTCGGCGACGGCCCGGACCCGGGTCCGCGCCACGTCCGGACGGGCGTCCCAGTCACGCTCCGCCGCCTGCAGCAGCATGACGCCGCCGGCGAGTTCCTGGGCCAGTGTGTCGTGCAGGTCCCGGGCGATCCGGGTCCGTTCCGCCAGCACCCCGGCCTCACGCTGCTGCCGGGCGAGCACGTCCCGGGTGCCGCGCAACTCCTCCACGAGCCGCAGCCGTTCGGCGGCGTCGCGCTGCTGAGCGCGGTAGAGGGCCACGGTGCCCCACACGGCGGCCACCGGGATCAGCGCGAACTCCAGGTCGAACTGGTTGGCGCTGCGCTTGAGTTGAGCGGCGAGAACAAGACTGAGCACGGCCACCGCCACCCCGGCCGTCCGGGGACCGAGCACCCGCAGCGCAGCGCAGGCCAGCGGCACCGCACACCACGCGTAGGCGGCCGTGAGCGAGCCGGGGGCGAGGAGAACGAGGGCGGTCCACAACGCCAGCAGCGCCCCCACCCACACGGGACGGCCGTACCGTCCGAGCCGGTCCCCGGCGGCCAGCCCGCCCGCGTAGACGACCGCGAGCAGCCCGCTGACGGTCACGATGTCCCAGCACAGCCCGATTCTGAGCTGCTCGAGCCGGACCAGTCCGGCGCCGACGACGAGGAAGAACGTCAGATGGGAGACATGGTCCAACGCCGACCGGCTCCCGCGGACGGTCCTCGTGGAGGAAGGGACGGGAGCGCGGTCGGGCACGGCGGAACCCCTTGGACGATGATCCGTTCGAACAGGGGTGCCGAGTCTAGCCGTCGGCTGTATGGACCGCGTGAGGGTCGCGGACGCCGTCCGTCACGCCCCCGGGTGCAGCCCGAGCACGCCCGGCGTGGGGTCGCCCTCGACCTCGCCGAAGTACAGGGCGAACGTCTGCTTCAGACGCTCCACCTCGGCCCGGTCGGACATGAAGCGAGGGAAGCCGTCCAGGTTGCCGTTGGCGTACTCCCAGATCGGCTTCAGACCGGTCGGGGGAGTGATGTCGGTGCGCACCGACCAGCCGCTGGACGACTGAGTGGCCGTGGACAGCTGCCAGTTGAGGTAGAGCTTGGCGGCCGTGGAGTTCTTCGCCGCCTTGAGGATCGCAGCCCGCTGGCCCCAGGACATGAAGGGGGTGTCGTCCGATATGACGAGCTTCACCGGGCCGGTCGACAGGGGCGAGCCGGAGCCGCCGACGCCGATCGCGTGGGTGCCGGCGCGGACGGCCGCACCGGGGGAGTTGCTGCCGCGGGCGAACCGCACGTCCTGGGCGGCGAGTTTCGCCACCCAGTCCCAACCGTAGTGCTTGACGTACAGCGAGTACAGGAAGAGAACCGCGTCGTCGTCGTGCGGGTAGGACGAGGCGATCTTCCCCTTCCAGCCGGCGTCGACCAGGTCCAGCGGGGTGCGCGGCGCGTCCGAACCGACCGCGGCCGTCCCGTACATGAAGCTGAACGCGATCGCGCCGATCGCGACCCAGGCGCCCTGCGGGTCCTTGAAGGCGTCATACACCTTGGAGAACCCGGCGGGCCTGTAGTGCAGCAGCCGCCCCTGGGACTTCCAGCGGACGAAGTCCTGGAGCGTCTGGAGCTGGACGACGTCGGGGACGAGGGTGCGGGTGGCGAACTGGTTGTCGACGCGCACGTCGTGGTACTTGCTGTAGTCCACGACCAGCGTGAGATCGATGCCGGGGAAGGCCTTCAGGAAGGCAGCCTTGGTGCCGTCCTGCTGGGTCGGGGTGTCCCCGCCGGCGTAGACGACGAGCTTGCCGCCTTCCGCGAGCGCGGCCTGGTACAGCTCGTCGAGCGACCTGCTCTCCTCCGCGCCGGAGCCGGTCCGGCGGGGGGACGTGGACGACGTGGTCGCGGTGGACGCGGACGCGGGGGCGGCGCCGAGGGCGCCGAGGCCGAGGGCGGCACCCGCCCCGGTCGCGAGGAGACGCCTTCTGCTGGGGAATCCGGACATGGTGGGGAGACCTCTCAGGACTCGGAGGGGGGTGAGGACCGGGCGCCACGGTCGAGGTCGAGTCTGCCGGGCCCGACGGCCGGTCCGCGTCGTCCGGACGGCGCGGATGACGGGCGTACGGTCGAATCCCCGTTCAACCGATCGGTTGAACGCCCCCTGCGGCCGCCTCGCCCTCGCAGGAGCGCCGCTACGGCCGCGCCAGCCGCTGCATCGTCAGCGCGAGGTGCAGCCGCAGCCGGCCCTGGGGTGTGCGCACCGGCCACCCCAGCAGATGCTCGGCGTGCACCAGCCGGTCCTGGAGGGTGGAGTGGTGGACGTTCGCCTCGACGGCCGCCGCCCGCAGACTCGCCGTGGCGGTGACGGCATACAGGGTGGCGAGCAGCCAGGGGGCGTCCGCGGCGGCCGCCTCGACCGCGTGGACGTCCGGCGGCGGCTCGGCACCCGGCACGACGAGGTCGGCCAGCAGGGCGACGCCGCCGAGCTCGTCGGCGTACACGACCCGGGGCCCGGGATCCTGCGCGGTGCCGTCCGCGGTGAAGCGGAGCGCGGTGCGGGCCGCGGCCCAGGAGCGGGGCAGGTCCGGCACCGGCACGGCGGGCCCGACACCGGCCCGGCCGGCGGGCACCGCGTCCCGGGCGTCCGCGGGCAGCACCCGGGGCCGGCCGCCTGGGGTGGCCAGCGCGCGGGCCGGTGCGGCGGGGTCGAGGCCCAGCCGGCGGGCCGCATGCCGCCGGGCCGGCTCGGCGGCCGTGGCGTCGAGGAGGGTCTCGACGAGCGCGGGATCGTCGAGCGGGGCCCGTCCGCGCGTGCGGTCGAGGACCAGACGTGCCGCGCCGGCCGCCCGTTCCAGGATCACCGCGTCCACGACGCTGGGCACGGCGCCGGTGCGTTCCAGCCACAGCGCGGGAGCGCCGTCGGGCGTCAGACCGGTGGACGGCCAGGCCGGGTCCGGCGGCAGGTCCGTGTCCCGGCGGGCGCCGTCGGCCTCCACCCGGATCCGCACCCGCCGGTCGGCGTCGACGAGCCGCGCGGGCACCCCGGCCAGCACCGCGGCCCCGCGCACCAGCGCCTCCACTCCGGCCCGCGACTCGGCGAGCCGGTCGAAGTAGGCGATGACCTGCACGGCGGCTCCGGCGTCCGGGTCCAGCGCCGTCAGGCGCCCGGCCAGCTCTTTCATACGGCCATGATGCGCCACGCGGGCCCGCCGAGGAACGGACCGCCTCGGATCCGCACCCGGTACCGGCGGCCGGGCCGCCCGCGGGAGTCACTCGGCGAGCAGCCTGCGCAGCCAGTCCAGGTGGGCCGCGCGGGCCGACCGGGACAGCGCGGCCTGCGGCGCGAAGCCGTCGAAGCCGTGGAAACCGCCCGGCCAGACGTGGAGTTCCGCGATCCCGCCGGCCTGCCAGATCCGGGTGGCGTAGGCGACGACCTCGTCCCGGAAGGTCTCGGCGGAGCCCACGTCGAGGAAGGCCGGGGGCAGCCCGGACAGGTCCTCGGCGCGGGCCGGCGCCGCGTACGGAGAGACGTCCGGTCCGCCGCGCCGCTCGCCGAGCAGGGCGCCCCACCCGGTCTCGTTGGCCGTGCGGTCCCAGACGCCGAGGCCCGCCATCTGGTGGCTGGAGGGGGTGTCGTTGCGGTCGTCCAGCATGGGGCACATCAGCATCTGGCCGAGCGGCCGCGGGCCGCCCCGGTCGCGCAGCAGCAGGGCGAGTGCCGCGCTGAGGCCGCCGCCCGCACTCGCTCCGGCGATCACGATCCGCTCCGGGTCTCCGCCCAGTTCCTTGGCGTGCTCCGCCGTCCACAGCAGACCGGCGTACACGTCCTCGACGGGCGCCGGATGCGGGTGTTCGGGCGCCAGCCGGTACTCCACGGACACCACCACCATGTCCAGTTCCCGCGCCCAGTCGAGGGCGACGTCCACCCCGACCCGGTTGTTGCCCAGGACCATGCCGCCGCCGTGCACGTGGTAGACGACCGGACGCGGCCGGTCGGGGGCCGGCGAGGTGGGCCGGCAGATCAGCAGCGAGATCTCGGCGGCGCCCTCGGGGCCGGGCACCGTGCGGTCCTCGACCTCGAAGGCGCCGTCCGCGGTCAGGTCGAGCTCGGCGAGCAGTTCGATCCCCGGTCCCTGCCGGATGACCTCGATGTCCTCGGGGGCCATCCCCGGTTGGATCATCTCCTTGATCAGTTCCAGGGCGGCGGCGAGTTCGGGGTCGAAGGGCGGCGGCACGTACGTCATGGGCTTCTCCTCACGCGAAACGCGGATGCGCGGCGGCTCGTACGGCTCATGATCGGCGCATCCGCCGTCCTGGTGGGCGCCGCCGTACGGCGGAACCTGCCCGCCGTTCGGCGGGTGACGCCCGTCTCCACCCGCGCAGCTTGCCAGGCCATGACCCTTTGTTCACTTACGCGGGATGGAAAGGAACAAACCGGACGTCTCGGTCGGGGAGGCCGGCATCTGGACGGTCGTCTGGGTCGTCCTGGCCTGTCCTGACCATGGGCCGAGCAGAACGGCGAGCGGGTCATGACCCCGATGCTGGTCGTGATGCTGGCGATCGGCTCCACCGACGTGCTGTTCGCCCTCGTCCCGGAGATCGGCATCCCGTTCTCCCTGGGCTGCATCGTGCTGGTCCTCGCGGTCACGACGCTCACCAGCCTGCGGGCCGCCAACCGCCAGGAGGCAGCGGGAGAGGCCGCGGCGGAGCCCGAGACCGGGGCCCTGCGGGACGGTTCTACGGCGGAGGCGCCGCGTCCGCGCGCATCAGCACGCAGTCGAACTCGATCACCCGGCCGGTGGTCGCCTCGCGGGTCACGGGGTACATGCCGGTGATGCCGAACCCGGCGGCCTCGTACACCGCGACGGCCTCGCCCATGCCGGGGCTGCCCTCGTACAGCTTCAGCACGGCGACCTCGGACTGCATCCCCGCGAACTCCGCGATCCGCTCCCCGGCCCCGGCGAACACCTCCAGGTCATAGCCCTGGGTGTCCATCTTCAGGTAGGGGCGCGGTTCGGCGAGGCCCTCCAGCGCCTCGTCCATGACCTCCGCCAGCCGGCGGACGCGGATCTCCTCGGTTTCGGCCTTCGCGAACCGGCTGTAGCGGCCCTTGCCGTAGTCGCTCGCCGACAGCAGGGAGTTCATCGTCTGCCAGCCGACGTGGATCTCCGCCGTCGTCTCCTCGCGGCCCAGCCCGCACCGGTACACGTGCCAGTCGGGGTCGTGCGCGGCGGCCTTCTCCAGCCGGGCGAAGGTCTCGGACGTCGGCTCGAAGGACACGATCCGGCCGGTGTAGCCGAGCCCGCGCAGCCGCTTGGCGTACTGGCCGGTGTTGGCGCCGACGTCGAAGACGCAGTTCACACCGTAGAGCTCCAGCATCGCGGCGACGTGCTGGGTGCAGAGGTATTCGGCGGCCGCCAGCTGCAGTCTGCGCTCGTCGAGCCGCTCCGGAGCGTCCATGAGGAGCAGGGTGGCGGTGTCGCCCAGCCGCACGGCGGCGCCCCGGGCGACCCCGGCCCGCGCGCCGTCTCCCGTCCGCCGCAGCACCCAGGTGTCCTTGTCCGCACGGGTCGCCTCGTACGGGCCGCCGCCCCGCGAGACCACCGCCGTACCCGGCCCGAGATCGGTCACCCGGACGCCGGCACGGGGCATCAGGTCGAGCAGTCGTCGATAAAGGGTGCGCATCTCCCCACCCCTATCAGACATGACCGGAAAACGTCTGCAGTTTGACCGACATTCGCGGTCGACGGCGGCGAGGCGACCGGCGGCTGCCGGTGGTGCCGGGCAGGTCCGAAGGCCGCGCAACGTCAGCGGGGCCCGGAAAACCGCTCCGGACCCCGTTCGTGCCTGAGTGCCGCGTGGCGTCAGCGCATTCAGGCGGCCGCGACCTCGCCCGCGTGCCCGTGCAGCCGGGCCACGACCTCGGTCAGCTGGGCGGCGACCTCGGTGTCGTCGACCGGGTGGGTCTCGGCGAAGCGGGTCAGGGAGCCCGGGATGGACAGCTTCAGGTCCTCGATGACCTTGCCGCCGGCGATGCCCACGGCCTTGCGGGCCTCGTCCTGCGCCCATACGCCGCCGAACTGGCCGAACGCGGTGCCGACCACGGCGACGGGCTTGCCGCCGAAGGCGCCGGCGCCGTAGGGGCGCGACAGCCAGTCGATGGCGTTCTTCAGGACGGCCGGGATGGTGCCGTTGTACTCGGGGGAGAAGAGCAGGAAGGCGTCGGCGGCCTGGGCGGCCTCACGCAGCTTGGCGGCGGTGGCCGGGACGCTGCCTTCGACGTCGAGGTCCTCGTTGTAGAAGGGGATCTCGGCCAGGCCCTCGAAGAGGTCGACCTCGGCGCCCTCGGGAGCGACCTTGACGGCCGCCTCGGCGAGCTGGCGGTTGGTCGAACCGGCGCGGAGGCTGCCGACGAGCGCGAGGATGCGGACAGACATGGGTACTCCCAGAGGCTGAAACATTGCTGTTAGGAATCCGGACCGAGGTCCGTTTAATGTTCTAGCACCCCAACCGGACCGCGGTCCAGTTTCATTCCCGGTGCTTTACGCTGAGTTCATGTCCGCCCTGCTGCCGCCCTGTCCGGATCCCGAGGAGACCACTGGCGAGCCCGAGCTGCTGCAACTCGGTTCGCCGGACGACGAGCCGTGCCTGCGCGCCGACGCGGCCCGCAACCGGGCCAGGCTGCTGTGTGCCGCCGCGCGGCTGATCGCCGAGCACGGGGCCGCCGGAGTCACGATGGAAGCGGTGGCGACGGCCGCGAACGTGGGCAAGGGCACCGTGTTCCGCCGCTTCGGCGACCGCACCGGACTGCTCACCGCGCTGCTGGACCACTCCGAGAAGATGTTCCAGGCCGCGTTCCTGAGCGGCCCCGCGCCGTTGGGGCCGGGCGCGCCGCCCGTGGAGCGGCTGAGGGCCTTCGGCGTTGCCCTGCTGCGGCGCGCCGTCGACGAGCTGGACCTGCAGCTCGCCGCCGAGCCCAGCCCGGAGCGCCGCTACTCCGTGCCCGTGCGCCGTGTCCACCACAGTCACCTGATGATGCTGCTGCGGCAGGCGGTGCCCGACGCGGACGCCGAACTGCTCGCCCACACGCTGATGGGGTACCTCAACCCCGTTCTCGTCCACCACCTGACCCGGCAGTGCGGGCTGCCGCCGGCGCGGCTCGAGGCCGGCTGGAGCGACCTGGTCGACCGGGTGACGTCGATCCCGGCGTGAGCCGAAGAGGACACGACCGGTCAACTCTGGTCGGCGGCGGCCCCTCGCATTTCGACGTCCCCCGCCCGGAACCCCGCCCACGGCTTCTGCCAAGATGCCGTACGTCATGGTGCAGATACCGAACACGCCCGCGCCGACGAAGTCGCCGGCGCCCCGCCCCGTGCCCACCAGCGCCGACGTGGCCCGCCTGGCCGGCGTCTCGCGCGCGACCGTCTCCTACGTCCTGAACAACACCAGTGCCGTACGGATCAGCGAGCCCACCCGCCGCCGTGTTCAAGAAGCCGCCAAGGAACTCGGCTACGTGCCGCACGCTGCCGCCCGCACCCTGCGCGCCGGACACAGCAGGATGGTCCTGATGCCCACCCTGCCCGTCCCGGCCGGCCACCTCTACAGCCAGTTCGTGCACGACTTCCAGGGGGCGCTCAGCCGCCTCGACTACACCGTCGTCCAGTACGGCACCACCGGTCTGCACGGCGACGCCGCCGCCCGCGCCTGGGCCGAACTGCGGCCCGTCGCCGTGCTGGTGCCCACCCCCGGCATCGGCCCGGAGGGGGTCGCCGTCCTCAAGCGGTCCGGCGCCCGGGCCGTGGTGACCCTCAGCCCCGTGGCCGTCGAGGGCGCCCGCTCGGTGCGCCTCGACCACGCCGACGTCGGCCACAGCGCCGCCACACACCTGTACGCCCGCGGCCGCCGCCGGATTGGTGTGGTCGTCCCCGAGGAGCCCGGCATGGAGGTGTTCTCCACGCCCCGACTCGCCGGCGCCCGCGCGGCCCTGCACGGCACCGACGCCACCGTCGCCGAGCTGCCGCTCGTCTACACGGAGGAGTCCGCGGCCGCCCTCGCCGCCCGGTGGCGGGGCCTCGGCCTGGACGCCGTGTTCGCCTACAACGACGAGTACGCCATGCTGCTGATGCGCGCCCTGCAGGACGAGGGCTTACGCGTACCGCAGGATGTGGCCGTGATCGGCGCCGACGACCTCGTGCTCGGCCGGCTGCTGCGGCCCCGGCTCAGCACCGTCCGCATCGAGCTGCCCTCGGGCCGCGACCTCGCCTGGCTGCTCGACGAGGCGGTCCGCGACCCCACGGCCGCCCAGGTGTCCCACGAACAGTGCGCAGCCACGGTCGTGCACCGCGACTCCAGTTGACCCATGATCCGTCGGCTGTGTCCTCAGGTCCCCGGCAGGACACATGACTAGGATGTTGCACGCTCAACCAGATGGGATGCGCGGTTCACCGCATCCCGCACGCCGCCGCCCAACTGGCGGCGACCGCACGGGACTTCCGCTTTCCCGTGCGAGCCGTCAGTCCCGTGGGTCCACTGATCGGAGAGCCGTCATGCCGTTGCTCGACCCCCAGACCTGGCAGTCCCGCCCCCTCTCGGGCCCCCAGCACACCGTGACCGAGCCCGCCACCGGCGACGCGCTGGGCACGGTCGTCCTGGCGAGCGGCGCGGACGTCGGCCCGGCCGCCGAGGCCGCCCGCGCCGCACAGGCCGAGTGGGGGCGCCTTCCCCACTTCGTGCGCGCCGGAGTGCTGCGCAAGGCCGGCGACCTGTTCGCCGCGCACGCCGACGAACTGCGCGACTGGATCGTCCGCGAGTCCGGCTCCATCCCCGGCAAGGCCGACTTCGAACTGCACGTCGCCGCCCAGGAGTGCTACGAGGCCGCCGCCCTCGCCTCCCGCCCGGCCGGCCAGGTCCTGCCCAGCGAGGCGCCCCGGCTGTCGTACACCCGGCGGGTCCCCGTCGGCGTGGTGGGCGTGATCTCCCCGTTCAACGCCCCGCTGATCCTGTCGATCCGCTCCGTCGCCCCCGCCCTCGCGCTCGGCAACGCGGTCGTCCTCAAGCCGGACCCGCGCACCGCGGTGTGCGGCGGCCTCTCGCTGGCCGCGGTCTTCGCGGAGGCGGGCCTGCCCGAGGGCCTGCTGCACGTCCTCCCGGGCGGCGCCGAGACCGGCGCGGCCCTGGTCGCCGACCCGCACGTCCCGGTGATCTCCTTCACCGGCTCCACCGCGGCCGGCCGCGCCGTCGGCGAGGCCGCCGGACGCCACCTCAAGCGCGCCCACCTCGAACTCGGCGGCAACTCCGCCATGATCGTGCTCGCGGACGCCGACCTCGACGCGGTGATCTCCACGGCCGCCTGGGGCTCCTTCTTCCACCAGGGCCAGGTCTGCATGACCACCGGCCGCCACCTGGTGCACGCCTCCCTCTACGAGGAGTACGTCGAGCGGCTCGCGGCGAAGGCCGACGCCCTCGCCGTCGGTGACCCGCACCGCGCTCAGGTGCACCTCGGCCCGCTCATCGACGGCGGCCAACTCGCCAAGGTGCACGGCCTGGTGGAGGCCAGCACGGCGGCCGGCGCGAAGCTCGCCGCGGGCGGCACGCACGAGAACCTCTTCTACCGGCCGACGGTCCTCGCGGGCGTCGACGACACCACCCCCGCCTACGCGGAGGAGGTCTTCGGCCCGGTGGCCCCGGTGCGCCCCTTCCACACGGCGGACGAGGCGGCGGCCCTGGCCGCGCGCAGCTCCTACGGCCTCGCGCTCGGCATCGTCACCCGGGACGCCGCCCGCGGCCTCGACCTCGCCGAGCGCATCCCCACCGGCATCGTGCACATCAACGACCAGACGGTGAACGACGAGGCCGTGGCGCCCTTCGGCGGGGTCGCCGCCTCCGGCACCGGCGCCCGCTTCGGCGGCGAGGCCAACCTGGAGGCCTTCACCGACGTGCGCTGGACGACGGTGCGCGGGGACGTGGCGCCGTACCCGTTCTAGGAGAACGGACCCGGGGCCGGACCGGCCCTGGAGGTCACTGGCTGTCGGAGGCGTCCTGCTGCGCCTCGACCGCCTTGCGGACCTCGTCCATGTCCAGCTTGCGCGCCTGTCCGATCACGTCCGTCAGGGCGGCCTCGGGCAGCGCGCCCGGCTGGGCGAACACGGCGACCCGGTCCCGGACGATCATCAGCGTGGGGATCGACTGGATGCCGAAGGCCGCGGCCAGCTCCGGCTGCGCCTCGGTGTCCACCTTGCCGAACACCAGGTCGGGGTTGTCCTGCGCCGCCTGCTCGTACACCGGCGCGAACTGACGGCACGGCCCGCACCACGACGCCCAGAAGTCGATCAGGACGAAGTCGTTGTCCGTGACCGTCTGGTCGAAGTTCTCCTTGGTGAGCTCCACGGTGCTGCTCATGACCTGAATCCTTCTTCCCTGTGGGGGGCGAAACCGTCCGCACAACACGGCGACCCGGAAACCTATTCCGCGCCCCTACCCGTGTGGTCACCGGCCACACCACCCACCACACTGAGCCCATGACGGAAACGGAAACCAACGTGTACGACGTCGTGGTGCTCGGGGCCGGGCCCGTGGGGGAGAACGTCGCCGACCGCACCCGCGCGGCCGGTCTCACCACCGCGATCGTGGAGAGCGAACTCGTCGGCGGCGAATGCTCCTACTGGGCGTGTATGCCCAGCAAGGCCCTGCTGCGCCCGGTCATCGCCCGCGCCGACGCCCGCCGCGTGCCGGGCCTGCGCCAGGCGGTCCAGGGCCCCCTCGACGCGGCCGCGGTCCTCGCCCACCGCAACTACTACACCTCCGACTGGACGGACGACGGCGCCGCCCGGTGGATCGACAGCATCGGCGCCGACCTCTACCGCGGCCACGGCCGCCTCACCGGCCCGCGCACGGTGACCGTGGGGGACAAGGTGCTCACCGCGCGGCACGCCGTCGCCGTCGCCACCGGCACCCGTGCCGTCCTGCCCGACCTGCCCGGACTCGCCGAGGTCAAGCCGTGGACCAGTCGGGAGGCGACCAGCGCGCAGGCCGTGCCCGGCCGGCTCGTCGTGGTCGGCGGCGGAGTCGTCGCCACCGAGATGGCCACCCTCTATCAGGCCCTCGGCGCACAGGTCACCGTGCTCGTGCGCGGCAAGGGCCTGCTGAACCGCATGGAGCCGTTCGCCGGCGAACTCGTCGCCGAGGCGCTCACCGAGGCCGGCGCCGACGTGCGCATCGGCGCGTCGGTCGAGTCGGTGACCCGCACGGCGGACGGCGCCGTCGTGGTCGTCACCGGCACCGGCGACCGTATCGAGGCCGACGAGATCCTCTTCGCCACCGGCCGCGCCCCGCACACCGACGATCTCGGCCTGGAGACCGTGGGCCTGGAACCCGGCTCCTGGCTCACGGTCGACGACAGCCTGCTCGTCACCGGCACCGACTGGCTCTACGCCGTCGGCGACGTCAACCACCGCGCCCTCCTCACCCACCAGGGCAAGTACCAGGCGCGCGTCGCGGGAGCCGCCATCGTCGCCCGCGCGGCCGGCGCCCCTGTCCAGGCGGCCGAACCGTGGAGCGCCCATGCCGCCACGGCCGACCACGAGTGCGTCCCCCAGGTCGTCTTCACCGACCCCGAGGCCGCCGCGGTGGGCCTCTCCCTCGCGGAGGCCGAGCAGGCCGGGTACCGGGTGCGGGCCGTGGACGTCGACATGACCTCGGTGGCGGGCGCGGGCCTGTACGCCGACGGCTACAAGGGCCGCGCCCGGATGGTCGTCGACCTGGAGGAGGAGATCCTGCGCGGCGTCACCTTCGTCGGGCCGGGCGTCGGCGAGCTGATCCACTCCGCGACGGTCGCGGTCGTCGGCCAGGTCCCGATCGCCCGCCTGTGGCACGCCGTCCCGTCCTACCCCACGATCAGCGAGGTGTGGCTGCGGTTGCTGGAGGCCTTCCGGGACAACTGACCTACGGCAGCTCGAAGCCCAACGCCTGCGCCGCCGCTGCCGGAGTCGGCTGCGCCCACCGCTCCAGTACCGCCTGATTGGCGCAGAGCGACCGCAGTTCGGCCCGGTCGAGGTAGAGCAGGCCGTCGAGGTGGTCCGTCTCGTGCTGGACGATACGGGCGGGCCAGCCGCCGAACACCTCGTCCAGCGGCCGGCCGTGCTCGTCCTGGCCGGTCAACCGGACCTCGGCATACCGGCTCACCACCGCCTGGTAGCCCGGCACGCTCAGACAGCCCTCGAAGAAGGCGGCGGGGGCGGAACCGACCGGCTCGTAGGCCGGGTTGACCAGGACCCGGAACGGCTGGGGCACCCGTCCGCGCGCCGCCCGCACCTCCTGGGGCACCGGCGCCGGGTCCTCGATGACCGCGATCCGCAAGCCCACACCGACCTGCGGGGCGGCCAGCCCGACGCCCGGCGCCGCGTGCATGGTGACCCGCAGGGCCTCGACGAACCGGGCCAGCAACGCGGGGTCGAGCTGGCCGTCGTAGCGCACGGCGCCCGCGCGCAGGACCGGGTCGCCGGCCGTGACGATCGGCAACGGGCCGCCGGGGGCGAGGAGTTCCTCGATCCGGTCGGCAAGGGGCGTGCGGGGACTGGGAGATGCCATCGGGCCAGGATGCCACGGACAACCACCGTGTGACGCAGGTCACTTGAAGTCGCGGGAACTCGGGGGTGCTCTCCTGCGACTACTGGTGCGCCCCGGCTGAAGAACGTCCCCCAGCCCTCGGCTCCCCGTCCCCGCTCCCCCCTGACCCCGGAGAAGCCCGCCGATGTCCACCGCTCCCTCGACGACCATGGACGAGGCCCCGCAACCGGCAGCCCCCGCACCGAAGTCCCGCGGCCCGTGGGCCCCGTTGCGCTCGCTGGTCCTGCGCCTGCACTTCTACGCCGGCCTGTTCGTGGCGCCCTTCCTGCTGGTCGCCGCCGCCACCGGGTTCCTGTACGCCGGCGCGTTCCAGGCCGAGAAGCTCCTGTACTCCCACGAGATGACCGTGCCCGTCGGCGACGCCAAGCTGCCCATCTCCGCGCAGGTGGACGCCGCCCGCAAGGCCCACCCCGAGGGCACGGTCTCGGCCGTCCGTCCCTCCCCGCAGGACGACGCCACCACCCGGGTGATGCTGTCCGGCGTCAAGGGAGTCGACTCCGGCCACACCCTCGCCGTGTTCGTCGACCCGTACACCGCCAAGGTGCGCGGCGCGCTGGAGCAGTACGGCGCGACCGGCGCGCTGCCGCTGCGCACCTGGATCGACGAGTTCCACCGCGATCTGCATCTCGGCGAGAACGGCCGCCTCTACAGCGAACTCGCCGCGAGCTGGCTGTGGGTGATCGCCGGCGGCGGCCTCGTGCTGTGGTTCACCCGTCGCCGCGCCCTGCGCAAGGTGCGCGGCACGAGCGGCCGGCGCCGCACGCTCGGCCTGCACGGCGCGGTCGGCGCGTGGGCCGCGGCCGGGTTCATCTTCCTGTCCGCGACCGGCCTGACCTGGTCGACATACGCGGGCGCCAACATCGACGAGTTGCGTACCTCCGTCGGCCAGCCCACCCCGTCGGTCTCGGCGGCCGTCGGCGGCGGCGAGCACGCGGGTCACGACGCGGCCTCCGGAAGCGGCGGGGACGCCGAGCACGGCGTCGGCCTCGACGAGATCCTCGGCGCCGCGCGCGCCGAGGGGCTGGGCGACCCGGTCGAGATCGTCCCGCCCGCGGACGCCTCCTCCGCGTACGTGGTCAAGCAGGTGCAGCGCAGCTGGCCCGAGAAGCAGGACTCGGCCGCGATCGACCCGGCCACCGGCAAGGTCGTCGACGTGCTGCGCTTCGACGACCACCCGCTGCTCGCCAAGCTGACCCGCTGGGGCATCGACCTGCACACCGGCGTTCTGTTCGGCCTGGTCAACCAGATCGCGCTGATGCTCCTCGCGCTCTGTCTGATCCTGCTGATCGTGTGGGGCTACCGCATGTGGTGGCAGCGCGGCCGCGGCTCCGCCTTCGGCCGGCCGATCCCGCGCGGCGCCTGGGCGCAGGTCCCGCCCTACGTCCTCGTCCCGCTGATGGCGGCGGTCGCCGTGGTCGGCTACTTCGTCCCGCTGCTCGGCATCCCGCTCGCCGGGTTCATCGTCGTGGACGTCGTCCTCGGGGAGATCGCGCACCGAAGGGGGCGCCGGACGGCCGTCTGAGCCCGTCCGGCCCGGCGGGCGCCGAAGTAGCGGTACCAGCGGTGGCCCACGAAGGTATGGGGACCAGGGTGTTCGGCGGTCCAGAGCGCCGGAGCCGTGATCGCGTGGGGTCACGCGGTTCACGGCTCCGGCTCCGGTCGCGGTGCTGTGCGGGCGGGGTGCGTCAGGCCTCCGGGAAGTCTCCCGCCAGCGCCGAGGCGAGGCGCAGATGCGGGCCCGCCTCCTCGTGTCGGCCCTGCCGCTCCAGGGTGCGGCCCAGCATCAGCCGCGCGTAGTGCTCGACCGGGTCGCGCTCGACGATCACACGCAACTCGCTCTCGGCGCGCAGGAGTTGGGCCGAGTGGTAGTAGGCGCGGGCCAGCAGCAGCCGGGGCCCGGTCTGCTCGGGCACCTCCTCGACCAGACCGACCAGGACCCGCGCGGCGGCGGCGTACTCCTTCGCGTCGAAGAACAGCTGAGCCCGCTCCCACCGCTCGGCCGGCGTGCCGTGACCGTAGTACGCGGAGTCGTGCGTCGTCTCGTATGTCATGTCCACTCGTGCCTCCTTCGACGCCGACAACCGGATGCGGTGGTTGAATATTCCACCATCGGCGGGGGTGACGGGACGGCTATGAGGTCAGGGCCGCCAGCTCCGCGTCGGCCCGTTCGGTGATGCGCGCGAGGACGCGTCCGGCCGTCGCCAGGTCCTCCGCCGGGATCCCGGCGTAGATCCGGGCCGAGACCTCGCCCGTCTCGGCGCCGATCGCGGCGAACAGTTCGCGCCCGGCGTGCGTGGGGCTGATCAGCGGGCCGTCGGCGGCCAGCAACCCCTTGGTGAGCAGCGTGCCGACGGTGGCGCGCACGTCCGCCGCGTCCACCTTGAGGTCCGCGGTGACCCGCTCGACGAGTGTGCCGAGGTCCAGCGGACCGTCGGCGACGACGGCCCTGCGGACGACGATCTGCTCCTGGAAAGTGGCGCCGTGCCGGGCCAGGACGTGCTCCAGGACGGCGCGGCCCGCGTAGTGCGCCAGGCCTATGGTGCGGCCGTTGGCGGGCTGTGGGGTTGAGGTCATCACTGCTCCTGAGGGGTCTCGTCGGTGAAGTCGAGCGGCGTGTCGAGCAGGAGCGCCAGCTCGCTCTTGAAGGTGTGCGTCCGTGCGCTGTCCAGGCCGCCGAGCGGTTGCAGCAGCTGCTCCAGCAGTCCCTGGACCACCTGGACGGCCCGTCGGGTGACGTCCTGGCCCTGTTCGGTGAGCGCCAGTTGGACGGCGCGCGGATCGCGGGGGTCGCGGGTGCGCTCGATCAGCTCCGCGGACTCCAGGGCGCGCGCGAGCTTCGAGACGTAGAGCGGCTCGAGCCCAGTGTGGTCGGCGAGGCGGCGCTGGCTGGGGCGCTCACCGGCCCGCTGCATGCCGTGGAGCGAGGCGACCAGCGAGTACTGCGCGTGCGTGAGGCCGAGCGGCGCCACCGCCCGGTCGACGGCCACGCGCCACTTCGTCGACAACCGCCACACCAGGTAACCGGGCGTGGCCCGTTCGGAACCGCTGCGCTCGCTCATGGGCAATACATTACATGGCTACTATGTCCATGGCTACTAAATCCGCGCGCCCGTCGTCGGGGCGACCCGTGCCGAGCGGATCACGCCTTGCGCAGGTCCCTGACCCGGCGCAGCTTGCCGAGCGAGCGCTCCAGGGTCTCCGGGTCGACGATCCTCACCTCGACGCGCACGCCGACGGCGTCCTTGATCCCCTGGGCGATCGCCCGGGCGGCGGCGTCGCGCGGCTCCGGGCGCGGGCCCGGAGCCGTGTCCGTACCGGGGCGGGCTTCGACGAGGACGGTCATGTGGTCCATCCGTTCGCGCCGGCTCAGCTGGATCTGGAAGTGCGGGGCGACACCGGGCGTGCGCAGCACGATCTCCTCGATCTGGCTGGGGAAGACGTTCACCCCGCGCAGGATGATCATGTCGTCGCAGCGGCCGGTGATCTTCTCGATACGGCGGAAGGCGGGTCGGGCGGTGCCGGGCAGCAGCCGGGTCAGATCGCGGGTGCGGTAGCGGATGACCGGCAGCGCCTCCTTGGTGAGGGAGGTGAGGACCAGCTCGCCCTCCTCGCCGTCGGGCAGCACCTCGCCCGTGATCGGGTCGACGACCTCCGGGTAGAAGTGGTCCTCCCAGACGTGCAGCCCGTCCTTGGTCTCCACGCACTCCTGCGCCACACCCGGACCGATCACCTCGGACAGGCCGTATATGTCGACGGCGTGGAGGTCCATGCGCTCCTCGATCTCGCGGCGCATCTCCTCCGTCCATGGCTCGGCGCCGAAGATGCCGACCTTCAGCGAGGTGGAGCGCGGATCGACGCCCTGACGCTCGAACTCGTCGAGGAGCGTGAGCAGATAGGAGGGGGTGACCATGATGATGTCGGGCTGGAAGTCCTGGATGAGCTGCACCTGCCGTGCCGTCATGCCGCCCGACGCGGGGATCACTGTGCACCCGGCCCGCTCGGCCCCGTAGTGGGCGCCGAGGCCGCCGGTGAACAGCCCGTAGCCGTACGAGATGTGCACCTTGTGTCCGGGGCGGCCGCCTGCGGCGCGGATCGAGCGGGCCACCACATCGGCCCACATCGACAGGTCGTTCTCCGTGTAGCCGACCACGGTGGGGCGGCCGGTGGTCCCGCTGGAGGCGTGGATGCGGCGGATCTCGGACGGGGGGACGGCGAACATGCCGAAGGGGTACGTGTCCCGCAGGTCGGCCTTGGTGGTGAAGGGGAACCGGGACAGGTCCTTCAGTGAGCGGCAGTCGTCGGGCCCGACCCCGGCCTCGTCGAACTTCTTCCGGTACTGCTCGACGTTGTCGTAGGCGTGTCGCAACGTCGCCCGCAGGCGGTCGAGTTGGAGCTCCGTCAGCTGCTCGCGCGTCATCCGCTCGCCGTCGTCCAGCAGCTCCTGGGGGAGCGGCTCGCCCCGGCGGGATCGGGCGACGGCCGGGGCTGTCGGTTCGGTGCTCATCGCGACTCCTCGCCTCCATGCTGCGACCCTGCGGCCGCGGCCTTTCGTCAGGGGGCCGCGTCACCGTCTCCACCGCCCTGGGAACCGACCGAACATTCGGTTAGCGACACGGCCAAGTAATCCAGCCGTCCCACTGCATGTCAAGAGGCGGATCGCCTGCCCACCGCCGTCGAGGAGTCCGCCCTTGTCTGACGGCATCGTCACCTCCGGCCTCTCTTCGCCGCCCGTCGCGTGTGTCGGGGTCGGATGGGTACCTGGGGGCGAGGTGACGAACGAGTCCTGACGGCAAGCGCCGCGGCCGACGTGAGGAGATCCCATGGTCCACAGGCGCGGGGGACCGGGTGGCCGTGCGCTGCTCGCGGACCCGTCGAGCAACAAGGGTGTCGCCTTCACCCAGCAGGAGCGGGAACGGCACGGCCTGGTCGGGATGCTGCCGCCCGGGGTGCTGCCCCTGGAACTCCAGGCGCGACGGGCATGGGAGCAACTGCGGGCCCAGCCGGACGACGTGGCCAAGAACGTGTACCTGGAGCAGCTCCACGACCGCAATGAGGTCCTCTACTTCCGGCTGCTCTGCGACCACCTCCCCGAGCTGCTGCCGGTCGTGTACGACCCGACCGTGGGTGAGGCGGTCAAGCGGTACAGCCACGAATACCGCCGGCCGCGCGGCGTCTATCTGTCCGTCGACCGCCCGCAGGACGTCCGTCCCGCATTCCGGGCGCTCGGCCTTGGCCCCGACGACGTCGACCTGGTGGTGGCCACCGACGGGGAGCAGCTCCTCGGCATCGGTGACTGGGGTGTCGGCGGCATGCAGCTCTCTGTCGGCAAGCCGGCGGTCTACACCGCCGCCGCGGGTATCCACCCGGGGCGGGCCGTGGCGGTGATGCTCGACGTCGGCACCGGGCCAGGCGCTGTTCAACGACCCGCTGTACGTCGGCAACCGGCACAACAGGGTGCGCGGGGAGGCGTACGACGTGTTCGTCGCCGCTTTCGTGGAGGCGGTCGGCGAGCTGTTCCCGCACGCGCTGCTGCACTGGGAGGACTTCGGCCCCGGCAACGGCCGCCGGCTCCTCGAGCGGTACGGCGACCAGCTGTGCACCTTCAACGACGATCTCCAGGGCACCGGCGCGATCACGCTGGCCTGCGTCCTGAACGCGGCACGGGTCTCCGGCACGCCCCTGCGGGACCAGCGGATCGTGGTCTTCGGCGCGGGGACGGCCGGTGTGGGCATCGCCGACCAGCTGCGCGACGCCATGGTCCGCGACGGGCTGGACCACGAGGAAGCCACCCGCCGCATCTGGCCTCGCCGACCTGTCGAAGCCCGGGGCCGCCCTGCTGCCGGAGGTGCGGAACCTGCGCGCCTCCTCGGCCGTGGTCGCCGCGGCCGTCGCCCGCCGCGCCGCCGAGGAGGACGTCGCGACGGTCCGCCTCGACGACGTCATCCAGCAGATCCAGGACGCCATGTGGCAGCCCGAGTACCGCTGACCGCAAGGGCGCTGACGGCAAGGGGGCTGACGGCAAGGGGGCGCTGACGGCAAGGGGCGGCCCTGATCGCAAGGGGGCGGGGGAGCGGCGTAGACCTCCCCAGGCGCTTCGCCGCTTCCCCGCCGACATGGCCCGATTACCCCGGCATGCCGGTTCCAAGCCCGGCATCTCTGAGCGTGCAGCGGACGCCTCAGGCGATCAGCGCCACCACCCTGGCGATCAGTCCGATCGCCATCACGGACCGCCGCCCGGTTCGATTCCCGGGGTCACTTGTTGGGGCTGGTGGAGCTGTACCCGGAGGCGACCGGTCCCCACTCGGTCACCGGGAGCGGGTGTCGGGCCCGAGGCCACGGCGGTCCTCCTCGTCCCACGTCCGGGTGTCGCGCGGCTGGACGTACGGTTCCTCGTCGGCCGGAAGGCCCCCGGCGACGGCTCGTTGACGCACCAGCTCCGCGTCGAACTCCAGGCCGAGCAGGATCGCCAGGTTGGTGATCCACAGCCACACCAGGAAGATGATCACACCGGCGAGAGCGCCGTAGGTCTTGTTGTACGAGCCGAAGTTCGCCACGTACAGCGCGAACCCGGCCGAGGCGGTCATCCAGATCAGCAGGGCCAGGCCACTGCCCGGCGTGATCCAGCGGAAGCCGCGGACCCGCGCGTTGGGGGTGGCCCAGTACAGGACCGCGATCATTACCGTCACCAGAACCACCAGCACCGGCCACTTCGCGATGGACCACACGGTCAGCGCCGTGTCACCGGCCCCGAGCGCGGCGCCGACCTGCCGGGCCAGCCCGCCGGTGAACACGACGATCAGTGCACTGATCACAGCCATCACCATCAGCAGCACGGTCACGCCGACCCGCACCGGCAGCACCTTCCAGACCGGGCGGCCCTCGGGGATGTCGTAGACCGCGTTGGCGCTGCGGATGAACGCGGCGACATAACCGGACGCCGACCACACCGCCAGGACCAGACCCACGATCGCCATGATCGAGCCGAGTCCGCCCTTGCCCTGCATCTGGTGCACGGCATTGCGCAGGATGTCCTGGGCCGCGCCCGGGGCGAGCTTGCGGATGTTGTCCAGGACCGCCTGCGTGGCCGACTGCCCGACGATCCCCAGCAGCGACACCAGCGTGAGCAGGGCGGGGAACAGCGCCAGGATCGAGTAGTAGGTCAACGCGGCGGCCCGGTCGGCCAACTCGTCCTTCTTGAACTCCTTGAGGGTGCCTTTCAGCACCGCTCCCCAGGAGCGCTTGGGCAGGTCCGTCGGCTTCTCGGGGGCCCGCCGCTCAACCCGCTCGTCCGGCCCGGCGGCGGACCGGGCGGCCTGCCCCGTGCCGCACTCGCCGTCCGCCGCGGCGCGCTCGCCGTGCCGTTTGTGCGGCTTCAGTGTCCGTACCATTCCGCCCGGGTATCCGCCGCTGCGCCACCCATGCGTGAACACATGACATGAATACGTGCCATATCGGGCGTTCATGGAACGGTCCCCGAGGTGTCGCCGTGGTGGCCTCGGGCGGTGCCTCACCAGCTGATTCCGGCCGCCACCGGCAGGTGGTCGCTGCCGGTGGCCGGCAGCACCCACGAGCTGTCCGGCTCCACGCCCCTGACAAGGATCTGGTCGATCCGTGCCACCGGGAACTTCGCCGGCCAGCTGAAGCCGAAGCCGTCCCCGGCCACGTCCTGGGCGGAGCGCAGCCGCGAGGTGATGCCGTCGAACGCGCGGTCGTCCATCGTGCCGTTGAAGTCGCCGAGCAGCACCACCCGCTCGTTCCGCTCGGCGGCGATGGCCTTGCCGAGCGCCTTCGCGTTCCTGTCCCGCGAGTCCGTCCAGAAGCCCACCCTGGGATTCACCCGTACCGACCCCAGGTGGGCCACGTACACCGCCAGCGGCCCCTGGTCCGTGGCCACCGTGGTGCGCAGCGCCCGGCTGGAGGCCAACTTGACCTCGATCGGCTTGGTGTCCGCCAGCGGTCCGACGTCCTGCGCGATGTCGACCGGCCGGGTGTCCGACAGCGGCAGCTTGCTCCACAGCCCGACCGTGCCCTGCACGGCGTGGTACGGGTACGCCGTCGCCAGCTCCTTCTCGTACGTGCCCCTGGCCTGCTCGGTCAGCTCCACCAGGGCCAGCACGTCCGCGCCCGAGGCGGCCAGGTCGCGAGCGGTGCCGACCGGGTCGGGATTGTCGGCGCCGACGTTGTGGCTGACGACGGTGAGGTCGCTGCCCGGGTGGGACTTGTCGCCGAGCAGTCCGCCGAACAGGTTCAGCCACACCACGACCGGCAGCAGCAGCGCGGCCACCGCGGAGGCGGAGCGGCGCCACAGCGCCCCGGCCAGCAGCACCGGCACGAACAGGCCGAACCACGGCAGGAAGGTCTCCACCAGGCTGCCGAGGTTCCCGATCCGGTTCGGGATCTTCGCGTGCAGCAGCATGAGCAGCCCGAGCAGCAGCGCCAGCGCCGCGAGGACCGGGCCGCGCTTCCAGGGCCCCGGCCGGGAGGCGGCACGGATCAGGCGGCGGACGCCCGCGCGCCGGCCGTCGGCGCCGGTGGCCAGGAGGCCTGCGCCGCCCTGCTCCGTCTGCGCCGTGTCCACCGGCGCCACCGTCTGCGCTCGCTCACTGCCCGTCACTGCTGCGTCCTAGGGTCCCGGGTGGGGTCGGCATGTTCGTGCCGGCCCCCACGATCGACCGAGGGCTGCCGTGCCGACAGTGGTGTTCGATTCATGCCACCAGTCAAGGCGGCGCCGTGTTGCCGGCACGTATGCGGATTTCGATACGCGGACGATATGCGCCGCCTCGTAGCCTGAACCGCATGCGTGTGCTGATCGTCGAGGACGAGCCCTATCTGGCAGAAGCCATCCGCGACGGCCTGCGCCTGGAAGCGATCGCGGCCGACATCGCAGGTGACGGCGGCACCGCCCTGGGTCTGCTGAGCATCAACGCCTACGACATCGCCGTCCTCGACCGCGACATCCCCGGACCGACCGGCGACGAGATCGCCAAACGCATCGTCGCCTCCGGCAGCGGCATGCCGATCCTCATGCTCACCGCCGCCGACCGTCTCGACGACAAGACCACCGGGTTCGAACTCGGCGCCGACGACTACCTCACGAAACCCTTCGAAATGCGCGAACTCGTGCTCCGGCTCAGAGCACTCGACCGCAGGCGTGCCCACAACAGACCGCCCGTACGGGAGATCGCGGGCCTGCGTCTGGACCCGTTCCGCAGAGAGGTCTACCGGGAGGGCCGCTACGTCGCCCTGACCAGGAAGCAGTTCGCCGTGCTCGACGTCCTCGTCGCCGCCGAAGGCGGGGTGATCAGCGCCGAGGAACTCCTGGAGCGCGCGTGGGACGAGAACGCCGACCCGTTCACCAACGCCGTGCGCATCACCGTCTCGGCACTGCGCAAGCGGCTCGGCGAACCCTGGATCATCGCCACCGTGCCGGGCGTCGGCTACCGCATCGACACGCAGCCGGCGGCCGGAGACGAGGGAGATTAGGGAGATGAAGGAGGCGAGGCAGGCGGGTACGGACAGGCCGTCCGGAGTGAGCGTTCGCGTCAAACTCACCCTCAGCTACGCAGGGTTCCTCATGCTGGCCGGCGCCCTGCTGCTGGCCGCCGTATGGGTGTTCCTCCTGCGTTACGTCCCCGACCGGGCGATGCTCATCAACGCCGGTGACAAGCCCGCGAGCGATGTTTTTCCCGTCCGGTCCGCCCTCCTGGCCGTTTTCGCTCCGAGGGCAGCCGCGGTGTTGGCGTTCCTGCTGGTGTTCGGCCTCGTGGGAGGGTGGATCCTCGCCGGCCGCATGCTTGCCCCACTGACCCGCATCACCGACGCCACACGCACGGCGACGAACGGATCACTCTCTCACCGGATCCGGCTGCCGGGCCGCAACGACGAGTTCCGCGAACTCGCCGACGCCTTCGACACGATGCTCGCGCGGCTCGAAGCACACGTCGCCGAACAGCGAAGATTCGCAGCCAACGCCTCGCACGAGCTGCGCACCCCGCTGGCCGTCTCGAAGACCCTCATCGACGTGGCCCGCACCGACCCGACGTGCGACACCCGCGAAGTCATCGACCGTCTCCACGCCGTCAATACCCGAGCGATCGACCTCACCGAGGCACTGCTCCTGCTCAGCCGAGCCGATCAGCGGTCCTTCACGCGGGAACGCGTCGACCTGTCCCTCATGGCGGAGGAAGCCACCGAAACACTCCTTCCCCTCGCGGAAAAGCGGGGCGTCACCATCGAGACCCGCGGCGACATCACCCCCACGATCGGATCGCCGGCGCTCCTGCTGCAGCTGACCACTAACCTCGTGCACAACGCGATCGTCCACAACCGGCCCGACCAGGGCACCGTGTGGGTCGACACGAGCGTGCACCCCGGCACGGTGGTGCTCACGGTCGAGAACACCGGCGAGAGGGTCACCCCGGAGCTCGCCTCGACCTTCACCGAAGCCTTCCGGCGCGGCACCGAGCGCGTGCACACCGACCACGCGGGCGTCGGCCTCGGCCTGGCCATCGTCAGGACCATCACCCACGCCCACGACGGAACGCTCACCCTCACCCCGCGCCCGGCCGGCGGGCTCCGCATCACCGTGGAACTACCCGCGACAGCCCCGCACCCCGACAGGTCCCCGCACACGGACAGGTCCCCGCACATCGACAGGTGAAGAAAACGCACCCGGCACCGCACGGCAGACCGTGGTTCAGTCCACGCTGGGCCGGGCGAGACCCCGTCGTAGGCGAAGATCACGGCCTGGATGCGGTCGCGGGCTCCGATCTCACCGTTGGTCCAGCCCCTGCGACGGCGACGAGGATCTCGCGCTCGCGGTCGGTGAGTGAGGCGAGTCCCGGGTCCTCGACGGAGTCCGCGCGGTGCGCCGGCACGTAGCGGGCGTACTCCTCCAGAAGGCGGCGGGTGAGGGCGGGCGCGATGACGGCGTCGCCGGAGAGCACACCCTCCGGGTCCAGCCCGTTGACCGGCTCGTCCAGCATCACCGTCTGCGGATCGCCCAGCAGCGCCGCCGCGATGCCCAGCCGCTGCTCCATCCCGAGGGAGAAGGCGCCGCCCGCTTCTCGCGACGCTGCCGAGGCCCGCGAGGTCGATGACCTCGTCGACCCGGCGGCCCGGAATGCCGTGGGTCAGCGCGAGGGCCCTGAGGTGGTTGTACGCCGAGCGGCCCGGGTGGATCGACTTCGCCTCCAACAGCGCGCCGACCTCCTGCAGCGGCGCCCGGTGCCGGGCTGCTCGGCCGTCCTCACCTCCATCGCCTCACCCGCAACGCCAAGACGCGGATCACCCCGATCCGGTGGTACCGGGAGGCTGAACCGCGCCGGGCGCGTAGTACCCCGGTACTACGCGCCCTCTGGGCGGAGCCGCCCGCGGGCCGGTCCGGTCACGGGCCGTCCTCGCCCTGGGCGATCTCGACCTCGTGGTGGAAGTCGACCACGCCGGCCGTTCCGGCCGCGACGGACAGGACGGTGCAGGCCACGAGGAGGAACGCGGTGAAACGCCGGGCGCGCGAGCGCCCCTCGACGGGCCGGAGGAGGGCGGCGACGCGTTGCGGCACGGGCCCGGTCGTCGCCGCGGGTGCGAAGTCCGGGCGGGTGGAGGGGGAGGCGTGGCCGGCGAGGGCGGCGCGGGCGATGGCCGTGGCGATCAGGCGCCGGTCGCCGACGACGGTGGCGGCGGCCTCGTCGGCGGCCCGCTCCACAGCGAGCCGGATGGTCTCGCGGGCCGTGCGCAGGGCGGGGTGGCAGTGCGCGGCGAGTTCGGCCGCGGCCAGGAAGTAGTGGTGGCTGGCCCGGTTGTGGGCGCGTTCATGGGCGAAGAGGGCCTCGCGCTCGGCGGAGCCGAGGCTGCGCAGCATGGCGGTGGTGACGACGATGCGGTGGGGCCGTCCGGGCAGGGCGTACGCGTCCGGGTGCGGCGAGTCGACGACGCACAGGTCGCCGGCGGTGGGGCGGCGGTCGGCCTGCGTCCGGGCGGTACGCCAGGCGCGGGTCTGCCGCAATGCGGAGCGCACCAGGGTCCAGACGCTGAGGGTGAGCACTCCGGTGGCCGCCATGGCCGCGGGGAGGACGAAGTGGTCCGAGGGGGTCCGCAGGGGGTGGACGAGTTCGCCGAGGGCGGCGAAGGCAGGGAGCTTGAGCAGTCCGGTGAGCACCAGGGCGCCGAGGGCGGCGACGCAGGTTCCCGCCAGGGCCAGGGCCGAGGCGGTGAGGACCCACAGCGCGGTGGCGGGGGCGAGGCGGTCGAGGGTCCGGCGTGCCAGCACGGGTGCGAGGAAGGGCAGGACCAGCGGGACGAGCAGCAGGGCGGTCATCGCTCGTCACTCTCCAGGAGCCGGCGCAGGTACTGCTCGTCGCCGGGGCTGAGCTGGGCGACGAAGCGGGCCAGGACCGTCTCCCGGTCGGTGTCCCGGTCGAGTTCGGTGTGCATGCGCCGGGCGGTCAGGCCGGGAGCGTCCTGGACGGGGGAGTAGGCGTAGCCGCGTCCCTGCCGCTCGCGGCTGACGGCGCCCTTCTCGTGCAGGCGGGTCAGTATCGTCGCCACCGTCGTGCGGGCCAGGCCGAAGCCGAGTTCGGTCCGCAGCCGTCCGGGCGTGAGCGGGACCCCGGCGACCCACAGCGCGGCCATGACGGCGGCTTCGAGCTCGCCGGCCGGCCGTCTCTCGTCCCTCGCGTCGGTCATGGGAACGTTCCTCACTCCGCCATCGTCTACAGTGCAGTAGACCGTCTACAGGATTGTAGTCAGTTGTCGGCGCCGCCATGCCGGGCGTTCTCAGCGCGTCCGACGGTCGGCACGAAGGTCGAACGACGAAGAACGAACGACGAAGAACGAACGACGAAAGGGCTCTCGACGATGACCACAGCCATGCACCTATCGTCGCAGCTCGCCGTGAATGTGCTGGACGCCCGGTCGTTGCTGTCCGCCTTCGGCGTGCTGGGCGTGGGTGTGGTGCTGTTCGCCGAGACCGGACTGTTGATCGGCTTTTTCCTGCCGGGCGACTCGCTGCTGTTCACGGCCGGTCTGCTGTGCACCGGCTCTGCCGACCGCGGCCTGAAACTGTCGCTCGGCCCGCTGCTGGTGGCCGCGGCGGTGGGGGCGCTGGCGGGCGCTCAGTGCGGATATCTCCTGGGCCGAAGAGCGGGCGGCGCCCTGCTGGCGCGCAGCCGCTCGGCCCGCCTGCACGAGGGGGCGCAGCGCGCGGAGGAGCTGCTGGAGCGGTACGGATACGCGAAGGCGATCGTGTTGGCCCGCTTCGTCCCGGTGGTGCGCACGGTCCTGAACCCGATGGCGGGCGCCCTGGGGGTGCCGGTGCGGACGTTCACCGTCTGGCAGGTGGCCGGGGGGCTGGTGTGGAGCCTCGGTCTCACCTTGGCGGGATACGCGCTGGGCTCCTCCGTGCCGAACGTGGACCGGTATCTGCTGCCGATCGTCGCGGTGATCGTGGCCCTGTCGCTGATTCCGCTCGCCGCCGAGGCATACCGCTCACGTCGGGACGCGAGGGCGAAGGCCGAGGAGGCACGCGGATGATCCTCGCCCTCGACGGCTCGTCGGTCGACGGCTCGGCCTACACCGACGTGGTGAACCTCGCCCAGCATGCTCCGGCGTGGCTGGACGACACGGTGACGGCATGGTCGACGTACGGGCTCGCCCTGTTCGCGGTGCTCATGGCGGTCGGCTGGTGGCGCGCCCGGCGGGCGGGCGCCACCGCGTCGGTGACGGCGCTCGCCGTGCCGTTCGTCGTGGTCGTGGCCTTCGGGGTGGACGCGATGCTGAAGCTGCTGGTGCGCGAGGACCGGCCCTGTCAGAGCCTACGGGCGGCGACGCTTGAGGCGTGTCCGGCGCCCGGCGACTGGTCCTTCCCCAGCAACCACGCGGCCATCGCCGCGGCCGCGGCCGTCGCCCTGCTGTTCGTCTCCCGCCGGCTCGGCGCGGTCGCCGCGGTGGCCGCCTGCGCGATGGCCGTCTCACGTGTCTGGGTCGGCGCACACTACCCCCACGACGTGCTGGCAGGCGTCGTGGTGGGCGCTGTGGCCGCCCTGCTCGTCATGTCGGCACTGCGCAGGCGTGCGGAGGCCGCAGCCCTGCGGCTCACGGCCACCCGCCTGCGTCCGCTGCTGGTGGTGTCGTGAAGCGCGGCGAGGTAGCCGAACTGGCCGGCAGTTGCGGCCTCGGCGCCTGGGCGGCGTTCGGCGTACTGGGCATGGTCGTGGCGGGCCACGACGGCGGGCCGCTGTTCGCGGACGCCGACCTGCTGTCGTGGTCCGTCGGCCACCGCCCCGACGTGGCGGTGGCGTTCGCCCGCGGGCTGACCGCCACCGGGACGGGCCTCGTCCCGTTCGCGTTGGCCGCGCTGGCCGGAGTCATCGCGGGACGCACCCTCCGGCAGCGCGCGCTCGCCGTCGCGCTCTGTCTGGCCTGTCTCGCGGGGGGCCAGGCGCTGCGGTACGCGGTGATGGCGCTCGTCGCGCGGCCGCGGCCACCCCTGGCGGACTGGGAGACGCATGCCTCGGGGTGGGCGTTCCCATCCGGTCACACCACCACGGCGGCCCTCACCGCGGGGCTGCTGATCATCGCCGTCCGGGTGCGCGCCCCACGGGGCGCAACCCTGCTCGCGCTGATCATCGGCGGCTGGGGCGCGCTGGTCGGACTGACCCGCGTCTACCTCGGGGTGCACTGGTTCACCGACGTCGTCGGCGGCTGGCTGTTCGCCCTCGGCTGGCTGGGAGTGTGCCTGTGTGCCGTGGCCCGTCGGCTGCCCGAGCGCTCGACCCCCGGTACGACGGACACGGCACGAGAACAGAAGGAGGGCCGCGCGCCGGACGATCCTGGTCGTCGAGGACGATCACGCCCTGCGTGACGTGTTGATGCGCGGGCTGCGCGAGGAGGGCTTCAACACCGTGCCCGCGCCGGACGGCGCCACCGCCCTGCGGCTGGCCACCGCCGACATCTGTGCCGCCGTGCTCGACATCGGGCTGCCCGACGCCGACGGGCGGGACGTGTGCCAGGCGATGCGCGCGAACGGATTCCTCTCCCCGGTCATCTTCCTGACCGCCCATCACCGGCTGCCCGACCGGCTGTCCGGGTTCTCGGCCGGCGGCGACGACTACCTGCCCAAGCCGTTCCACCTCACCGAACTCGCGGCCCGCCTGCGGGCAGCCCTGAAACGGGCCGCGCCGCCACCTGCCGTCACGACAGGAGACCCGGTACTGGACGCCGTCCGGCACCTGGCCGGCGTCCGAGGTACCCGGGTCGATCTGACCCCGACCGAGTTCCGTCTCCTGGCCGTGCTCATGGCGGCCTCCGGCGGCATCGTGCGCCGCCGCGAACTGGTCCGGGGCGCTGGCCCGAGGGCGCCCAGGTCCACGACAACCCGCGGCCGGCCACCGCCTCCAGCACCAGGCGGACGACGAACTGCGCACCCGCGCCGCCGCCGTCGCGACGACCGTCGACACCAGCGGCACGACGGTACGCGTCCTGGAAACCTCCCACGACGAACTCCTTCGGAGGCCGTCTCGCCCACGCCCGTCGTCAGCACCTTGATGATCCAGAAGTAGACGGTCATCTCCGGCACCTTGCTCGCCATGTGTCGGGCGTGGCGCGCATGCCGGTCGTGAGTGAGGTGATCAGTCGTCACGGCAGGCACGATGGCACGGCGCCCGCCGCTTGCCCCAGACCCCTTTGCCAGAGTTTTGGCGCCTCTGGTGCCTTCGTTGCCCGAGGCTCGTCCAGGTCTGAACGCAACCTGAACACGATGGCCGAAGGGCTGGTCACGGGCGCACGGCGGGTGTACCGGGCCCAGCTTCGAGACACCCATGACCCGCGGTGTCGTCCCGAACGCTGACCCGCGGGCTTTTCGACGGCGGTTCGGCGCGAGGCATTGTTGGTTAGGGTGGCGAACAGAGACTGATTTTTCGTGCAGGAGGGGGAGATGCATCGCAGGGTTGCAGCGCCAGCCGGCGACCGAGGCACCGTAGGGACCGGACGCGGTGGGCGGGTGACCGGCCGGTCGGCGCCCGCGGTGCTGCCCCGGTCGCTGCGCGCGTGGCTCGGACTGATCGCAGCGCTCGCCGCGCTGGTGGTCGTCGTGCTCGGCGTCCTGTACGCCGGCCACGGCGAGCCCGGCAGGGTGGACCGGTGGATCATCCAGCCGACGGCGGACAGTGTGCGGCCGCCCTGGAGACGCGTCGCCCTGGTCATGGACTTCCTGGGGGAGCCCGCCGGATCGGTGCTGCTTGTCACGGCCGTCGTGGCGGGCTGCCTGCTGCTTCGGCGTCCTCGCGCGGCGGTGCTCGTCGTCGCCGGCACCGCCCTGACCGTGGGGACGACGACGCTGCTCAAGCACGTGGTGGGACGCACCATCCACGGCGACGACAACCTGTCCTATCCGAGCGGGCACACCGCCTTCCTCACCGCGCTCGTCCTCGTGGTGGCCCTGCCCGCGACCGGCCGGCTCGGCCTCGGCAGGACGGCCGGCCTGTCACTCGTGCTCGCCGCGGCGCTGGTCGCCGGCGCCGCCATGGGCTGGGCGCAGGTCGCCCTGGGCGCGCACTACCCGACCGACGTCCTCGGCGGCTGGTGCACCGCGCTGGCGGTGATCCCGGCGACCGCGTGGCTGATCGACCGGACCGCCGACGCCCGTCAGCCAGAACGCCGCTGACGTCACGTCACGTCCCGGCACATCATCACGCCATGTCACGCCAAGCGGCGGAACACGGGCTGCACCGGCCGCCCGGCCAGCCAGGGGGTGGGGTCGGCCGCGTCAAGTGCCTTCCGGTACACCGCACACGCCTGGGCCACCACGTCGACGGTGTGATCGATGTCGGCGTCGTCGAGCGCGCTGCTCACCACGAACGACGGGGCCAGCACCCCGCCCGCGAGAAGCCGGCGCAGGAACAGGGTGCGGTACCGCTGTGACGGCTGGAGGTTCTCGTCGAGGGTGGCGAAGACCAGGTTGCTGGCCCGGCCCCGGACGACGAGGTGGTCGCCGACGCCCATGGCTGCCGCGGCGTCGCGGACACCGGCGGCCAACCGCTCGCCGAGGGCGTGCAGCCGGGCGGTGACGCCCTCTTCGACGTAGGTGGTGAGCACGGCCATCGCAGCTGCCAGGGAGTGCGTCTCCGCACCATGCGTGGTGGACAGCAGGAACACCCGCTCGCCGGAGTGACGCAGCCCGCCCCGCTCCATCAGCTCGCGGCGCCCGGCCAGCGCGGAGACGGCGAACCCGTTGCCCAGCGCCTTGCCGAACGTGGAGAGGTCGGGGACGACGCCGTACAGGCCCTGGGCGCCCGCCTCGGACCAGCGCAAGCCGGTGATCATCTCGTCGAAGATCAGTACGCAGCCGTGCCGGTCGGCGAGTTCGCGCAGGCCGGCGAGGTACCCGGGCGGCGGCTCGGTGTGGGTGGCGGGTTCGAGGATCAGGCAGGCGACCTCGCCCTGGTACCGGGTGAGCAGTTCCTCCGTGGCGGCCAGGTCACCGTAGGGGAAGGACATGGTGAGCTCATTGGTCGCCGCCGGAATGCCGGCGGACATCGGGGTGGTGCCGATGAACCAGTCGTCGACGGAGAAGAACGGATGGTCGGCGCAGAGAGCCACCCGCGGGCGCCCGGTGGCGGCGCGGGCCAGGCGCACCGCGGCGGTGGTGGCGTCGGAGCCGTTCTTCGCGAACTTCACCATCTCGGCGGTGGGCACCGTCGCCAGGAACCGTTCCGCGGCTTCGACCTCCACGATGGACGGCCGGACGAAGTTGCTGCCGCGGTCGAGTTCCCTGCGCACCGCCTCGATCACACGTGGGTGGGCGTGGCCGAGACTGACCGACCGCAGACCGGAGCCGTACTCGACGTAGCGGTTGCCGTCGACGTCCCACACGTGGGCGCCATGGCCGTGGCTGATGACCGGGGCCAGGTGCTCGGGGTACTGGTCGTCGCCCTTGGCGTAGGTGTGCGCGCCCCCGGGGATCATGGCGTGCAGCCGCTCGTTCGCGCTCCGCGACCGGGGCAGGAGGAGTTCCGCGGTGTCTACGGTGTCCACACCGACCTCAACTTTCTACTGTTGCTTCAGGACCTCGGCGAGGCTCGGCGCCTCGCGGTCCCGCTGGGACATCGAAGTGACCGGCAGCGGCCAGGGAATGGCGAGCTCCGGGTCGTCGAACGCGATCGTCACGTCCTCGGCCGGATCGTGCGGGCGGTCGATCCGGTAGGAGGTGTCGGCGGTTTCGGTGAGCGCCTGGAAGCCGTGCGCGCACCCCGCCGGGATGTACAGGGTCACCTGTGTCTCGTCGGACAGCTCGAAGAAGCCGCGGTTGCGGTAGGTCGGCGAGTCCGCCCGCAGGTCCACGACGACGTCGAAGATCCTCCCGTACGAGCACCGCACCAGCTTGGCCTCGCCGGCGCCGGAGCGCAGGTGCAGGCCCCGCAGCACGCCCCGGGCCGAGCGGGACAGGCTGTCCTGGACGAAGGCGTCCGGGTCCAGGCCCACCGAGCGGACCACGTCGGCGTCGAAGGTGCGGCAGAAGAAGCCGCGTTCGTCGGCGTACGGTGTCGGCTCGAACAGGAACGCGCCGGCGATCTCCCGGACTTCGGTCGCTTTCATGGAGCCTCCTGCCGGGCGTGGGCCTGCTCGTGGTCGGTCGTCGGGAACAGGGCCGCGGTCAACGCGGTGAACTGGTCCTCGAGTTGCCGGGTGGCGGCCAGGTTTCGTTCGGCGAGTAGCTTCCGCAGCTCCGCCGAGTGCTTCTCCAAGGACCGGAACTGCTCGAGCAGCCGGTCGGCGTCGACCTCGCGTGCCGGGTGGCAGTACGCGCCGAGGCCCATCCGGTCCATGAGCGCGTCGCTCTTCGCCGCATAGCAGAGGGCGAGCACGGGCGTTCCGGTCTTCAGCGCGCAGATCAGGTTGTGGTAGCGGACGGCCACCACGGTGTCGGCGGCCGCCATCTCGTTCATCAGGTCCGCCAGCGAGGCCGGTTCGGCCGCGGTGACCAGTGGTGAGTCGACCGCGTCCAGGACAGCGGCGACCACCGACAAGTCGCACTGGTCGCCGGTGAGCAGCCGGACCGGCCTGCCCTCCTCGACGAGCGTGCGGACGAACCGGATAGTGCCGTCGAGGTAGCGCCGGTATATCTCCTCGGCCCGGGCGCGGTCGTCGTTGCCGCCGTGGAAGTCCATGACGCCGAGGCAGACGGGACCCGGCGTGCCGGTGGGCGCGCTCGCCGGCGGTGTCGGCAGGGAGAACGCGAGGTCGGGGTAGACCTCGTCGCGCGCGGTGTCCACGCCCATCGCCCGCATCGCGTCCCGGGACTGGCCGTCCCGGTACGACCGGTACGCGGCAAGCCGCGCCGACCAGCGCACCAGGGCCCGGGTCGGGCGGCTCTGGATCTCGGCGGCGCCGACGCCGACCAGCGCGACCCGGGTGCGCGTCAACCGTCCGCTCGCGCAGAGCAGGAACAGGGAGTACGGGAAGCCCCACGGACGCAGCGGCAGGGTGGCCTCCAGTACGCCCATGCCGGGCACGATCACGACGTCGTGCCGGCGCACCCAGGCGGCGGTGCGGAAGACGTCGACGAGTTTGCCCAGGCCCTTCGACGCGATCGCGCCCGCACGGGACGCGGTCCGGTACTCCGCGCGGTTCCAGTGCAGCCGCGTCGCGGGGATCCCGAACTTCGCCGTCACCGCTTCGGGTCCGCCGCACAGCGCGTCCACGACCGCGTCCGGGTGCTCGGCGCGGAGGTAGCCGAGCACGGCTTCCAACGATCCGTCGTTGCCGAGGTTGCCGGAGCCGAGCAGGCCGAACAGCCCCACGCGCACCGGAGTTTCGTCCGCGGACGTCATGCGCGCCTCCCCTCACGGCCGGCGACGAGAGCGTCGACGGAGACGGTCAGCTCGGCCGGGTCAACCGGGGCGCGGTCCTCGACCCGCTCGCCGGCGCCCGGCCGGACCCGGCTGGTCATCCAGGCGGCCAGGTGGCGGTAGCAGGCGCGCCGGTCGGCCGGGGACAGCGGGGCCCGCCAGATCGCCGAGGTGAAGCCCCAGACGTACTCGGCGAGCAGGCGGGGCGTCGGGTGCAGCAGGCCTGCCCGGCGCGGGTCCAGGTTGACGCACCGGGAGCGCTTGGACGGGTTCGCCCGCTCGGCGCGGGTGGGGTGGTCGCGGCGGAAGTACAGCAGTTCCGGCACCTGGTGGAAGCGGCCGTGCAGGGCGATCTCGGCGACGAAGGTGCGGTCCGCGTGGTGGTAGCTGTCCATCGGCTTCACCCGGCGCAGCGCGTCGGCTCGGATCACCCCGTAGAAGTCGTCGCCGCCGGGCTCGAACAGCATGCTGCGGAAGCGCTCCGGCGCCTGCGGCGAGTTCGTCGCAAGGGTGTACTCGTAGGGGACCTTGACCTGGCCGTCGGCGTCGATGACCGCCTGGTCGGCGTGCGCGAGGATCACGTCGGGCTGCTCGTCCAGGGCCTGGACGCAGCGCCGCAGCAGATCGCGGGCGTAGAGGTCGTCGTGCGAGGCCCACTTGAACAGTTCGCCGCGGCACTCGGCGAACACCCGGTTGTGGTTCGGTGTGGCGCCGACGTTGCGGGGCAGCCGAAGGTACCGGATGCGCGCGTCCTGCGCGGCGTACTTGCGGCAGATGTCCTCGGTCCCGTCGGTCGAGGCGTTGTCGGAGATGACCAGCTCGAAGTCCTCGTAGGTCTGGCCGAGCAGCGCGTCGAGCGATTCCGCCAGGTACTCCTCGCCGTTGTACACGGGCAGGCCGATGGTCAGCCTGGGTTGGGAGGTCATGAGGTCCTCACTTCGGGGATGGGGTTGTGGCGGTGCTCGCGCAGGGCGGATCGCAGTTGCAGCCACCAGACGGCCGAGCCGCTGAGGGTCGCGGCGGCGACGCCCCAGGCCGAGCCGGCGGTGCCGCCGACGGCCGCGCCGCCGAGCCCGCCGCCGACGTAGCAGGCGGAGGCGAACAACTGGCAGCGCAGGCTGCGCCGGGCCGCGCCGAGCGCGCGCAGGCCGGCCGCCGCGCCGGTGCCGAGGCCCGCTCCCGCGACGCTGAGGGTGATCTGCACGATGAGGTGCGACGAGGAGTGCCAGACGTCGCCGAGCGCAAGTTCACCGAGCCGGCCCGGCATCAGCAGCAGCGCCGAGCCCCAGAGCAGCGCTCCGGCGGCCTGCCCGCCGCCGAGGAGGAGGCAGAACCTGCCCAGTTGGTGCGGGGCCTGCCGCAGCACCCGTGCCGCCTCGGGGACGGTGACCAGCGAAAGCCCCATGAGTACGGCGAGGAACGGGCCGAGCAGGAGCTCGGCGCCGCGCACCGTGCCCACCGCGCCGACCCCGACGATCACGCCGAGCCCGTATGCCCGCACCTGGCTCGCGCCGCTGAGGCTGACGTTCTCGACCAGGTACCGGTAGCCGAGGTCGCGCTGTTCGCGCAGCCACCCGCGCGCCTCGGTCATCCGGGGCCGGATTCCGGACTGGATGTAGCCGCACCCCGCCGCCACCGTGGCGGACGCGCCCCAGGCGAGCACGAAGGCGGCCACGCTGTCCACGTGGGCCGCCACCACCATGGCCGGGACGAGCGCGATGCCCCACACGACGTCGTTGACGAACGCCTTCCGCCCGGCACCGGCAGCGAAGAACGAGAACCGCCAGGCGTCCTGGAGCAGCAGACCCGGCAGCATGAGACCCAGGGCCGCGAAGGCGGGCCCCACGCGGCCGCCGAGACCGAGGCCGGCCACCAGGCAGACCACGCCGAGGGCCGAACCGACGCCGAGGGCGGTACCCGTCGAGCGGGCCACCGCCCCGCGCCAGGACGCCTCCGGCACGCCGCTGAAGCGCACCACGAGCGGGTCGGTGGCCAGGCCCCGGGAGACGTTGAGCACCACGCCGTAGGTCACCCAGGCCAGGCTGAACACGCCGAACGCGGTGACCCCCAGCGAGCGGGCCACGTAGATGCCCACCGCGAAGTTGCTGATGCTGGAGGCCGCCTGGTCGGCCAGTCCCCAGGACAGCCGGCCGACGAGGGCCCGCTTGGCGGATCGGGCCGGTGGCGCCGCTGTCCGGGGATTCTCCCCCTCGACGGGCATGGACGTCATGTCTTGATCAGCCCTGCCTCGTGCAGCGCGTCGGCCGCGTCGGCGACGGTGTCGAACGGTAGTCCGGACCGCTCTGCGACGTCCAGCAGACTGTGCCCGCCGTCGGAGAGGTTGAGCACCCAGAGCATGGCCATCTGGGCCTGCTTGGTGTCGCTGCGGCCGCCGAGCGCGTCGTACAACCCGCGTCGCCCCAGCTGTGGTTCACCGTACGGGCTGAGGTTGACGTACCGCCGGTTGCGGTCCAGGACGGCGAACGCCTCGCGGCAGACGGCGAGGGTGTCCGCCATCGCCTGAGGGGAGACGAAGTCCAGGTCGTCCGCCGAGGTGTGGTACTCGGGGTAGCCCGCGTACGGGGTACGGGTGAGCGAGCCCACGCCGAGATCGAACCCGGGCGAGCAGTACTGCCGCTCGTCGTAGCCGTACGGAGTGAACTCGTTGACCTGATGCGGGCGTTCGGATGCGGTCAGTACGTGCCGCAGCACCCGGTCGATCTCCGCGTCGCCGCGCCTGCTCTGCTTGTACGTCAGGCTGCCCCGGTCGCCGGCGCAGGCCAGCACCAGCCCGTGCTTGACCCGCTCCACCCGCTCCGCGTTGCGGGCCAGCCAGGTGATCGCCCCGATGGTGCCGGGCGCGAAGATGAACCGGTAGGTGTAGTACGGCGTCGTCGTCGCCAGCGCGCGGGCCAGGAACGTCGCCACCGCGATGCCGGCCAGGTTGTCGTTGGCCAGCGACGGGTGGCAGACATGGCAGGAGACGATCACCTCGTCGGCGACCCGCCCGGGAACCACGTGCTCGGCGTAGGTGAGATGGCCGTCGGCGAGCGTGGAGTCGATGCGCACCTCGTACTCGCCGTCCGGCATCGCGTCCAGGGTGTCCTGGGCCAGGCAGAACCCCCACTGCGGGTGGTAGTAGCTGGTGCGGTACGGCACCCAGGACGGGTGGTCCGGCAGGGTGTGCAGGTGTCCGCGCAGCTCGGACAGCGGCATCGTCGCCGACACCGGCACGCTGTAGCCGAGGACGTGCAGGCTGGACGCGGCGAAGTCGACGACCCGGTGGCCGGCGGCGTCGGCGATGTAGGCGTCGCGGATGTTCCACTCCTGCGGCACCGTCCAGTCGAGGACCTGGGTCCCGGTCGGCACCTCGTGCATCTGCAACGGGACGTACTCGCCGACGATGTCCAGGGTGGCGCGCACCCCGTCGCCGGTGATGCTCCGGCACAGCGGGTACAGCCGCTCCACCAGGGCGTACATCTCCTCGTCGGCACCTCTTTTTACATGCGTGGTCACCGGCGCCACCGCAGGGTGTCGTCGACCGTGCCGGCCTCGGACGCGGCGCGCAGCACGGCAAGCCGGGTGAAGCGCCGCTCGAAGTCCTGCCGGGTCAGCCCGTGTTTCCGGTAGGCGTCGGCGAGTTCGAGCGCGCCCTGCTTCACCGTCCACTCGCAGTCGAAGCCGGGGATCGCCGTACGGAACCGGGAGAAGTCCACCCGGTAGGACCGCGGATCGGCGCCGTTCTCCCCGGTGATCACCACCTTCGCCCCGGACACCGCCTCGGCGACCTGGTCGGCGATCTCGGCGACCGTCACGTTGTTGATCTCGCTGCCGATGTTGAACGCCCGGTCGTGCACCGCTGCCCGCGGCGCGACCAGCGCGGCCGCGAAGGCCCGGGCGATGTCGGCGGCGTGCACCAGCGGGCGCCAGGGCGTGCCGTCGGAGAGCACAAGGACCTCGCCGGACAGGAGCGCATGGCCCACCAGGTTGTTCAGCACGATGTCGGCGCGCAGCCGGGGCGAGTAGCCGAAGGCGGTGGCGTTGCGCATGTACACCGGGCTGAAGTCGCCGTCGGCGAGCGCGTGCAGATCGTCCTCCACCCGCACCTTGGACTCCGCGTACGGCGTCACCGGGCGCAGCGGGGCGTCCTCGGCCACCAGGTCGTCGCCGCCTGCGGCGCCGTAGACCGAGCAGGTGGACGCGTACAGGAAGCGCCGTACCCCGGCGTCGCGGGCCAGCCGGGCCAGCCGCACGGACGCGTGGTGGTTGATGTCGTAGGTGAGGTCCGGCGCCAGCGATCCCAGTGGGTCGTTGGAGAGCGCGGCCAGGTGGATCACGGCGTCGACCCCGGCCACATGCTCGGCCGTGACGTCGCGCAGGTCCACCCGGTGCCCCGGCGGGTCCGCGGGCGTCGGGCCGAGGACGCAGTCGGCGAACAGGCCGGCGTCCAGGCCGACGACCTCGTGCCCGGCGGCGGCGAGGACCGGGGCCATCACGGTGCCCAGATAGCCCTGGTGTCCGCTCAGTAGTACGCGCATGGTTCAACCCCCCAGGTTGAGCGTGAGTTTGGCGACGTCGAACGCCTCGGCGTAGCGGGCCTGGCATTCGATGCCGCGGATCCGGGCAAGGCCGAGGAAGGCCTCCCGGTCGTACCAGGGCCGGTGCCGCTGCGAGGGGTAGTGCTCCTGCAGCAGCCGTACCTTCTGTTCGGCGATCTCCGACGACAGCGGCTGGTACGCCGCCGGACGGCCGAGATCGCCGTCCCACTTGACGATCTCGTAGCCGAGCACGAGATGGTCGCGGAACGCGGTGGGGACCAGCTGCGCCAGGCCGCGGTGATCCTGGTGCGCGTCATCGGTGCGCGGGGCCAGGATCAGCTCCGGGTCGGTCTGGGCGCGCAGCTCCTCGACCGCGGCCTTGGCCTCCTCCCAGTGCGCCGGCAGCCGGCCGTCCGGCAGCTTGTGCACGGTCAGCCGCAGGTCGGCGCCCGGGCAGAAGGCGGCGAGCGCGGCCTGCTCCTCCTGCTCCCGCTCGCTGCCACCACCGGAGAGCACCAGCGCGTCGACGCGGACACCCGGCCGCGCGAGGCACAGCGTCAGCAGTGTGCCGCCGGCGCCGATGGCGATGTCGTCGCAGTGCGCGCCCACCGCGACGATCCGGTCCAGGCGCCCGGCCCCGAGCCGGATCACGCGCCGACCCAGGCGTTGTCCCGCTCCCACACGGCCCACGGGCGTTCGCCCCGGGCGTAGGCGTCGTCGAGCGCGGCCCGCTCCTTCACGGTGTCGGTCGGCTTCCAGAAACCGCGATGCTGGTGCGCCACCAGCCGACCCTGCTTGGCCAGTTGGGCGCATCCGTCGGCGACCAGGTCCCCGTTCTCCGGGATGTGGTCGAAGATCTCCTGGCGGAGCACGAAGTAGCCGCCGTTCTCCCACAGCGGCATGTCGCTCACCGCGGTGATGCCCCCCACCAGGCCGTCCTCGCCCAACTCCACGCAGTGGAACGACGACTGCGGCGGCACCACCATCATCGACGCACCGGCGTCACGCCGGGCGAACCGGTCGATCATCTCCGGCAGCGGGGCGTCGGTGAGCACGTCGGCGTAGTTGGCGAGGAACATCTCGTCGCCGTCCAGGTGGTGCCGCACCCGGCGCAGCCGCTCCCCGATCGGGGACTCGATGCCGGTCTGCGCGAACGTGATCGTCCAGTCGGCGATGTCGGTGGACAGCAGCTCGGTCCGTCCACCCCGCAGCACGAAGTCGTTGGACGTCGTCTCCTCGTAGTTGAGGAAGAAGTCCTTGATGTGGTGAGCCCCGTAGCCGAGGCACAGGATGAACTCCCGGTGCCCGAAGTGCGCGTAGTAGCGCATGACGTGCCAGATCAGCGGCCGCGGGCCGACCATCGCCATCGGCTTGGGCACGTCGTCCGCGGCGCCGCTCCGCATCCGCATCCCGTAACCGCCGCAGAACAGAACGACCTTCATGCTGTGACCTTTCGAGACGCGACCTCGACAATGCTCAGTTCCGGGATGGGAAAGACCAGTCGGCCGCCCCAGTCGCCCACGAAGGCCAGCTGCTCGACCAGCTCGGCCCGCAGGTTCCACGGCAGGACGACGACGTAGTCCGGCTTGTCGGCGGCTATCTGCTCGGGCGGCAGGATCGGGATGCGGGTGCCCGGGGTGAACCGGCCGTGCTTGTAGGGGTTGCGGTCGACCGTGTACGCGAGCAGGTCGGGCCGGATGCCGCAGTGGTTGAGCAGGGTGTTGCCCTTGCCCGGGGCGCCGTAGCCGACGACCGTCTCACCGCGCTCGGCCGCCTCGATGAGGAACCTGAGCAGGTCCCGGCGCACCTTGGCCACCCGGGCGGAGAACTCGGCGTACCCCGACAGCTCCTGAAGACCGGCGGCCTTCTCCCGGGCCAGCACGTCGGCCACCCGCTGCGTCGGCTCGCCGGCCGCCTCGGCCGGCCGGGCCCACAGCCGGATGGAGCCGCCGTGCGTGGGCAGCAGCTCGACGTCCACGAGCGCGAGCCCGCCGCTGGCAAGGGCCCGGATCGCGGACGCGACCGTGTAGTACTGGAAGTGCTCGTGGTAGATCGTGTCGTACTGGTTCTCCTCGATGAGGGTCAGCAGATGCTGCACCTCGATGGAGACCCAGCCGTCGTCGGCGACCAGCGCGCGCAGCCCCTGGGTGAACCCGACCACGTCGGGGATGTGCGCGTACACGTTGTTGGCCACGACCAGGTTCGCCGGGCCGTGCTCTTCGCGGACGGCCGAGCCGGTCTGAGGGCTCAGGAACTCCGTGAGCGTGGGCACGCCCGCGTCCCGCGCCGCGGCGCCGACGTTCACCGACGGCTCGATGCCCAGGCAGCGGATCCCCCGGTCCACCACGTGCCGCAGCAGATATCCGTCGTTGCTCGCGACCTCGACCACGAAGGCGTCGGTGCCGAGAGCAAGGCGCTCTGCGGCGTCGGCGACGAACGTACGCGCGTGCTCCACCCAGGACGTCGAGTACGAGGAGAAGTACGCGTACTCCTTGAACGTCTCCTCCGGCGTGATCAGCGGCGGGAGCTGCGCCAGCCAGCAGTCGGTGCAGACCCGCAGGTGCAGCGGGTACGCGGGTTCCGGCCGGTCCAGTTGGTCCGCGGCGAGAAAGCTCTCACATGGCGGCGTCGCCCCGAGGTCGACGACGCTCGCCATCGCTTCCGAGCCGCAGAGTCGGCATCGTGTCATCTACTGTCCCCATCCCCCCTGCTCGCGCGGGTGTCCCTGCCGCGAGCCGGTGCTGACCGACCCGCGATCGCGGTGCGGTACTCGTCAACCAGGCGGTCAAGGCCGACCGCCGGGCTGAAACCCTGTTCGTAACGGAGCCGGGCCGCCCGGCCCATCTCCCGGTTGTGGTCCGGTTCGGCCGCGATCCGGCGCAGGCAGGACGCGAGCGAGGCGGCCTCGCCCGGCCGGTGCAGCAGCCCGGTCACCCCGTCCTCGACGAGTTCGACGAAGGCGCCGTGACCGGCGGCGACGACCGGAACCCCGGCCGCCATCGCCTCCACGACCACCAGGCCGAACGCCTCCAGCCACGTCGAGGGAGCCACCACGGCGACCGACCGCGCGATGGCCTTCTGGCACTCCGCGGTGTCGTACAGGCCGACGTGGCGCACGTCGTCCCGGCCCGCCGCCCAGGCGGTCACCTCCGGCTCCAGCGGCCCCGTGCCGGCGATCACGAGCGGCACGCCCACACCGCCGCTCGCCGCGAGCTCGTCCCACGCCGCCATGAGCAGCCGCACGCCCTTGGCCTCCGCGAGCCGGCCGAGATAGAGCAGATGCTCGCCGGCGCCCTCACGGCGGGCGTCCGGGTCGGGCACGAAGTTGTGCTTCACCGCCAGTCGCTCGGCCGGCATGCCGGCCCGCACCAGTACGTCGCGCTGCGCCGCGGAGATGCAGAAGAACCGCTCCACACCGGACCACCACCGCCGCCGGTTGACCGCCAGGCTCACCGCGAGCGGCACCGTCGCCAGGCGGGAGTTCCGGTAGCAGCCGTGCCGGACGGCGGGCAACGGCGTCGACCCGACGCACTCGGTGCAGGGCCGGCCGTCGCGCTGCAGCGTGCCGGGCGGGCAGACCTGGGTGTAGTTGTGCAGTGTGGCGACGGCGGGCACGCCGGCGTCGGCGCAGGCGGCAAGGACCGCCGGCGACAGCAGCGGGAAGACGTTGTGGACGTGCACCACGTCCGGCCGCTCGGCGCGCAGCCGGGCGGCGAGCTCCGTGCGGACCGCCGGGTTCCACGGCACCAGCAGCGGCACCGCGACCTTGCCCGGCAGGGACCGGGCGGCGATGTCGTCGCTGCGCCGCTCGAACAGCTCGACCCGGTGGCCTGCCTCGCGCAGCAGCGCCACCTCCTGGTCGACGACCTTGTTCTCCCCGCTCGGCTGCGCCGAGGCGTAGCGGTTGTGCACCACGAGGACGTGCATGTTCAGGCCACCTCCGATCTCTGGGCCCATCGCGGGCCGCGTCGTCGAGGCATGTCGGGTGTCGAGGGGGCAGTGGCCGCCGCAGGCGTCGCCAGCAGCGAGGCGGCCACGGCCAGATGGAGCAGATACGGCGAGGCGTCGCCCAGCCCGGCCTCGGTGTACGAGGCGATCGCGCAATAGCTGATCAGGAAGATCGCGCAGGCCCTCGACAGCGACGGCGGCCGCAGCAACGCGACGCCGCCCAGCACGATGATGATCGCCGCCACCAGCGCGACGCCGGTCATGCCCTGCTCGTTGTAGACGGCCAGCCAGCTGTTGTCGATCGGCAGCCCGCCGAACGACTTGTCGCCCAGGCCCGCGCCGAACAGGTACTCCGAAGTCGTCCGGGGCGCTGCCAGCAGGGCGTGCCAGACCTTCTCCCGACCGGTGAGACTGCTGAAGTTCTCCTGGCTCTGCCCGCGCAGGAACCACGCCTGTAGCGCGGAGCCGAACCCCACCGCGGCCACCGCGGCGCACACCACCGCCCAGGAGAAGAACCGGCGGGCGGCGGCGCTGGTCAGGATGAGCGACGAAATCGCCAGCGCCAGCCCGATGAGCAGGCCCAGCGTGGCGGTGCGGGTATGGGTCAGCGCGAGCAGGACGAGTGACGGCACGATGACCACCGCCGCGCTGGTCCTGTCGGTGCGGCGGCCCAGCAGGAGCAGCACGGTGAGCCCGATGATCACCGCCGCGTACTGTCCGATCTGCGGCGGGGTGAGCGGCCACAACGCGCCGACCAGCCGCCCGCCGTAGAGGTCGGGCAGGGCCGCGCCCGGTGAGACGACAAGGCCGGCGGCCACCGACCCGAGGACCGCGAAGTACATCCGGATGTGGTGCCGGACGAACGTCGGGCCGCCGTCCCACCAGCGGCTGAGCAGCCACAGCGTGCCGACGAAGAGAGCCAGCCGGGCGCACCGGAACAGCGCCCCGAAACCCGACTCCAGGTTCGCGCTGGAGATCACGCTCAGCACCAGCAGCAGGGTGAGCAGGAACAGGAAGGCACTGGCCCGGATGCGCAGCCGGAGATTGACCGCGAGCGCCAGGGCGAACGCGGCGACCAGCGCGCCCATGGTGACCATCTGGATGAGGGAGCGGGGCAGCGGGACGATGGTCTTCGCCCCGGCGGAGCCGAGCGTGTTGAGGACCAGCAGCCCCCAGACTGTCCCGACGATCTTCGGCGTGTGGTCCGTGCCCATCTCAACCACCGTCCCCTGCGCGGAAGGTGCTGCCGGCGTCCTGCTGGTACGGCGCGGCCTGCCACTGCGCGGAGTCGAGTGTCCGGCTCGGGTCGTGGGCGACGAACGTCCACGGTCCGACGTAGACGTTGTCGTGCCAGTGGTTGTCCTGCTTGCGGGTGATCGCCTCGGCCACCCGCTCGCCCTGGTACGGCGACCAGTCCGGATAGGTGCCGTAGTTGGCCAGCACCGCCATGCGGTCGCACTTGACCGTGCAGTCGACGACGGACTTGTCCAGCACGAAGCGGTTGCCGTTAATGTCCACCCGCTGGGTCTTCCACCGGCAGTCGGCGTAGAGCGGTGCGGTGGCGATCGCCGGCCGTGCGCAGCTGCCGGTCTTCTTCACCAGCAACGTGCAGTCACCCGAGGAGGTGTTGGCCGGGCTGTTGCAGAACCGGTCGGCGTTCTCCCACAGGGTGATCCCGGACCAGTTGTTCTCCAGCACGTTCCCGTAGATCTCGATCCTGTCCGTGCGGGCCCGGATCCGCGGTTCGCCGCCGGACTCGGACAGGTAGACGGTCGCGAACGGGAAGTTGTCGCCCTTGTCTGCGTACCGGCGGCCCTCCACCCAGTTGTTCCGGCGGATCGTGTTCTTCCGGATGATCGCGTTGTAGCTGGTCTCGTAGATCAGCGCGGCACCGTCGTTGGCCTCGAGCACGTTGTCCTCGATGAGGAAGTCGTTGTTGTTGGTGTCCGCCCACAACCCGGGCCCGCGGTTGTCGTGCACCCAGTTGCCGCGTACGTCGGCGCCGTCGACGGCCCAGAACTTGACGCCTCCGGTGCAGCCGCAGCCCGGTCGCCGCCGCTCCCAGTCGCCGGTGTTGTTGCCCACGATCTCGTTGCCCTCGACCACCAGAGCGGTGACACGGCCGCCGCTCTTGTACGCGTTCATGCCGTACTGCCCGTTGGCGCGCAGACAGTTGGCGCGGACCTGCTGGTGGGCGCCGGCCATCAGTCCGGCGCCGGAGTTGTTCTGGATCGTCGAGTGCTCAATCACCCACCCGTCGGCCGAGTCATGGTTGACCACACCCTCGTCCTGCGGCGCGACGAAACCCTGCACGGTGAGGTGGCCGATGGTGACGCTCCTGGCGGTGCCGCCGAACGCGTACTGGTTGGTCTTGCGGCCGTCGAGCACCGCGCCCGGCGCGCCCAGGTAGCTGTCCCCCTCCTTGGGGATGACCTGGGCGTAGCGGTCCGGCTCGAGCGTGTGCCTGCCCGGTCGAAGCCAGAACGTGGTGTGCGGGGGGCTGCTCCTGGTCTTCGCCGCCAGGTCACCGACCACCGCGGGGTCGACCGGCACCGCGCCCTTCGGCGCCTTCGCCGGCCCGGCCGCGGGCTTGGCGCACACCCGGGCCACGGACGTGGCCACGGACGCGGAGGGCGCGGCGGTGTTCGGCTTCGGCGCCGCGCCCGGCGTGCTGCTCTCACAGCCGGTCGCCGTCGGCAGGACCAGCGCCAGCAGTGCCGCCGGCACCGCCCGGTGCCCCCACTTGATCCCCACACGTCCTCCCTAGCCGTGGAACCTGAGTACGGTGGTGAACCCCTGCGCGCCGTCGACGAAGCCGGTGCCGATGAGCGTGGTGGCGGGTTCCTTGCGCCCGAAGCCGGGGGAGTACCAGCCCAGCGGCGGGTCGCTCTCGCCGCGATGCGCCCGCCAGGACAGCTGCCCGGGCAGGTCGAGAGTCGCGGAGCGGTCCTCGCCGTCCCGGGTCCAGGTGAGCACCGCCCGGTGTCCTGCCAGCTCGGCGACGATCGCCGGGCCGAGGTGGAACGCCAGTCGCGCGGCCCGGCGCGGGCCGCGCACCTCGTCGACCACCGTCAGCTCCTGGCTCGCGGCCGACAGTTCCACCCGGCGGCGGTGCACGGAGCGCTGGTAGCCGTCGTGCTCGGCGCACCAGCGGGCCGTCCCCCCGTCGAAGGCGCCGGAGGCGTCCGCGACCAGGACGCGGCTGCGGGCCTGCCGGGTCCACAGGAACGGGCCGCCGGAGACGGACTGGTCACCGCCGTCCAGTTGCAGGGTGTTGTGGCCGAGGGTCGACCGGAAGTACTGCCGCCACTCGGGCTGCCCGTGGTAGCAGTACGTCCCCGGGTCGGCGAGCACGTCGACCCCGTCGTGCCGGACCTCCACGGCCAGCGCGTCCGCGTGGGCATGCGCGGCGATGGACAGGAACCCGTGCGGACCACCGTCGCAGCGGCACCAGATCTCCGCCGTGTCCGTCGTCTCTGTCGGACCACGCAGGATGGTCATGCCCGCGTCGGCGAAATGACCCGGTCGGCTTGCCGGGCGGGACACGGCCGGTGCGGTTCCGTTGCGCGGGTACGGCCGGATGAGCGCGGTCAGCAGCGGGGTGCGCACATCGGTGCCGGTCACCGTCGGCCACCAGGCGAGCCGGCCGAACACGGCGTCCCCGGTGGCCAGCAGCGAGCCCCAGCGGTCGGTGCCCGCACCGTCCACGACCAGACCGTGCCCGTCGTCCGAGTCCCCCTGACGCGGCGGCCGCAGCCGGCTGTCCACGACGGCCGCGAGCGCGTCGGTCATCCGCAGCAGCACCAGCCGGATCGACGCGGGCACCGGCACGCCTGCCGCATCCGCCTCGGCCAGCGCGGCCAGGCCGAGCTCCAGCACCAGTCCGTGGTACTCGGTGGCCAGCTCACGGTTGAGGCCGGAGAGGAAGGTGTTGCCGCGCAGGTGCCGCTCCAGCGACCGCAGGGCGTCGGCCCGCCAGCGCTCCGAGGAGGGGAACCAGCCGAACGCGCAGGCCGCCGCGAACTGTCCGGCGGCCTCGGCGATGACGTGGTTGTTCGCCGAAGACCCCCGGCTGGGGAAGGCGGCCAGCCACCGCTGGTGGTGCCAGATCTGGTTCAGCGCCACCGGGTTGCCCTCGAACAGAGCGCCCACGCCCGGCCAGCCGTCGAGCAGCCGGCGGATCCACACCCACGACAGCAGCCGGATCCCCAGCTCGATGCCGCTGGTCCAGTGCACCCCGCGCAGCGGCGCGTTGCCCGCCCACCACGACCGCAGGTGCTCGGCCACTCGCTCGGCGTACCGCTCGTCCTCGCTGATCGCGTAGGCGGCGGCGAGCACGGTGAGGTACTGATGCCGGGACAGCTCCCAGATCTGCTTGACGTCCCCGACCGCGTCCTCGTTCCGGTACGGCACGTCGAAGGCGTAGCCCCACGGAGCCCGCCGCCCGGTCTTCGGGTCGTACCACCAGTCCGGGTCGGTCAGGTCGTCGCGGACCACCCCGAAATACTCGGCGTGCCCGGCCATCAGCCGGTCCGCCTCGGCGAGGAGACGTTTCGCGGCGTCCGGCGGCACCGCCTCGATCGTCCCCGCGGGCAGCACCGCGGTGAACCGGGAGCTGGTCACGCTCGGGCAGTCCGGCCGCGCCGACCGCCAGCGCCGCCTGCGCACCGTGTCGCCCACCCGGCCGCCGACCTCCCGCGGTCCCATCCGGGACAGCCGCCGCAGATACCAGCCCGGACTCCCCGAGTTCACAGTCATCGCGTTCTCGCCAACGTCACCGGCGCTCCGCCGACCAGGCCGGCCTGCACGGCGAGGGTGGCCGCCGTGGTGGCGACCAGCGACTCCAGCGGCACCGGCATCGGCCCCCCGGTCCGCACGGCCTTGACGAACGCCGCCAGTTGGGCGTTCTGGCCCTTGTCCCGGGCCTTGGGCAGCCGCGAACTGACCCACCGCTTACGGCCGGCTGTGCTCTTTTCGAAATACAGCGAGGCACGGACGAAGTCGTCGAGCCGGAGCACTCTGCCGTCCGCGATCAGGTCCAGCGTCTCCTTGGGGAAGCCGGCCGAGCCGGTGGTGACATAGCTGATGGTGGCGGTGGACCCGTCCGGGTAGCGCAGCACGATCTGCAGGTCCTCGTTGCCGGACGTGGCGGCCGCGTACACCGAGACCGGGTCGGCTTCGAGCAGCCAGCTCGCCGTGTCGATGAAGTGCCCGCCCTCGCCGGCGAACCGCGAGCCCTCGGTGCCCTGTCGCAGGTACCAGCTGCCGTGATCGAGCCGGCCCGCGTTGACCAGGTAGCGCAGGCTCGCCGGCCCGGTCCGGGCACCGAACTGCTTCCTGGCCTCCTGCAGCAGCGGCGCGAACCGACGGTTGAAGCCCACCTGCAGCCGGTCGTTGCCGGACTCCTCCACCGCCGCGAGCACGCCGGCCAGCTCGTCCTGGTCAAGCGCCAACGGCTTCTCCACGAACACCGTCTTGCCGGCCAGCAGCGCCTTTCGGGTCAGCTCGGCGTGCGAGCTGTGGCGGGTGACGACGAACACCGCGTCGATGGACTTGTCGCCAAGCACGGCGTCGAGGTCGGTGGTCGCCTCGGCGAAGCCGAACTTGCGCTGTGCGTTGGCCGCGGACAGCGCCGTCGTGGTGACGACCGTCGACAGCTCGACGCCCTCACGCTGTGCCAGGTGCGGCAGCAGCATCGACGTCGCGTAGTTTCCCGCGCCGACGAACGCCAGCCGCACCGGCGAGTTGGCGGCCCGGGCCGACGCGGGCACTGCGCCGCTGGACCGCTTCACCGCGGGCACGGCCACCGCCGGGGCCGCCGTTCCCGCCGTTTCCCCCGTTTCCTCCGCTTCCTGCACGTGTTCGGGGTAGCGGAACAGCACGGCCACGGCCTTCAACTCGCCGTCCTTGAGGCGCTGGTACGTCTCGACGGCGTCGTCGAAGTCCGCGATGTGGGAGACCAGGGGCTCCACGTCGACGCGGCCGCGGGCGAGGAGATCGAGGAAGCAGGCCAGGTTGCGGCGCTCGGTCCAGCGCACATAGCCGATCGGGTAGTCCCGCCCCTCGAGCTCGTACTCCGGGTCGTAGCGCCCGGGGCCGTAACTGCGGGAGAACCGGACGTCGAGCTCCTTCTCGTAGTACGCGTTCCACGGCAGGTCCAGGCGGCACTTTCCGATGTCGACGACCCGGCCGCGGTCCCGGCTCAGCCGGGCGGCCAGCTCGACGGGCTGGTTGCTGCCGCCGCCGGCGGCCAGGTACACCTGGTCCACGCCCAGGCCGCCGGTGAGCTCGGCGACGGCGCTCTCCACGGCCGCGGAGCCGGGATCGCCGCAGGCCGCCGCGCCCAGGCGCTCGGCGAGCTCGCAGCGCGCCGGGTCGGGGTCGACCCCGACGACCAGGACTCCCGAGGCGGCCAGCAGCTGCACCACCAGCTGCCCGATCAGCCCGAGGCCGATGACCAGCGCCACCTCGCCGAGCCGTGACTCGCCCTGGCGGACGCCCTGCAACGCGATCGACCCGACGGTGCCGAAGGCCGCGTGCCGCGGCGCGAGGCCGTCCGGCACCCGGGCGTAGAGGTTCTTCGGCACCCAGTTCAGCTCGGCGTGCAACGCGTGCTCGTTGCCGGCGCAGGCCACGAGGTCGCCGACCTTCACCTCGTCGATCCCCGCGCCGACCTGCTCGACCACCCCGCACAGCGAGTAACCCAGCGGCGTGTAGGAGTCCAGCTTGCCCATCACCTTGCGGTAGGTGGCGGGCACCCCGTTGGTGGCCACGCTCTGCACGACCTTGGCCACCTGGTCCGGCCGGGAGCGGGCCTTGCCCAGCATCGACATGCCGGCCTCGGACACCTTCATCAGCTCGGTCCCGGTGGAGATCAGCGAGTAGGCGCTGCGGACCAGCACACCGTCCGGCTTGCACCCCGGCACCGGCACGTCGAGCAGGGTCAGCTCGCCGCTCTTGTAGTTCTGCACAACCTGTTTCACCCGAAGTCCTCTTGTCTCTACGCCGTCAAGGACGAGTTCTGGCCGGCCCGGGAGGTCGCGCCGCGATACCAGTACTCGAGGGTCAGCACATGCCACAGATGCTTGGAGAAGTCCCGCTGCCCGGCGGCGTCCTCGGCGACCATCCGCGCCAGCGCGTCGCGGCGCAGGAACCCGGAACGGACGAGCACGCCGTCGTTGACCACCTCGCGCACCAGCGGCGCCAGATCCCGGCTCATCCAGGCGCGCAGCGGGGCGCTGAACAGGCCCTTGGGCCGGTACACGATCTCCCGGGGCAGGACCGAGACGGCCGCCTCCTTCAGGACGGCCTTGCCCTGCCGTCCGACGATCTTGCGTTCGCCCGGCACGGCGAACGCGGCCCTGACCACCTCGACGTCCACATACGGCACCCGCACCTCGGTCGACGCGGCCATGCTGGAGCGGTCCGTGTACGTGAGGTTCAGGCCCGGCAGGAACATCCGGGCGTCGCCCAGGCACATGCGGTTGACGAAGTCGTCGAGGTCGTTGTCCTGGTAGACGTCCGCGTGCTCGGTCAGCACGTCGTCGACCGTCCCCGCCAGGTCCGGGTCGATCAGGGCGAGCAGCTCGCCTCGGTCGTACATGGTGTAGCTGCGACGGAACGCGGTCTCCTCCGGCAGATCGGCGAAGGAGAGGAACCGCTTCGCGAAGCGCACCGACCGGTACCCCCGGCGGGCCGAGGCGACCGGCAGCCGGTCCACGGCCGCGGACAGGCCGCGCCGCAGGGGCCGTGGGACGCGCTGGTAGCGCAGCGCGAGCAGGTTGGCCAGGTGCTTGCGGTATCCGGCGAACAGCTCGTCGGCGCCCATCCCCGAGAGCATCACCTTGACCCCGGCCTCCCGGGCGGCCGAGCAGATCAGGAACGTGTTGATCGCCGCGGGGTCGCCGATCGGCTCGTCCAGGTGGTACGTCATCTGCGGCAGCAGGTCGAGCACGTTCGGAGCGATCTCTATCTCGTGCAGGTCGACGCCGAACTGCTGGGCCACCTGCCGGGCATGGCGCAGGTCGTCCGGCATCGCCTCGAACCTGGCGTCCTCGGCGCGGAAGCCGATCGTGTAGGCGGAGATCCCCGGTTGGTGGCGGGCCGCCAGCGCGGTCAGATAGCTGGAGTCGAGGCCGCCGGAGAGGAAGGTCGCCACGGGCACGTCGGACATCAGATGGCGCCGGGTGGACTCCTCGACGACGGCAGCGAGGTCCGGCTGCTCGCCGCTGCGGGCCCGCTCCCGGCCCTCGGCGGCGACGTCCCTCAGGTTCCAGAACCGGCCGCGCTCCACCCGGCCGTCGGGCCGGCACCTGAGCCAGCTCCCCGGCGGCAGCTTCTCCGCTTCGCGCAACGCGCACCGCGAGTCCGGCACCCAGTAGTACAGCAGCGAGGCCACCAGCGCCGCGGGGTCCACCTGCAGCGACCCGCCGGTCACGGCGGCGAGCGCCTTGAGCTCCGAGGCGAACACCAGACCCTCGCCGCGCCGGAGCAGGAACAGCGGCTTGATGCCGAGCTGGTCGCGGGCGAGCACCAGGTCACCGGTCCGCTCGTCGAAGATCCCGAACGCGAACATGCCGCGCAGTCGGGGCAGGCAGTCCGTGCCCCAGCGCCGCCAGGCCTCCAGCAGCACCTCGGTGTCGGAGCTGCCGCGGAAGCGCACCCCGGTGGCCGCCAGCTCGGCACGCAGCTCGGGCGCGTTGTACAGCTCGCCGTTGTACGTCAGGGCGAGGCCGTCCGAGACCATCGGCTGGGCGCCGGTCTCGGACAGGTCGATGATGGCCAGCCGGCGGTGCCCGAGGTGCACTTCGCCGTCACCGGCGGCGTGGCCGTACCGTCCCTGCGCGTCCGGACCGCGGTGGGCGAGGGTGTCGGTGAGCCGGTCGGCCACGGCCTTCCCGTCCGGCCATCGGTAAGTGCCTGCGATTCCACACATGTCCTACCGCGCTTCCTGGTCGTTGTCCGGGACCCGTGCCGCCCACATCGGCAGCCGCTCCGTCTGCCGTCGGCCCTCTTTCACTGTCTGAACGGCGTGGGAGGCACCCCCACCGTTGTGTCGGGCCGGCCGCTCGTGCTGGCCGCGCAGCGCGGTGTGCAGTCCGTCCCACAGGGTGCCGTCGGTCCGGTCACGCGGATCGGGGTCGATCAGCACCACACCGATCACCGCGATGCGCTGGTCGGCGAGCTGCCGCGCCACGGTGTGCAGCCAGGCGGCGCTGCCGTGCCCGGCACGCACGACGAGCACGGACCGAGTGCCGAGGTACTGGAGGTCGGTCCACGCCGTGCCGGGCGCCACCGAGCCGACACCGAGCCGGAGTTCCTCGTGCGAGACGGCCGCGGCATGTTCGCCGCTGACCAGGGTCGGGTCCCCCGGTTTCGGACGGCGGCCGGCGAGCTGCCGGCCGGGCAGAGCATCGATGACCACGACGGGCCCGTCCGCCGCCAGTGCTCCGGCGAGGTCCAGGGCGATCACGCTCGTGCTGCGCGCACAGCCCAGCTCCAGCAGCGACACCGGTTCCGCGGAGCCGCGCACGGTGCGGGCCAGGGACGCGGTGAGCCGTTCGCGTGCGGCTCGGATCCGGCGGCGCTGCCACGGCCCGGCCGACCGGCTCGGCAGCTCCGCGATGACGGAGACGCCGAGGTTCGCCGCGATCTCCCGGCGCAGCACGGGGCGGTCCGCCACCACCGTGGCGACCGCGGCCACCGCGAGCCCGAGGGCGAGCCCGAGGACGAGTCCGATCGCGGCGTCGGTGGCAGCGGTCCTGGGCAGGGAGTGCGCCACCGCGCGCGGAGCGTCCACGATCTGGGTGCCGGCGATGAGCTGCGGCGTGCCGACGCGCGCCTCCGCGGCGCGCTGGCCGAAATCGGTGATCCGAGAGGTGAGCTCGGCCCGGCGGGCGAAGAGCGACTCCAGGTTCGCCGACCCCTTCGGTCCGCTGTCCGGCGAAGCGTCTCCGATCGACGTGTTGACCTGGGCGAGTTCGTCCTGCAGTCGGTCACGCTGGGCGAGCAGGGCCTTGGCCTGGGCGTCCGCGGCCTGCTGTATCCGCCTCACATGGTCAGCGATGAACGCATCGGCCAGGGCCTTGGCGCGGGCCACCGCTTCCGCGTCGCTGGCGCCTGTCACATTGATCTGCAGCAGGTTGTTGGTCAGGCCGGCGCCCCCGTAGTCCTGCATGAAGTCCTCCGATTTTTCCGGGGACTTGAGGGACTGCAGGGCCGCGTCGGCGATCCGCGTGGTCTGCAGCAGCGCGACGTCGGTGCGGATCAGCGTTCCGGGGTCGTTCGGCTGGTCCTCCTGATGGGCGACCAGAACCTTGGTCACCGCGCTCGGCGGCGGCGGCAACAGGACCGCCACCGCCACGCCGGCGAACAGCCCCAGCAGCGCCATGGAGCACCAGAGGCGGCGGCGCCTGCGCACCGCCACCACCAGTGACTGCAGGTCCAGCAGCGGAGCGGCGGTCGACGACTGCGAAGTCGTGCTCGTGGTCACCTTGTACCTCCCGTCGCGTCGTTGCCGATCGCGAGCGCCGGCGTGGCGGCATGCCGTGGATGGCCGGCAGACTGCGTCGGGCGGGCCCGGACCACGCCGGCGAGGACGATGCCGACGATTTCGTGCCCCGCGTCGGCACACGCCTCGGCGAGGCCGGCGAGCTCTCCCGCGGTCCAGTTGCCCGCGCTGAGCACGACCAGGGCGCCGGACTCGAGGTCGCGGTCCGCCACCATCGGCTGGGACACCGAAATCTCCACCACCCGCAGCAGCGGATCGCCGCCGGCTTCGGCGGCGAGCTGCCCGGCGGCCAGGTGTGCGATCTCGTCGCCGTCCGGTACGACGACCAGCAGCCGCCGGGGAGCCGGTAGTCGGTCCCGGATACGGGCGCACACCCGCCGGTAGCGGATCTGTCTGCCGGCCTCGTCGCCGGAGGTCTGCGGGGTGGGTAGGTCCCACCGGACGTCGGTGCCCAGCAGTCGGCGGATCCGGGCTCGCGCGCCACGGCCTCGCGGCCGGTGCGCGGGCTGTTCACCGGGCACGTCGACGGTGCCCAGCAGCGCCGAGCCGAGCGCCGCCGCGATCTCCCCTTCGGTGCGCGGTCGGCGGCTCATCCGCGCGGCGGTGAGATGGCCGATGACTGCGAGCAGGAAGAACAGCAGTGCCCCGCCGGCGATGAGCTGCACCCTCGTCGGCGGCGCCTCGCCGGTCGGCAGGGCCGCCGGCCCCATGACGACCATGTTGGCCTTGCCGGCAGCCGGGTCGGCCGCCTGGTTCAGTTTGTTGACGGCGTCCTGCAGCGCGGTCCGCAGCTTGGCGAGCTCGGTGCGGGTCTGCACGCTCTCCACGGTCCGCCCCGGATCGGTGGCGTCGGCCAGCTCGCTGATGCGGCGGCTGGTCTGCGTCACCAGCTGCCGCAGTGCCTCGGGCTGGGCCGTCCTCTCGGGGTTGGTGTTGTCGCCCGCGATCTGCGCGGCGAAGGCGACGAACTGGCGGGCCACCTGGTCGGAGAGCTGCTGTGCGCGCTTCGGGGTGTCGGCCGTGCCCGAGATCTTGATGATGTTCCCGTCGGCGGCCGCAGCGCTCACCTGATCCCGCAGCTCGCTGCCGCTGACCCCGGTCCAGCGCAGGGTGGCGGCCGCGCGGTCGACCACCACCGAACTGGTCGCGATCTCCGTCTGCGTCAGCAGCTCGCGTTCCTCCCATGCTCCCGGCAGCAGGACCGACGCCGACGTCGTGTAACGCGGCGGAATCAGCAAAGAGGTGCCGTAGCCGACGAGCGCACCCAGCACGGCGAGAAGGGTGAGAAGCCGCCGGCGCCGACGGATGATCCGCCCGATCGTGGCCAGGCGTATGGTGTCATCGCTCAACTGTGCGGCCTTCTCCCTGCTTGGTACGGGTTGCCCGCCGACGCCGGAGCGTGGTCCCGGCAGGCAGCGGTGTAGGCGGCGAGCAGCGACGCCTGTGAGTTCCGCCAGGAGAGCGGCCCGTTGACCCGCTCCTGGCCGATCTTGCCCATCCGGGCCCGCTGCTCCGGGTCGTCCAGCAGCAGCGCCACGAGTTCGGCGAACTCGGTCTCGTCGTCGGCGGGCGCGTAGAGGGCGGCGTCACCGGCGGAGACCCGCGCCTCCTTCAGATCGAACGAGACGATCGGCCGGCCCATCACCATGTACTCCAGGACCTTGTTCATGGTGGACACGTCGTTGAGCGGATTGTGCGGGTCGGGGGAGAGGCATACGTCCGCGGTGGACAGGTAGCGCACCAGGTCGGCGTCCGGGATACGTCCGGTGAACTGCACCTGCTCCGAGAGCCCGAGCCGCCGGGACAGCTCCACCATCGCGTCGAAGGTGTCGCCGGCGCCGACGAACACCGCGTGCCAGTCGGTCCGCCCGACCTCGTCGCGCAGTTTCGCCAGCGCCCGCAACGCGTAGTCGACGCCGTCCTGCGGGCCCATGACGCCGAGGTAGCACAGCAGATGCGGCTTGCCGCGCTTCAATTCCGGCTCCGGCGCCACGGGATGGAAGCGGTCGACGTCGGGCGCGCTGCGCACCACGAAGACATCCGCCGGCCGCTTGCCGCCACGGCGCACCGCGACGTCCCGGTAGCTCTCGTTGGTGGCGAGCACGATGTCCGCGGCCCGGTAGGTCCGCCGTTCCAGCGCGCACACGGCGCGGTAGAGCAGGTCCTTGCCGCGGCCGAACCGGGAGAGGTACAGCTCGGGCACCAGGTCGTGCTGGTCGAAGACGAACCGCGCGCCGCGCCGCTTCAGCCACAGGGCCGGCAGGAACAGCAGGTCGGGCGGGTTGCAGGCGTGGACCACGTCGACCGGGCCGACCTTCCGGGCCAGCCGGACCGTGTGCCACAGCGCCGATCCGTACTCCCGCAGATAGCCGGCCGGCCCACCGGTGGCCGCGCGCAACGGGTAGCGGTGGATCCGCACCCCGTCGATCAAGGCCTCCGGTTCCGTGTCCCGTTTGCTCCCCTGGGGACAGATGACGTGCACCGTCCAGCCCGCGTCGCGCAGCGTCGTGCACTCCTGCCACACCCGCCGGTCGAACGGCACCGACAGGTTCTCCACCAGGATCAGCGCGCGCCGGTCCGGCCGGTCGCCGCTTCCCGCGTCACCAAGCAAGGCCCATGTACCCCGGTTCGGCCCGCCGCGCGTCGGCGTCGGGAAGGTGGATGAGGTCGACGATCAGCGGGCCGTCGGTGCCATGGGGCAGCGCCGACAGCACGGCCGGATCCCTGGTCCCGACCAGGCACACCTCGGCGTGGTCGAGCACCTCCTCGACGGAGTCCGCGAGCAGGTGCGCGAGATGCGGCAGCCGGGTCTCGATGTACTCGCGGTTCGCGCCGAGCAGCCGCGAGAGGCTCACGTTGGCGTCGTAGATCTTCAGGTCGTAGCCCTTGCCGAAGAGCCGCTCCGCCAGCTCGACGAGCGGGCTCTCGCGGAGGTCGTCGGTGCCGGGTTTGAAGGACAGCCCGAACAGGCCCGCCCGGCGCTTGCCGGTGCGCTCGACCAGCTCCACCGCGCGCTGCAGATGGTCGGAGTTGGAGGGCAGCACATGGGCGAGGATGGGCACCGAGACGTCGGCCCGCTGCGCCGCGTGGACCAGGCTGCGCAGGTCCTTGGGCAGGCAGGAGCCGCCGAAGGCGAAGCCGGGCCGCAGATAGGCGGGGCTGATGTTCAGCTTGCGGTCGGCCAGGAACACGTCCATCACCTGGTGCGAGTCCACTCCGAGCGCCTGGCACACCGCGCCCAGCTCGTTCGCGAAGCCGATCTTGAGGCCGTGGAACGCGTTGTCCGCGTACTTGATCGCCTCGGCCGTGGGGACCGGCACCCGGAACACCTCGCCGGGCAGGCCGTCGTACAGCGCCAGCACCGCGTCGCCGCTTGCCGGGTCGAGCTCGCCGATGACGGTCTTGGGCGGGTCGAAGAAGTCCTTGACGCTCGTGCCCTCGCGCAGGAACTCCGGGTTGACCGCGACCCCGATGTCCACCCCGGCCGTGCCGCCGACGTACTTCTCCAGGATCGGCACCAGCAGGTTCAGACAGGTGCCCGGGAGCATGGTGCTGCGGAACACCACGGTGTGCCGCCCGCCCCGCTCGGCCAGCGCGGCGCCGATCTGCTCGGTGACCCGCTCCAAGTATGTGGTGCACAGGCTGCCGTTGGGCTCCGACGGCGTGCCCACGCAGACCAGCGACACCTCGCTGTCCATGACGGCCTCGCGGACGTCGCCGGTGGCGCGCAACGCTCCGGTCCGCACGACCTCGGCGATGAGCTCGCCGATCCGCTCCTCCACCACCGGGGCCTTGCCGTCGTTGACCAGGTCGACCTTCACCTGGTTGACGTCGACCCCGATGACCTCGTGACCCATGCTGGCCAGGCACGCGGCCGACACGCAGCCCACGTAGCCGAGGCCGAAAACGCTGACTCTCATGCCTTGTTCCTCCCCCCAGGCAGGCCCTTGCGGCCTGCGGTCCGCCTCTCGGCGGGACCGTCGAGTTGCAGCCCTCCGCGCATCAGTAGGCCCCCTGCCCCGAGAGCACCGCACGCAGCGTCTTCCACAAGATCACTGTGTCCAGGGCGAGTGACCAGTCCTCCACGTACCGCAGGTCGAGGCGCACCGCCTCCTCCCAGGACAGGTCGCTGCGTCCGCTGATCTGCCACAGACCGGTGAGGCCGGGCTTGACCAGCAGCCGCCGCCGGATGTCCGGGCCGTACGCGGCGGACTCCTCCGGCAGCGGGGGCCGCGGACCGACGAGCGACATCGATCCGGTGAGCACGTTGAAAAGCTGCGGGAGCTCGTCGAGCGAGTACCGGCGCAGCACCGCTCCCACCCGGGTCACCCGCGGATCCCGGCGGAGCTTGAACAGCAGGCCGGCGCCCTCGTTGCGGTCGGCCAGTTCGGCACGTGCCCGGTCGGCCCCGGCGACCATGGTGCGGAACTTGAGGATGGTGAACTCGCGGCCGTCCTTGCCGACCCTGCGCTGGCGGTAGAACGCCCCACCCCGACTGTCCACCAGCACGAGCAGCGCGACGAACATCATCAGCGGCGCGAACAACATCAGCAGAAACGTTGCGCCTATTCGATCGACCACCCCTTTGACCGCCCGGCGGCCCCCGGTGAAGGTCGGCATGCTGACCCGCAGCAGCGGGATCCCGAGCACTGCGTCGACGTGCAGCCGCGGGCCGGCCACCTCCATCAGTACGGGGGCCACGACCATCTCGGCGTCGCTGCCCTCGAGGTTCCACGCCAGCCGCTGCAGCCGGTCCGGTGACCAGTGCGGGTCCGGGGTGACCGCGACGACGCGGTAGCCGTCGCGGTGGACGTGGTAGGCGACGTCGGCCAGACGGCCCACGATCGGCACGCCGTCCACATGGTCGCCGTCGAGCGCGAGACCGTCCGTCGTGCACACCGCGTCCACCCGCCAGCCGAGGTGCGGGAATTTACGGGTCCGGGTGATCAGGTCGCGCACGGTGGCCGGGCTCCCGGCGGCGAGCACCGGTCTCAGACAGCGGCCTTCCTTGCGCTGTTTGTGCAGTGAGAGGCGCAGCAGATACCGCGTGGTCATGGTGACGATCGCGATCGCGGGGATCGCGACGAAGATCCAGAGCTTGATGTTGCGCGAGGTGAGAGCGATCCCGCCGAGCGCCAGTACGACGGTCGCCGTGAACAGTGAGCGTCCGAGCCGGCGGAATTCCTCGGCGCCCTGGCCGAGTACGGCCGGAGCCCACGACCGGCTCACCGCGAGTGCCCCCAGCACCAGCAGTTCGGTGCCGAATGCGAGAATCACCCACTTCTCATGCCAGTTGGCCGCGTCCCGGGCTCCGAAGAAGTTGCCGATCGCCACCACCACGAACGCGGTGGCCACGGTGTCGCTGGTGATCACGGTGCGGCGGTACCGCTGCTCCCATTCGATGGCGGGTCCGCTGATGGCCCCGTTCGCCAGATGTTCGCGCGCCGACGGAAACGGGCTGACTACACCCCCTTGCCGTACAGAACCCCCCAGGTTCCCCAGTGGTTCGACGTGTTCGCCCAACACTGTTCCTCCCCCCGGGAGGCCCCCGCCTCCCGTCCTGTTCCTCCCCTCGGGAGGCCCCCGCCTCCCGTGCCGCGCTCCTCCTCCCCTCGGGAGGCCCCCGCCTCCCGCGCACGACATGCCAGCTGTTGCAGAGTTACTTGGACAACCCACCCGGGCGGCAGCGGACTCGCAGGTCCTGCCGGTCTCCCGGGGTACGGGGGATCCCGTCGAAACCTCGGGTGCTCCCCGCACCCGAAGCCCCTGTCGGGCTCCCAGAGTTGATCACCCCCACGTCGGTGCCGGGGACGAGACTGCTGGTTTTCTGTGGCACCGGACGTATGGTCATTAGCGGTCGCTACTGCTCGAACCGCTGAAGCACGGTCAATCTAGACCATGCGGCACCGTAATGAAGAGAGGATGTGTGTAATTTGTGTTCAAGCTTTGAGAGTTGATCCACCGGCCGGTGACGGCCTGCGGATGCCTTGACACCACCGCGCGGCTCCGGCAACTCGCCGGGCCTCCGGCCGCGGCTTCTGTACGGCGGTGATCTACGAGCCGCGGTGACCCTTCTGCGACGCCCGGCTCGGCATCGGCTTCTCGCTGGTCGGCGGCATGTCCAAGGGCGGGCGCAGCCGCCTGGGGGTGGGGTGCACGGCGCGATGCCGATCCCCGCGCTGAGAGAAGGGTCGCGTACACGGTCAGCCGGAGCTCGAAGGATGAGGGGCGGACCTGACCGAAATCTGGTTACGCCGATTTGACGCACATCGACTCACGGCGCCTGACCGGAGGGCCCAAAACCGGGGCACCGGCCTGGCTCGGCCCGGCTCGTGGCGGCCGTACCTCGATGCCTTTCGATGCCGGTGTACAGGGGAAGGGGCTGAGGCGCTTGGAGAGGGACGTGCGCATGAAGGCGGCGTGTCGGAGCCGGGAGCCGGGAGCTGCGGTCGAAGCTTCGACGGAGCGGTCGTCGGCCGGATGACCGCGTTCCGGAGGTAGCACCGCATGCTTGTTCTCGGGCGATCACAGGTCGAGGCTCTGCTCGACGTGGACACACTGATCGATGCCTTGGCCGCGGCGATGGCGGACCTCAGCGCGGGCCGCGCGTCGGCACCCGACCGTGTCGCCGCCCTGGTGCCCGGACGCGACGGGTTCCTGGCGGCCATGCCCGGCTTCGTGCCGTCGGCCGGGGTCCTCATGAGCAAGCTGGTCTCCCTGTTCCCGCGCAATGCCGGGACCGGACTGCCGACCCACCAGGCGCTGATCGTGGTGTTCGACCCGGACACCGGCGAGCCTGCGGCGTTGCTGGACGGTACGGCCATCACCGCGGCGCGGACCGGCGCCTGCTCGGCGCTGTCCGCGCGGCTGCTGGCCCGCGAGGACGCCTCGGTGCTGGCGGTCCTGGGCACTGGCGTGCAGGCCCGGTCCCACGCCCGCGCCATGTGCCGGGTCCGCCCCATCCGGCAGATCCGCGTGGCCGGCCGGGACCCGGCGAAGGCAGCCGCCCTGGCCGAGGAACTGTCGTCCGAACTGGAGACGGACGTCAGGGCGGTGTCCACCTACGCCGAAGCGCTCGACGGCGCCGACATCGCCGCCGCGACCACCCACTCCCTCGAACCGGTGATCCGCCGCCCCTGGCTGGCGCCCGGGGTGCACATCACCTCGGTCGGGTACAACCCGGCCGGACGCGAGGTCGACGACGCCACGATCGCCCAGTCGCTGGTGTGCGTGGAATCGCGGCAGGCAGCGCTGGCCCCCTTCCCCGCGGGCAGCAACGACCTGCTGATCCCGATCCGCGACGGTCTCATCACCGCCGAGCATATTCACGCCGAACTGGGCGAACTCGTCTCCGGCAGCAGAACGGGACGTGCCTCGACGGACCAGATCACCCTCTATAAATCCGTCGGCGTCGCCGTGCAGGACGCCGTGGCCGCGGGCCTGGTCGTCACCGCTGCCCGCCACCGGGCCATCGGCGAGGAGATCACGTTGCAGTGACGCCGTTGTCCGGCTCGCGGCCCCGATGGCCGGTGCCGCACGGGCGTCGCCTGCCGCGGCCCGGTGGCGTCAGCTTTGTTTCGCCGTGTCGGAGGCCGTGGCTGTCGCGGCGGCGGAGCGGGAGCCGACCAGGAGCAGGCACAGGACGGCGACGCCCGCGATGACGCCGGCCAGGACCAGCAGCGGGTCCAGCGGGCGGGTCGCGCCGACCGGCTGCACACCTACAATCACCACCGCGGACACACCGCGCTGAAAGGCCAACCACCCGCCAGCCGCGTCCCCAACCTCACAGGGCAGTACACCTAGCGCAGGACTGCGCAGGAGACGGCGACGGAGCCGGGGGGAGGAGGGAGGGTGAATGCGAACACGCCGGCCATTTTTTCTTCACCGAGTTCACTTGCCTGCAGATGCGGCCGTGCGCGCATTTGAGTGCGGCGGACTCGGTAATCGCATTCACATCAGCTGCCGCCGATACCGAGGGCGGTGAGCAGAACCAGGACGAGGGTGGCCACGGCGAGCAGGCCGTGCGCCAGGACCACGGGCAGCGGGAAGTGCCGTTCGGCAGGAACGGTCGCCTCTGTCCCCGCAGCGGCGGCGGCCGGGGCGGCCATGACCGAGGAACGGGACCGGTGGACGGGGATCCAGCGGGCCAGCATCGTGAAACCCAGCAGGGCGACCGGCAGCAGCAGGCCGAAGGCGGTCCAGGCCAGGGCGTCCTTGTCGGCCACGATGTAGATGATCCACACCACCAGGCCGATCGCGGCCAGCGCGAAGTGCCCGAAGACCACCGGTGCGGGCAGGCGGCTGGCACCGGACTGCTGCTGCCGGATGCCGCCGCGTTGGATCCACGTACCGAGCAGGTAGAAGCCGCCCAGGGCGGTGACCACCCAGGCGATCAGTGCGGCGATGTCCATGACGAACTCCTCAACGATGGATGGTTGGCGGGCAGCCGACCGGCACCGGACGTCGAGAGAGGGGTGCGGGCGGGTGTCATCGGGCCCGGCCGGCGTCGCCCGGCCCGTATCCCTCGGCCTGCGTGCTCTCGTCCGCGACCCGCACGCCGTAGCGGTAGGCGAGCTTGCCGCCCAGGAACCCCGAGAAACCCAGAGCCGCCAGGCTGACCGCGGACAGGACGAGCTTGCCGACGCCGACGCTGCCGCCGTCGGCGTACGTGCCGTAGCGCCACACGAAATTGACGACGTAGGCGGCGGTCACGGCCAGGTTCAGCGTCATGTGCACCAGGCCGGTGCGAAACGCGCGAGTCCCGGCGGGAATGGCGAACAGGTCGAGGAAGCCGACCACGGCGGCCAGTAGCGCGCCGATCACCCCGATCGCGATCAGCCACTCCGAGCCCCGGGTCAGGAATGCCGGATCGTGCACCACGTGGGAGGCGATGTCGAACACCAGGCTCGCCACCCAGGCGCCGATCGGCACCGTCACGAGGATCGGGTGGAACGGATGGCCGTACGGGCCGGCGAGCGCGGCACTGACCGGCCGCTTCGCCTGAAGCTGAGACTCACTGACCATCGCGACCTCCGTAGTTTCACCAACGACTCTTGGACTTATCAAGTCTATGCGTCAAGCCCTCCAGGTCCAGGCATGCAAAGGACGGTGATGCCCACGAGGGCAGGAGTTATCGTGATCCCGTGTCTTCCGATCCGATACCGCCGACCCGTGCGGCCGACGCCGCCATCGACTCCGTGAGCGTCCTGGGGGAGGACTCCCGACGGCGCATGTTCGCCTTCATCCGGCGCGCCGGCCGGGCGGTCACCCGCGACGAGGCCGCCGCCAGCGTCGGCATATCCCGCAAGCTCGCCGCCTTCCACCTCGACAAGCTCGTCGACGCCGGCCTGCTGCGCGCCCGCTACGAAACGCCCGGCGGGATCCGCAAGGTCGGCCGGCAGCCCAAGGTCTACGAGCCCACCGGCACCCAGCTCACCGTCAGCATCCCCGACCGGCGCCACGAACTCCTTGCGGACCTCCTGCTGGACGCCGTCCTGACCGAGGGTCCCGAAGAGAGCGCCACGCAAGCGGCCACCCGCACCGCCGGAGTACGCGGTCGGCAGATGGGCGAGACGGAACGGGAGCGGACGCGTCCCGGCCGACTCGGCGCCGAACGCGGGTTGACCACCTGCGAGCGCATGCTCGAGGAGCATGGCTATGAACCCGTTCGTGAAACCCCCACGCACATCCGGCTGCGCAACTGCCCCTTCCACCCCTTGGCCGCCAGGGCCCCCGACCTGGTGTGCGGCATGAACCACGCCTTCCTCACGGGCTACCTCGACGGCCTGCGGATCAGCGGAGTGCAAGCCGTCCTGGCCCCGCAGCCCGGAGCATGCTGCGTCCAGCTCACCCCGGCCGGCACGGATCCCGACGACGGGACATCCGAAGCGGCTGGCGGCTGACGGCTGAAGGCGGTGGCGCGACGGCAAACTCCGAGCCGCGCCGCGCCGAGCCGCGCCGCGCCGAGCCGAGCCGAGCCGCGCCGAGCCGCGCCGCGCCGAGCCGAGCCGCGCCGCGCCGAGCCGCGCCGAGCCGCGCCGCGGGGCGGGGCGGGGTGGAGCGGGGCGGGATGGAGTGCAAGGAACAAGCCAAGCATTTCTCAAAATCGCCTACAGGGCCTGTTAGGTAAGGCTTACCTAGCCTAGTTTTAGAGGTGTACTTCTCCGCTCATCCCACTGGAGTCCCCCTATGTCCGGTTCCCAGGTGGCCCTGCTCGGCGCCATCGCAGGGTTCACCATCTACCTCGGCCTGCCCCTCGGCCGACTGCGCAACCCGGACCCGCGGCTGCGCGCAGGTCTGAACGCCGTGGCCATCGGCATCCTGATCTTCCTGGTCTGGGACGTCCTGACACATGCCTGGGAGCCGGTCGACGACGCGCTGGGCAAGCACGACTGGGGCACCGTGGCCTCCGGGGGCCTCACCCTCGCCGTGGGTCTCGGAGTCGGGCTGATGAGCCTGGTGTACTACGACGGCTGGATCGCCCGCCGTGCGGTCTCCGACCGGCGGCCCGTCGGCCCCGGTGCCGCCGCGTCCGCCGAGCTGGCCCCCGGAGTCCGCAGCCAGGCCGGCTCGCTCGCGCTGATGATCGCCATCGGCATCGGCCTGCACAACTTCGCCGAGGGCCTGGCCATCGGCAACTCCGCCGCCCAGGGCGAACTCTCCCTCGCCGTACTCCTCATCATCGGCTTCGGCCTGCACAACGCCACCGAAGGGTTCGGCATCGTCGCCCCGCTGGCCGCCGAGGGCGAACGCCCCTCATGGGCCACGCTGCTGCTGCTCGGCCTGATCGGCGGCGGTCCGACCTTCCTCGGCACCGTGGTCGGCCAGCACCTCGTCAACGACACGGTGTCGATCGCCTTCCTGGGGCTGGCCGCGGGGTCGATCCTCTATGTGGTCGTCGAGCTGCTGGCCGTCGCGCGCAAGGCCGCCCTGAAGACCCTGACCACCTGGTGCGTCCTGCTGGGCCTCGTCCTCGGCTTCGCCACCGACGCCGTCGTCACCGCCGCCGGGGCCTGATGAATCGTCCAGCACGGCGCCGGGTCGCGGTATGGAGGGAGTTGCGCAAGGCCGCCGCGCTCTCCCTCGGCCAGGCCCCAGGGCGCAGCGCCGAGGACGCGGCCCGCTTCCAGGTGCTGTTCACCGCCGCCCGGTCCGCGGCCTGGGCGGAGTCCCTGGCCGACTGCGGCCGACGGCTCAAGCAGTGTGCCGCAGCCTGTGAGGACTACGCCGAGCGGGTCTTCGCCGCTCCGCACCAGACACCGGCTCCGCGCCGGACACCGGCTCCGCGCCGGACACCGGCTCCGCGCCGGACACCGGCTCCGCGCCGGACACCGGCTCCGCGCCGGACACCGGCTCCGCGCCGGACGCCGGAGGGGCGACAGTGAGCGGGCGGGCCGCTCCGCCCCGGCAGATGTGGCCGTTGTACGCGGCCGGGTTCACCACCGCCTTCGGCGCGCACGGCATCGCCGCCAACCTCGGCGGTCACACGGAGGGCGCGGTCACCTCCCTGTTGGTGCTCGGTGGGCTGCTGGCCCTCTATGACGGTGCCGAGGTGCTCCTCAAGCCGCTCTTCGGCACGCTCGCCGACCGCGTCGGCGCCCGCCCCGTGCTGCTCGGCGGGCTCGCCGCTTTCGCCGTCGCCTCCGCGCTGTACGTCGTCGCGGACAGCCCGGGCTGGCTGTGGGCCGCCCGTCTGGGCCAGGGGGCCGCGGCCTCCGCGTTCTCGCCGTCCGCCTCCGCGCTGGTCGCCAGGCTCAATCCGGCGGCGAAACACGGGCGGGCCTTCGGCAGCTACGGCTTCTACAAGTCCATCGGCTACACCCTCGGTCCGCTGCTCGGCGGCGTCCTGGTGTGGGCCGGGGGTCTGCGGCTGCTGTTCGCCGTCCTCGCGGGGCTCGGCGCGGTGGTCGCCGCCTGGGCCGCGCTCGCCGTTCCCGTCGTACCACCGCTGCCAAAGGCCCGGCAGACGGTGCTGGACCTGGCTCGGCGGCTGGCCGACCCGGTCTTCCTCGCCCCGACGGCCGCGCTCGCGGCGGCGACCGCGGCCTTGTCGGTCGGGGTTGGCTTCCTGCCGGTCTCCGGCCGCGTCGCCGGGCTGGGCACGGTCGCGACCGGGGCAGCCGTGTCGGTGCTCGCCGCCTGTGCCGCTGTCGTCCAGCCGCGCGCTGGTCGTGCTCTGGACGACGGCCGTCTCACGACTCGTGCCGGCCTGGCGGCGGGACTGCTGGCCACCGCTGCGGGTCTGGCCTGCGCGATGCTGCCCGGTCTGACCGGCATCCTCCTGGGTGCTGCCCTGATCGGCGTCGGCACGGGGCTGATCACCCCGCTCGGCTTCGCCGCGCTGGCGACGAGCACGCCTGCCGAGCGACTCGGCCAGACCATGGGCGCCGCCGAACTGGGCCGCGAACTCGGTGACGCGGGCGGGCCCTTGCTCGTGGCCGCCGTCGCCTCGTTCGCCACGCTCACCTACGGCTTCGGGGCGCTCGCGGCTCTGATCGGGACGGGGGCGGTGGTCGCGTTCGTCCACCGTCGCTCTGTGCCGGCCGTGCCCGGCCCCGGGGCGGAAGGGTGAACGGACTTACGGGGTAAGTCAGTTGTGATGCCGGTGCCGTAGCAGATGTCGGGCGAGGAACGCGGCGGCCAGGGCGCCGAGGGCGATGAGTGCGTAGAGCTGGTAGCGGGTGATCTCGTCGTAGAGGGTGGTGATGTGGGTGCCGGCTGCGTAGGCCAGGGTCACCCACAGGCCGACCCAGAGTGCGGCGCCGAGGGCGTTGAAGGCGAGGAAGCGGCGCCAGGGCATGCCGCTGGTGCCCGCGATGATGCCGTTGACCTGGCGCAGTCCCTCGATGAAGCGGGCGACGGTGACGATCTGGCCGCCGCGGCGGGTGAAGAACTCCTCGGCCGTGTGGAAGCGCTGCGGGGTCAGGAACACGTAGCGGCCCCACCGGTGGACGAAGGCGCGCCCGCCGGACCGGCCGATCAGGTAGCCGACGTTGTCGCCTGCGACCGCAGCGGCGAACGCGAGCACCGTGACAGCGACGACGTTCAGCCGCCCGGCCCCGGCGTAGACGCCCGCGGCGATCAGGATCGTTTCGCCCGGGGCGGGGAATCCGAAGTCCTCCACGAAGATCACGGCACCGACGGCCCAGTAACCGTAGTGGCTGAGGAGAGGAGCCAGGTGGGCCAGCGGGCCCGGGAGGGGCGGGGCCATGCCCCCATCGTACGTCCCCGGTGCGAGGCCGAGCCCTGCGCGCCGGCCGAGGGAACGAGTCCCGCAGCCCCGGACGGCCGTCGCTCCGAGCCACCGTCGGCCAGGGTGCCGCGCGCGTTCACGCGCCGGCGCTCCAGGGGACGGCGAAGTGATCAGTACTCCAGCTCGGGGCGCAGCGGCCCGCCGACGGCGTGGAGGTGCCGCAGTACTTGGGCGTAGGAGTTGAAGAGCCCGGTCTCGTGGTAGGCGATGCCGTGCCGGGCACAGTACGTGCGCACGAGTTTCTGGGCATGGCGCAGGCTGGGCCGCGGCATGGAGGGGAACAGATGGTGTTCGATCTGGTAGTTGAGCCCGCCGAGCGCGAAGTCCGTGAACCGGTGACCGCGGATGTTGCGTGAGGTCAGTACCTGCCGGCGCAGAAAATCGATCTTGTCGTCCTTGGCGAAGATGGGCATGCCCTTGTGGTTCGGGGCGAACGAGCACCCCATGTAGAGACCGAACAGTCCCTGGTGTACGAGGAGGAAGCACACGGCCTGGACGGGGGACAGGACCACGAACAGGGCGGCGAGATAACCCCCGAGATGCGCCGTCAGCAGTCCCGCGTCGGCCAGCTTGGTTGTCCGCGAGGTCGCGGTGCCGGTGCGCTCGAGCAGTGCCCGTACGCCGGCGACGTGCAGGGCGAGTCCTTCGAGGAGCAGCATCGGGAAGAACAGCCAGGCCTGGTGCCGGGCCAGCCAGGCGTACGCCCCGCTGCGGACGCGGGCGTGATCCTGGGTGAAGGCGATCGCGCCGTCGGCGATGTCGGGGTCGCGGTCGACGTGGTTGGGGTGGGAGTGGTGCCGGTTGTGCTTGGCGATCCACCAGCCGTAGCTGAGGCCGATCAGGAGATCGGCGTGCACGCGGCCGAGCAGGTTGTTGACGCGTTTGGAGGCGGCGATCTGGTGGTGCCCCGCGTCGTGGCCGATGAACCCGGTCTGGGTGAACATCACCGCGAGGAACGCGGCGGTCAGCAGCTGCCACCACGACTGCCCGATCAGCGCGAACGCGGTCCAGCCGGCGCCCAGCAGAAGCAGGTTCGCGCCGACCTTGACGCTGTAGTAGCCCGGTCGTCGCTTCAGCAGCCCGCTCTGCCGGACCTCGCGGGAGAGCGCGGCGTATTCGCTGCCTCGGCTGCCGGGCGGGGGCTTGGTCATCTCGGCGTGGCCCGCCGGATCGAAGCTCCGGTCGTTGACGTCAATGGTCACAGTGTTCCCTTCGGGATGTATGGCGCTGCCCACGGCGCGAGGGGCGGGGTGCAGGACGCCGCACACGACGGGAATCCTGCGGAAGACCGCGTGCGGCAGGCCCGCGGTGCGGCCTGCCTCAGCAGGAGGGGAGCCCTCGGAGTGCGCGGAAGCGGACGCCGTCGGCGTCGGTCGCCGAGTGGTGGTCGAAGAGGTCGGCACCGGCCTCGTCAGGGGCCGGCAGGCCGAGACCTATGCCCACAACGTCCGAAGTGTCGGGAAGGTTCCCGGACCAGCCGGGGAGAGCCCGGTGACGCGTCGGCGAGCCGGCCCGGGGTCCTGCGTCCGGCATGTGACGGGGTCCTGAGGGGGTACGGTTGCCGCACCGGACGCACCGGACGCACCGGACGCACCGGACGCACCGGACGCACCGCGCGTTTCGGCGTCCCCCTCGGGCAGGGCACAGGCCGGCTTACCTCGGATCCGGCCGGAAAAGAGCCGCACCATGCGTCGTGGCCCGCACCGTCACACCGTCTTCTGTATCCGCTCCCGCGCAGCGCGGTAGCGGACTTCCCGGCTTCCGGATTCCCACGAGGCGCCGGCGCATCGCGCGCACGGCTGGACCACTCGGCACGGCTGGACCACCGGACCGGCGGACCACTCAGTACGGCTGTGAACCGATCAAGAGGATGTGAGATACATGTATTCACAGGACTCGATCTCCGGCCGTGGACCCTCACCGACGCGGGCAACGGCTACTACGAACTCAAGAACGTCAACAGCGGCCTCCACGCCGGCGTCGCCCAGTCCTCCACCGTCGACGGAGCTTCCGTCGTCCAGTGGAACGACCTGAACGTCGACGACCAACTCTGGAAGATCGTCCGCATCAACTGATCGGCTGACCCCCACTCGTCGTCGACTGCGCGCAGGGCCCTGACCCAGCCAGTCTGGAAGCGATCGCCTTGCCTTCCCGGCCGTGTCGGATGTCGGAGAGCTGTGCTGAGGTGCCCGCCTTGCATGCGGCTGATCTGTGGAAATAGCCTCTGCCAAAGCCGGGGGAGGGTTGCCGGCCCGGGAATGGTCCGGATGATGGTCGGAGACGCGATCCGACTCATGTCCGTAGTCCGCTTGGGTAGGAGGCGGCCCCAGCCCGAATCCCCCACCGATACCGGAGTGGTTCAGTGCATGATGTCGGCCTCTTGGCGCTGGCGCTGTCAGCAAGTTGCGCAGTCCGCGCAGCGTGGTTCAACACTGCCGCGGCGGGCGGGAGGCGAGCTGATACGGGCGTGCTGCGCGACGGCGTCGGCGAGTCGACCGATCGGTCCGGGCGTGCGGTGGCGGCACGCGGGAGAGCCGGCCTACGGGCCGAGGCGCTGAAGTGGTGCGCGACAGGCGAGTGGGCGCGAGGGACGGGAGAGGCCCGGCCGTGACGCCCGCGCAGGTCCGCGACTTTGAGGAGCCCTCAGGGCAACGAAATTCCTCGGCGGGCTCGCACGGCGTCCGTACCGCACCGGGAAAGCTGATATGTCCATACAGTCCTCCACTCTGTCCGCCCCCGCCTCACTGCAACCACCGCCACCGCCACCGTCATCGCTACCGGCACTGCGCCGGTCGCCCGGACCGGCGAGGTACCGTGTCCCGCTCCTCGTCATCGCCGCCGTCCTCCCCCTGTACTGGGGGTGGGACGCCGTTCTTGCGACGGACGGCGGCGACCTCGCCGCGCAGTACGCGTGGGCGGGGTTCGTGGGCAGGCACCCGGACACGCCGTACGGGCTTTTCTGGTTCGGCGGGATCCACACCGTCAACTACAGCGTCATATCACCGCACTTGATGGCGCTGCTCGGAGTCCGTGCCGTCTCCGTGATGTCCGGGATCAGTGCCACCTGGATGCTGGCCGTGCTGCTGGAGCGCACCGTCGCGCGCGTGCCGCTGTGGCCCGCGCTGGTCGGTGCGTTGGGCCTCTGGTACAACGTCGTGCTCGGCCGCACCACGTTCGCCCTCGGCCTGGCCTTCGCTCTCGCGGGTCTGCTCGCCGTGGCCGACCGTGCGCCCCGGCCCGCCCGGCTTGCCGTCGCCGCGTTCGGGGCGCTGTTCGCGACCATGGGCAGCCCGGTGGCCGGGCTCTTCCTGCTGGTGGCGGGCGCCGGATATCTGGTCGCGCGGCAGTACGGCAAGTGTCTCGCCCTGACTCTGCCGCCCGTCGCCGTCGTCGGCTTGACGACCCTGCTGTTCCCCTTCCAGGGCGAACAGCCCATGGCCGCGGGCCGCATGATCCTGCCCGTGCTGCTTTCCGCCGCCGTGGTCTGGGCAGCCCCGCGCAAGTGGCGGGTGGTGCGGGCAAGCACCGCCCTGTACGCCGCCGGGGTCGTCCTGACCTGGCTGGTCCCCTCTCCGATCGGCAACAACGTGGAGCGGCTCGCCCTGCTCTTCGCCCCCGCGGTTTTGCTGGCGGCCGCGCTGCACCGCCGCTCCGGAGCCACCCGGAACGGTGTACGTCGAGCCCATGTGCGCGCGATGACGCTGGTGACCGCTCTCTCCGTCTCCTATCTCTGTGTGACGTCGCTGATGCATCTGCGGAGCCCGGACCCCGTGCCGGGCTGGGTCACGCACACCGACGGAGTGCTCGCCGCGCTCGCCCGGCTGGGCGCGAACCGCGGCCGGGTCGAGCTGCCGACGGATCGCGACCATCGTGGAGCCACCCTCCTCGGCCCGCACGTCGAACTGATGCGGGGCTGGAATCAGCAGTTGGACGTGGAACGGGGACGCCTGTTCTACGAGGGCGAGCTCGACGGGCCGCGTTACCACGCCTGGCTGCGTCAGTGGGCGGTGGGCTACGTCGTCCTGCACGACGGCACACCAGACCGGTCCGCGGAGCGTGAGACCGCTCTGATCAAGGAGGGACAGGACTGGCTGGAGCTCGTCTGGCAGGACCGCTACTGGAAGATCTATCGAGTTCGCGACACTCTGCCGTTGGTCTCCGCCCCGGCCGAACTGGAGCAAGCGGGAGAGGCGGAGCTGACACTGAGGATGCCTCGCGCTGGGACGAGCACCGTGCGGATCGCGTATTCGCCGTGGTTGCGGGCCGAGGGAGCGTGCGTCAGCGCGGCCGGCCCGTGGACCCGGCTGACCGCGCCCCGGGCGGGCGTCTACCGACTGACCTCGGACTATGCCGCAGGGCCTGTCGACGAGCGCGGCTGCCGGCCGGCCGAGTGAGGGACACCCGTCTCCGCCGGGTACGCATTCCACGGGTCCAGAACAGGCGCCCTGGCGGCTCGGGTCGGAAGAAGGATGCCCAAGTGCCATGAGACACGGGGAGCGGCGTCGGGCTGCCGGGAACCGTCAGGCGTTCCGCGTCTCACGTTCCACCGGAAGGTGTGGAGCGAACCGATTCCATGCAAGCGCTTCGACGGGAAGCTACGACTGGTGCAGTGCGGGGTCGATGGCATGCCGCGCGGCGAAGGCGGCGCCGGCGCGTGGGCCGAGGAGCCGGCGCTTCGGCCAGTGCTTTCCCGACCGGCCTTCTGTCATCTGCGTTCGGCGGCTGCATTCCTGTTCACCGGGCGTGATGGGCAGGGGCCCGGTGGGCCGGGCCCGGCTGCCGGACCGCTGTGGCCCAACCTGCGCGGCGGGAGGTCACACCACCATCCGCATGCCCGCACACCGAAACAATTCGAGCGACCGATCGGTTCGGAACCGCAGGAATCAGCCGTCGAACCGATTCCGCGACAAGGTTCGCAGCGGGAACCTCCACACCCTTGACAGCCCGTGAAGCCGAGAGCACCGTCTCCCCCCGAAACCTCTCTGCAATCTCGCCGCACACGCGGCACCTCCAAGCGCTTCCGGATTGTCAGCGCCACCAACACGACCCGTTCGGGTTGCGTCGGCACGGTAGGGAGATCGGATGGGAACCACACGTACGAGACGCCACCCGCTGTCCGGGCGCGGTGGCCTGCGACGGTTACTCGCGGGGCTACGGCGCCGTGGCAGGCCGGACAACGCGCCGTACCGGGCACACGTCCCTGTGCCGGCGCGCTCGCCCGGCTCCCGTCCGAGAGTGCTCGCCCGTGCGGGGGCCGCAGCCGTGCTCGTGGTCGGCACACTGGCCGGCGCCACGGCCACGGCGGGTACGGCCCTTGCCGACACGTCCGGGCCGTGCGACATCTACGCGGCAGGCGGTACACCCTGCGTGGCGGCGCACAGCACGACGCGAGCCCTGTACGCCTCGTACGCCGGGCCGCTGTACCAGGTCCGGCGTGCCTCGGACAACACCACCCGGAACATCGGCGTTCTGAGCGCGGGCGGATACGCCGACGCCGCCGCCCAGGACTCGTTCTGCTCGGGGACCACCTGCCTGATCACGATCATCTACGACCAGTCCGGCCGCGGCAACAACCTCACCCAGGCGCCCGGCGGCGGTGCCGCCGGCGGCCCCGACAACCTCGCGAACGCGACCGCCGCGCCCACCACAGTGGCAGGTCACAAGGCCTACGGCGTTTTCGTGGCGCCCGGCACGGGTTACCGCAACAACCACACCAACGGCATCGCGACCGGGGACAACCCCGAGGGCATGTACGCGATCTTCGACGGCACGCACTACAACGGCGGCTGCTGCTTCGACTACGGCAACGCCGAGACGGACAGCAACGACGACGGCAACGGCACCATGGAGGCCATCTACTTCGGCAACATCAAGGTGTGGGGCTACGGTTCGGGCAACGGCCCATGGATCATGGCCGACCTGGAGAACGGCCTGTTCTCCGGAGTCAACCAGCACTACAACGCGGGCGACCCGACGATCAACCACCGGTACACGACCGCCATCATCAAGGGCGGGGCGAACCACTGGGCGATCCGCGGCGGCAACGCGCAGTCCGGCGGCCTTTCCACCTTCTACGACGGTGCGCGCCCCAACGTCTCGGGCTACAACCCGATGCGCAAGCAGGGGGCCATCATCCTGGGCATCGGCGGCGACAACAGCAAGGGCGCCCAAGGCACCTTCTACGAGGGCGTGATGACCTCCGGTTACCCCTCGGACGCCACCGAGAACTCGGTCCAGGCCAACATCACCGCGGCCGGATACAGCAACTCCTCCGGCGGGACGAGCACCGGCGCGCTGCACGCGGTGGGCGCGGGCAAGTGCCTGGACGTGCCGAACTCGTCCACCACGGCCGGTGCGCAGCTGCAGATCTGGGACTGCAGCGGCGCCGCCAACCAGACCTGGACCCGCACGTCGTCGGGCCAGGTGACCGTATACAGCGGCAGCAGTCAGATGTGCGTGGACGCCTACAACAACCAGACGTCCGCCGGCACCAAAGTGGTTACTTGGCCGTGCAACGGCGGTGCCAACCAGCAGTGGCAGCTGAACTCCGACGGCACCGTCACCGGCACCCAGTCCGGACTCTGCCTCGACGTCACCGGCGCTTCCACGGCCAACGGCGCCCTGGCCGAACTCTGGACGTGCAACGGTCAGTCCAACCAGCAATGGAGCCTCAGCTGAGACTGAGCGGCTCCGGCCGTGGCCGGCTCACCCCCGGCCACGGGCCGCCGCCACCGGATACAGGCCCCCACCGCCGGATACAGGCCCCCACCGCCGGATACCGGCCGCCCCGCACCACAGGCCCTATGCGTCCCCACTGGAGGATCACGATGTCCGGAGCCAGAGCGCTCCACGGCCTCTGGGCCGTCCCCTTGGCCCTGCTCGCCCTACTGGCCCAGTGCCTGGCCATGACCGGGGCCGCGCACGCCGCACCCGCCGAGCGTCAGATCGCGGCCGCCGCCCTGTATGTGTCGCCGGGTGCGGCTCCCGGCGGGAACGGCACCGCCGAGCAGCCATTCGCCACCATCGAGCAGGCGCAGCAGCCCGCGCACCGGCTCTCGGCCGACGCGGACGTCGTGGTCTACCTGGCCGGTGGCACCTATCGGCTGTCCAAGCCGCTGACCTTCGGCTCCGACGACGGCGGCCAGAACGGCCACACCATCACCTACCAGGCCATGGCCGGGCAGCAGCCGGTCGTGAGCGGCGCCCAGCAGCTCTCGGGTTGGCAGGTTCATGATCAGAACAGCAATATCTGGTCGGTCCACGTCGGCACCGGCGTGAACACACGTCAGTTGTACGTCAACGGCAAGCAGGCACCGCGGGCGGCGATCCAGGTGCCCCGCTCCAGCTTCACCTTCACGCAGACCGGCCTGACCATCACCGACTCCTCCCTCGACTACCTGGCCGGCCTCTCGGACCAGAAGCACATGGAAGTCGAGAGCATCAACTCCTTCACCGACCGCTACGCGCCGGTCCAGTCGATCAGCGGCAGAACGATCACCATGCAGCAGCCCGCGTGGAACAACAACTCCTGGGGCTACGACACGATCAACGCGCCGTTCGCCGGCGGGACGATGTACCTCGAGAACAACTACGCGTTCCTCAAGCAGGCCGGACAGTGGTACCTCGACTCGTCCACCGGCGACCTCTACTACCGGCCTCAGCCCGGGCAGAACCCGAACAGCCTCGACGTCCAACTGCCCCGGCTGCAGAGCCTGCTCGGCATCAGCGGCAGCTACAGTTCACCGGCGACCGGCCTGGGATTCACCGGCATCCGGTTCACCGGGACCTCCTGGCTCGGCCCGAGCGGACCCGACGGCTACGCGGACCAGCAGAGCGGCGCGCACATCACCGGTGCCTACGCGATGCCCGCCAACTGGCTGAGCACCTGCAAGTCGGGGTGCACGCAGTTCGAGGCCACCCGTAACCACTGGGTGCAGATGCCCGCGGCCGTACAGGTCTCGGCCGCCGGTGGCATCACCTTCTCCGGCAACACGTTCTCCGAACTCGGCCAGGCCGGACTGGGCGTGGGCAACGACGGCGTCGCCACGGCCTCCGGCACCGGACTCGGCGCCAACGGCGTCACCGTCACCGGCAACACCTTCACCGACATCGCCGGCAGCGGCATCCAGGTCGGCGGCATCCAGCCGGACGCGCACCACCCCGGAAACCCGCAGATGACCAACCAGAACATCACCATCAGCAACAACAAGGTCAGTGGAACGGGCACCGACTACAAGGAGACCGCGGGCATCCTGTCCACCTACGTCACCAACGCGACGATCACCCACAACCAGTGCGACCACCTGCCCTACGACGGGATCGACATCGGCTGGGGCTGGGGGATGAACGACCCCGGCGGCAGCCAGGACTACGCCAACCGGGGCACGTACAACTACCAGCCCGTCTACAGCACTCCCACGACGCTGAAGAACAACACCGTCTCCCACAACCTGGTCTTCGACACCAAGAACGCGATGTTCGACGGCGGCAGCATCTACAGCCTGTCCGCGATGCCCGGCTCGGTGATCTCCGAGAACTACATGTACGACAACAATCGCACCACCGCGCTGTACCTGGACGAGGGCTCCCGGTACCTGAAGGTGTCCAACAACGTGGTGCAGGACGCCGGCAACTGGGCGCTCACCAACGCCAACGCGAACAACCACACCGACGACAGCACCTTCTCCGGCAACTGGTACAACGGCGGCAACACCTACGTGGCCACCGGTCCTCCGCACAACAACGTCCTCACCGGCAACGTCCTGGTCAGCGGTACCAACTGGCCGCAGGGCGCCAGGCAGGTCATCCAGCAGGCGGGCGTGCAGTCGTCGGGCGGCGGTGACGGCTTCCCCACCGGCTACCACCGGTTGGTGATCGGCAACAACGGTCTGTGCCTGGACGTGTACGGCAACTCCAGCAGCGCGGGCGCCGCGATCGACCAGTGGACCTGCAACGGGCAGAGCAACCAGCAGTTCGAGTTCGTGCCGGCCTCGGGCGGTTACGGGCAACTGCGGGCGCAGCACTCCGGGCAGGTCGTCGCGGTGGCGGGCGGCTCCACGACCGCAGGTACGCCCGACATCGTGCAGCAGGCCCCGGACCAGGCGGCCGCGAGCCTGTGGCTGCCGGTACGGCAGACCGACGGCTCGTACTCCTTCCAGAACAAGAACAGCGGCCTGTGCCTCGACGTCCACGGCGGCGACAGCAACCTCGGCCAGCAGCTCGACCAATGGCCCTGCAAGAACACGGCCGGCAGCAACCAGGCCTTCACCCCCCGCTGACCGGCTCTCGTCCTCGTTCACCCCACCCACTGTCCCGCACCAGTGAGGAACGCTGATGAAGTACTCGTTACCCCCGCCGGCTGTAGGGCTCGGCAAAGAGCCCCGTCCGGACCTGGGACTCCAACGGCGGCGCCACCAGCACTGGAACGTCAGCTGAGGTGATCGGCGCGCAGCGCGCGCTCCTGCCCCCGGGCCGCTGAGGAGCACCGGTCGGGGCACCCGGAACGAACACCCGCGCCCGGCACGGCGGCCGTCGCCGGACGCGGGTTCCGGCGTGCCCTCGTGACGGTCTGACCAGACAAAAACATGGGATGGATCGAATGTCGAGTCGTTCCGATACCGCTATTGACAGGGTGCAGAGCCTGTGGAATCACTATGCGACATGGGATGTCTGAGGGTCTTCTGTGGATGCGCCGTGGCCCGTCGGCCACGCTTATCGGCCGCCGTCGTAGGCGTCATGGCACTGCTCGCCCTGTCGCTGGTGACCGCTCCGACATGGTCGGCGTCGGCGACGGCCGCACCGCTGGTGAGCTCGGCGTCGGGGCGGTGCCTGGACGTCAAGGGCAATGTCGACACGCCGGGAACGACGCTGGAGATCTGGGACTGCAACGGCCAGGTCAATCAGGCGTTCGAGTTCACCGCGGCGGGTGAGCTCAGGACGATGAACGGCACCCGGTGCGTGGACGCCTACGACGACCGGACGGCCCCGGGAGGCCCGGTGGTCATCCGGGCGTGCGATGGGCGGGCGACCCAGATGTGGCGACAGAACTCTGACGGGTCCGTCACCGGTGTCCGGTCCGGCTTCTGCCTGGACGTCAACGGAGCCGGCACGGCCAACGGCACCGCGGTCATCCTGTGGACCTGCAAAGGCCAGAGCAACCAGAAGTGGAGCATCTCGACCGCTCCGCCCCCGCCTCCGCCCGTGCCCAGCGGGTCCGGTCCGTGCGACATCTACGCCGCGGGCAGCACCCCGTGCGTGGCCGCGCACAGCACGGTGCGGGCGCTCTACGGTTCGTACGACGGCTCCCTGTACCAGGTCAGGCGCGCCTCGGACAACGCGATCAGGGACATCGGCGTGCTGGCGCGAGGGGGCTTCGCCGACGCGGCGGCGCAGGACGCGTTCTGCGCGGGCACCTCCTGTGTGATCACGGTCGTCCGCGACCAGTCCGGACACGGCAACGACCTGTGGTACCAGGGCTCGGCCCAGGTCCCGGGGTCGAGTCAGAGCAGCCCCGCGAAGGCGACCTCCGAGTCGCTGACCGCTGGGGGCACCAAGGCGTACTCGCTGTACATCAACCCCGGAAACAGTTACTGGCGCGACGGCCACCTGACGGGCGTGCCGACCGGTGCCGCGCCCGAAGGGGCGTACATGGTGACCAGCGGCACCCATGTCAACGCCGGCTGCTGCTTCGACTACGGCAACAGCGAGACGACCCGGAAGGCCGACGCCGCCGGGGCGATGGACGCGATCAACTTCGGTACCGAGTGCTGGTTCGGCGGCTGTTCGGGAAGCGGTCCCTGGGTGCAGGCCGATCTCGAATGGGGCCTGTACTCCGGCGGCAGCCAGTCCTGGAACACCAACCAGCGGGCGTTTCCGAGCAAGTTCGTCACCGCGATGCTGAAGAACAACGGCACGTCGAGGTTCGCCCTCAAGGGTGGCAACGCCCAGTCAGGGAGCCTGACCACCCTGTGGGACGGCGGGCTTCCCGGCGGATACAGCCCCATGAAGAAGCAAGGGGCCATCGTCCTGGGCAGCGGCGGCGACTGCTGCAAGCCCGGCGGCGGCGCCAACCTGAGCGCCGGCACCTTCTACGAGGGAGCCATGGTCGCCGGCTACCCCTCCGACGCCACCGACAACGCGGTGCAGGCCAACATCACCGCCGCCGGCTATCGCTGAACTCAGAGCTCAGCTCCTCAACTCGGCCCAGGAGTCGATGACGTATGCCCAAGACCACCGTGAGAGCCAGACGCCTTCGGCCGCCGACCCCGCTGCTGTCGCTGCACAGAACCCTGGCGCTCACCTGCTCGGCCGTGCTGCTCACCATCGCCGGCGCCCTCCTCTCCCTCGGCACGGCGCCGCCCGCCGCCGCGCTCGGCAACGGGCTCGCGCCGACCCCGCAGATGGGCTTCAACGACTGGAACGCGTACGGCTGCAACGTCTCCGAGTCGCTGATCAAATCCACCGCCCAGGCGATGCACACCAACGGCATGCAGGCGGCGGGCTATTCGTACGTCAACATCGACGACTGCTGGATGACCCACAACCGCGACTCCGGCGGCCACCTGGTACCGGACCCGGCGAAGTTCCCCGACGGCATCAAGGGCACCGCGGACTACGTGCACTCGCTGGGCCTGAAACTGGGGATCTACGAGGACGCGGGCACCGCGACCTGTGCGGGGTATCCGGGCAGCCTCGGGCACGAGACCACGGACGCACGGTCGTTCGCGTCGTGGGACGTGGACTACCTGAAGTACGACAACTGCAACAACAACGGCGTGCCGGCGCGGACCCGGTACACCGCGATGCGTGACGCCCTGACGGCCACCGGCCGGCCGATCCTGTACAGCCTGTGCAACTGGGGCCAGGAGAACGTGTGGACCTGGGGCGCGGACGTGGGCAACAGCTGGCGCACCACCGGGGACATCAGCCCGAGCTTCTCCAGCATGCTGTCGATCTTCCACAGCAACGTCGGACTGGCCTCCTACGCCGGACCCGGCCACTGGAACGACCCGGACATGCTGGAAGTAGGAAACGGCTCGATGACGGCCACCGAGAGCCGCAGCGAGTTCAGTCTCTGGGCGGAGATGGCCGCGCCGCTGATCGCGGGCACCAACATCCCCTCGGCGAGCGCGGACACCCTGTCCACACTGACCAACTCCCGGGTGATCGCGGTCGACCAGGACCCGCTCGGCAAACAGGGCACCATGGTGTCGTCCTCGGGCGGCCTGGACGTGCTGGCGAAGCCGCTGGCGGGCGGGGACGTGTCGGTGGCGCTGTTCAACGAGACGGGCTCCACGGCGACCATCACCACCACCGCGGCCGCGATCGGGAAGACCGGGGCATCCGCCTACACTCTGACCGACCTGTGGTCGGGGGCGTCCTCGACCACCTCGGGCACGATCAGCGCCCGGGTGCCGGCCCACGGCACCGTGATGTACCGGGTCGCCGGCGGTACCAGCGGCGGCGGCACCGGCGCGACCGGTGAGCTGCACGCGGTGGGCGCGGGCAAGTGCCTGGACGTACCGAACTCGACCACCACCGCCGGTACCCAGGTGGCGATCTGGGCCTGCCACGGCGGTGCCAACCAGACATGGACGCACTCCGCGTCCCACCAGCTCACTGTCTACTCCGGCAGCAGCCAGATGTGCCTGGACGCCTACAACAACCAGACCACGCCGGGGACAAAGGCGGAGATCTGGAACTGCCACGGCCAGACCAACCAGCAGTGGACGCTGAACGCCGACGGCACGATCACGGGCGTCCAGTCCGCCCTTTGCCTGGGCGTCATCGGAGGGTCCACGGCTGACGGAGCCCTGGCCGAGCTGGAGACCTGCAACGGCAGCAGCAGTCAGCGGTGGACGCTGGGATGACTCCCCCTCCCACGGTCACCGGCAGCTTCAGTGCCGTAGCGCGACGGCACCGCGACAGAGGAGGTTTCCATGCTCCACACAGCAACCCGTCGCCGGCGAAGGCGGTTTCCAGCCGTGCTCCTGGTCGCCCTGGCGATGGTCCTGGCCGCGTTCGGCGCACCGGGGCCCGTGTTCGCGGCGGACGTGTCGCTTCCCTGTGACATCTACGCGGCGGGCGGTACGCCGTGCGTGACGGCGCACTCCACGACCAGGGCGCTCTTCGCCTCGTACAACGGGCCGCTGTACCAGATCCAGCGGTCCTCCGATCACGGCTACCGCGACATCGGGGTGCTCGGCGCGGGCGGGTACGCGGACGCCGCGTCCCAGGTGTCGTTCTGCGCGGGCACGTCGTGCACGATCACGAAGATCTACGACCAGACCACCAAGCACAACGACATGCCGATCTCCTGGGGCGGCTTCTGGAAGGGCCCCGGTCCCAACGGGTCCGACGTCGGAGCGGACGCCATGGCGCTACCGGTGACCGCGGCCGGCCACCAGGTCTTCGGTGTCAAGGTCACCCCCGGCGTCGGCTACCGGATCGACCACGCGAGCGGCGTACCCACCGGGTCCCAGCCTGAAGGCATCTACATGGTGACCTCGTCGAACTACACCAACCAGTGGTGCTGCTTCGACTACGGCAGCGGTGAGAACTCCCACACCGACACCGGCAACGCCACCATGAACGCCATCTACTGGGGCAACGCCTGCTGGTTCAACGGCTGCACCGGCAGCGGCCCGTGGGTCGAGGCCGATCTGGAGAACGGCATGTTCCACACCAACACCGGCTCCAACAAGGACCCGAACAACCCGGGTGTGCACTACCCGTTCGTCAGCGCGTGGCTGAAGAACAACGGCACCAGCAACTTCACTCTCAAGTACGGCAACGGCACGAGCGGCGGCCTGACCACCACCTTCTCCGGCCCCCTGCCGAACGGCTACTCACCGATGAAGGTCGACAGCTCGGTCCTGCTCGGAACCGGGGGCGACAACAGTCCCAACGGCGTGGGCGAGTTCTTCGAAGGGGCGATGACGGCGGGTTACCCCTCCGACGTCACCGAGAACGCCGTCCAGGCCGCCATCACCGCTGCCGGCTACGGGGTGGGGAGCGGCGGCGGTGGCACCACGGGTGCGCTGCACGCGGTGGGCGCTGGCCGGTGCCTGGAGGTGCCGGGCGGGTCCACGACGGCGGGTACGCAGACACAGATCCGGGACTGCACCGGCGCCGCGAACCAGACCTGGTCCCGGACCGCCGCCCACGAGCTGACCGTCAACTCCGGCGGCAGCCGCCTGTGCCTGGACGCCTCCGGGCAGGGCACCAGCTCCGGCACCAAGGTCATCACCTGGACCTGCAACAGCCAGAGCAACCAGCAGTGGACGCTCAACACCAACGGCACCGTCACCAGCGCGCCCTCCGGACTGTGCCTGGACGTGACGGGCGCCGCCACCGCCAACGGCACCCCCGTGCAGCTGTGGACCTGCAACGGCCAGTCCAACCAGCAATGGTCACTGAACTGACCCGGTGAGGCACACGGGAGCCGGCCCCGTCCAGCACGCGCGCCGCACCGCAGCGGCGCCCCACTCAGGAGGATCGGATGAGGAAGAGAGCGAGACCCGGCCGTCTGGCACTGCTGGCCGGCAGCCTCCTGGCACTCGTGCTGCCGCTGCTGTCGCCGGCCCCGAGCCAGGCCGCCTCGGCCACGTCGCTGAGCGTGAACCTGGCGTCGACCCGCGGGCCGTCGACCGGCGTGGGGGAGGGGTTCCTCTACGGCTTCAGCGAAGACGGCAGCCGGCCGGCGGACCAGTACATCCAGCCGCTGGGGATCAACGCCTTCCGCGGCGGCGGATGGTTCTCCGGCGGCTGGATCAGGGACGGCTACCAGTACGGCTCGGCCACCCGGGCCGACATCGACTCGATCACCGCCCAGGCGAAACGGCTCACCAGGCCGCCCTACCACGCGCAGTACCAGGTGCTCGTCAGTGACATCTACGGCGCGAACGGCGGCCAGCCGTCGAACACCAGGTACCCGTGCGACAACGGCGACTGCTCCAACTGGATCACCTTCATCGACTCCACCGTGGGAGCGCTACAGGCCTCGGGGCTCACGTTCTCCTACGACATCTGGAACGAGCCGGACATCTCCGCCTTCTGGACCCGGGGCGTGAACAGCGCCCAGTACTTCCAGATGTGGGACACCGCCTACCGAGAGATCCGGCGCATCGCCCCCGGGGCGCAGATCGTGGGGCCGTCACTCGCCTTCACCCCGGAGCGCAACCCGGGCGAATGGCGGACCTGGCTCGCGCACGTCAAGGCGGCCGGGACGGTGCCGGACATGATCGCCAACCACAACGAGGGCGATGTCGACGACCCCGTCAGTGTGTCGCGGGCCCTGAACAGCGCCCTGACCGCGGCGGGCATCGGTCCGCTGCCGCTGTCCTCGAACGAGTACCAGCCGGCCGACCGGCAGACCGCCGGGGTGACGGCCTGGTACCTCGCCCGGTTCGCGCAGTCCGGGTACACCAACGCGATGCGCGGCAACTGGGTGTGCTGCGTCACCCCGAACCTGACCGGAGTCCTCACCCAGAGCGGGGGCAGCTGGCAGCCGACCGGCAACTGGTGGGCGCTTCGGGACTACGCCGACATGACCGGCACCCTCGTGGACACCTCCGGCCAGGTCGGCTCGACGGCGATCTCGGCCTCCGAGGACCCCGCGAACAAGCGCGCGGTCGCGGTCATCGGCGACTCCAACGGGTACACCGGCGCCATGTCCGTGACCTTCAACGGGCTGGCGTCCCTGCCCTGGCTCGCCGGCGACGCCGGCGTGCACGTCACCGTGCACCGCATCCCCGACCAGGCGCCCCTGGGCGCCCCGCAGACGGTGTACGACCAGAACGTGAGCAGCACGGGCGGCTCGCTCACCGTACCGATCACCTTCCAGGGCGCGCACGACGCGTTCTCCGTCTATCTGACACCCGCCTCGTCAGGAGGCGGCGGCTACCCCGACGGCTACCACCAACTCGTGGTCGCCCACGACAACCTGTGCCTGGACGTGTACGGCAACTCCGCCGACGCGGGTGCCGCGATCGACCAGTGGACCTGCAACGGGCAGGGCAACCAGCAGTTCCGGTTCGTGCCCGCCTCGGGCGGCTACGGCGAACTGCGGACCCAGAACTCCTCACTGGACGTGGCGGTGGCCGGCAGTTCCACGGCGGCGGGCGTCCCGGACATCGTCCAGCAGACACCCGGCACGGCGGCGGCCAGCCTCTGGCTGCCCGTGCGGCAGTCCGACGGCTCCTACGCGTTCCAGAACAAGAACAGCGGTCTGTGCCTGGACGTCTACGGCGCCGGCAGCACCACGGGCCGGCAACTGGACCAGTGGCAGTGCAAGAACGCGCCCGGCTCGAACCAGGACTTCTTCGTCCGCTGATCACACAGCCATGGGCCCTACCGCCGGATCCGCCACCACCGGCCACGGGGCACCTCCCACCTGCGAAAGGAACCCACCGTGTCAGCATACGGACGGCTGTTACGGCGTCTACGCGCCGTGGCGGCCGTGCTCGCGGGCCTCCTCCTGGCCGCCGGCGGCCTCGTGGGCACGGCCGCCGCACCCGCCCAGGCCGCCACCTCCATCACGATCAACGGCGCGTCCGGCGGCCGGACGTTCGACGGCGTCGGCGCGATCAGCGGCGGGGGCGGCAACAGCAGGCTCCTGATCGACTATCCCGAGCCCCAGCGCGGCCAGATCCTGGACTACCTGTTCCGGCCCGGCCACGGCGCCTCCCTGCAGATCCTCAAGGCCGAGATCGGCGGTGACACCAACTCCACCTCGGGGGCCGAGCCGAGCCACCAGCACACCCGCTCCGACCTGAACTGCGACCGCGGCTACGAATGGTGGCTGATGGAGCAGGCCAAGGCACGCAACCCCGACATCAAGCTGTACGGGCTCGCCTGGGGCGCGCCCGGCTGGATCGGCGGCGGGAACTTCTGGTCCACCGACATGGTCAACTACCTGGTCTCGTGGCTGGGTTGCGCCAAGCAGCACGGGCTGAGCATCGACTACCTCGGCGGATGGAACGAGCGGGGCTACAACGTCTCCTGGTACCAGCAGCTGCGCGGCGCGCTCAACAGCAACGGCTACGGCAACGTCAAGATCATCGCAGCCGACTCGGACTGGGCCGTGGCGAACGACATCAACTCCAACGCGTCCTTTGCCTCCGCGGTGAGCGCCATCGGCACGCACTACCCCTGCGGCTACCGGTCGGCCCAGACCAACTGCTCGGTGCCGTCGGCCGCCCTGTCGTCCGGCAAGCCCCTGTGGGCGAGCGAGAACGGCTCGGACGACTACAACGGCGGAGCGCAGGCCATGGCCCGTGGCATCAACCGTGGGTACATCGACGGACGGATGACCGCCTACCTCAATTGGCCGGTGGTCGCAGCGCTCACACCGAACCTGCCGTACCCCACCATGGGTCTCGCTCTGGCCTCGCAGCCGTGGTCCGGCGCCTACTCGGTCGGCAAGAACACCTGGGTGATGGCGCACACCAGCCAGTTCACCGCGCCGGGGTGGCACTACCTGGATGCCTCCAGCGGCTACATCGGCGGCAACCGCAACAACGGCAGCTACGTCTCGCTGAAGTCCACCAACAACTCCGACTACTCCACGGTCATCGAGACCATGGATGCCGGCGGCGCCCAGACGCTGAACTTCAACGTCACCGGGGGGTTGTCCACCGGGACCGTCCACGTCTGGTCCACCGACGTCAGGTCCGGCAACCCGGCCGACCACTTCGTGCACACCACGGACATCACTCCGTCCGGCGGCGGTTTCAGCCTCACCGTCCAGCCCGGCCACCTGTACACCCTGACGACCACGACCGGACAGGGCAAGGGCACCGCCACCGGGCCGGCCAAGGCCCCGCTGAAGCTGCCGTACAGCGACTCCTTCGACGGCAACGCCACCGGTACCGAGGCGAAGTACCTCATGGACTGGCAGGGCGCGTTCGAGGTGGTGGGCTGCGGCGGCGGCCGCAGCGGCAAGTGCGTGCGCCAGATGAGCCCGCAGAAGCCGATCACCTGGGACTCGCTGACCGATCCGCACACCCTGCTCGGTGACGTGGGCTGGGGCAACTACACGGTCTCGTCGGACGTGATGCTCGAACAGCCCGGATACGTCGAACTGATCGGCCGTGCGGGCGGGCACGACTACGACCGCGGCGGAGGGCAGAACGCCTACCGCCTGCGGGTGAGCGACACCGGCGCCTGGTCGATCCTGAACTCCAACACCAACGGCACCGTCTCCACCCTGGCCCGCGGCACGACCGCGGCGCTAGGCACCAACCGGTGGCACACCCTGGGTCTCACCTTCTCCGGCACCACGATCACCGCGGTCGCCGACGGTGCCACGGTAGGTTCCGTGAACGACAGCACCTGGGCGACCGGGCAGATCGGCTACGGGACCAGCCAGGGCGAGACGGCTCAGTTCGACAACCTGTCCATCACCCCCGGCAGCGGCGGAAACGATGGCGGTACGACCGGCGCGATCGTCGGGGCCGCCTCCGGCCGGTGCGTGGACGTGCCCAACCAGTCGCACACGGCCGGCACCCAGGTGGCGCTGTGGGACTGCAACGGCGGCAGCAACCAGCAGTGGACGAACACCTCGGCCGCTGAGCTGCGCGTCTACGGCAGCGACTGCCTGGAGGCCGCGGGCCAGGGCACCAGCCCCGGCACCAAGGTGGACATCTGGGACTGCACCGGTGGCAGCAACCAGAAGTGGACGCTGCACGCCGACGGCACGATCACCGGTGTCCAGTCCGGCCTGTGCCTGGACGCCACCGGCGCGGGCACGGCCAACGGCACCCTGCTGCAGCTGTGGACCTGCAACGGCAGCAGCAACCAGAAGTGGACACGCGACTGATCCGGTGACGGGCTGCACGACCACCGAGTCCGGCACCACCTCCGTCATCCCCCCGAGAGGCACCCATCCATGTCTTCCTCCTCCCTGCCGCTCAGCCGGCGCCGGCTGCTGGCGGCGGCCGGCGCGGCCTCGGCCTTCGGCCTGCTGCGGTTCGCCCCCGAGGCCGCCGCGACCGACGGCCCCAGCAGCTACACCCCGAGCTGGTCCTCCGTGGACCAGCACCCGCCGGCCCCGGCCTGGTTCCAGGACGCCAAGTTCGGCATCTACTACCACTGGGGCGTCTTCAGCGTTCCCGCGTTCGGCAACGAGTGGTATCCGCGCAACATGTACATCGGCGGTTCGGCCGAGAACAACCACCACAAGGCCACCTACGGCGACCCCTCGGCCTGGCCCTACCACAACTTCATCGACGGTGCGCGCGACAAGGCGGGCAACTTCGTTCAGTTCGCCCCCAAACTGGTCTCCCAGGGCGGCAAGTGGGACCCGGAGGCCTGGGCCCGGCTGTTCAAGGCCGCGGGCGCCAGGTTCGCCGGCCCGGTCGCCGAGCACCACGACGGCTTCTCCATGTGGAACAGCCGCGCCAACCCGTGGAACTCGGTCCAGCGCGGCCCGAGACTCGACCTGGTGGGGCTGCACGCGCAGGCCATCCGCGGGCAGGGACTGAAGTTCATGGCCTCGCTGCACCACGCCTACCACTTCAACGGCTACTACGACCACGTGCCGGCCCAGTCAGACCCGACGCTGCGCATCCTCTACGGCCAGCAGGGCTCGGCCGCGGAGAACAAGCTCTGGTACGACAAGCTGATCGAGATCATCGACGGCTACCAGCCGGACCTGGTCTGGCAGGACTTCGCCCTGAACCAGGTGCAGGAGTCCTATCGGCTCCAGTTCCTCGCGCACTACTACAACCAGGCGGTCGCATGGAACAAGGACGTGGTCGCGACCTACAAGGACGGCCTCAACAACAAGGGTGAGGTCTTCGACTTCGAGCGCGGTGGCCCCGCTGGGCTGCTCACCCCCTACTGGCTGACCGACGACAGCATCTCCTCCTCCAGTTGGTGCTACACGGTGGGCATCGGCTACTACTCGACGCAGGCACTGCTGCACTCGCTGATCGACCGGGTCAGCAAGGGCGGCAGCATGCTGCTGAACATCGCCCCGATGGCCGACGGCACCATCCCCTCCGGGCAGCAGTCCATCCTGCTCGCCATGGGCGACTGGCTCGGCCGCTTCGGAGAGGCGGTCTACGACACCCGCTCCTGGTCCAGTTACGGCGAGGGCCCCACCAAGATGGGCGGAGGCTCGTTCAGCGGACCGGTGGCCGGCAAACCGCAGGACGTCCGGTTCACCCGCAGCCGGGACAACAAGGTCCTCTACGCCACCGCGCTGGGCTGGCAGGGCGGCACCATGACCATCACGACGCTGAACTCGAACCAGATCAACCTCAGCAGCCTCACAGGCGCCAAACTGCTCAACAACACCGCCGGCACCTACATCGACCTGCCCGCACCGACCCAGGACGCCTCCGGCCTGCACCTCACCATGCCCTCGTCCAACCCGCCGTTCAGTGCCCTGGCGTACACGGTCAAGCTCACCTTCTCCGGTGAGATCCCCGTCCTGGGCGCGCCGGGCGGCTCCACCACCTGGGTCAGGATCGCCAATGCGACCAGCGGACTGGTGCTCGACAGCGGGGGCAACGTCGCCTCCGGCTCCAACCTCAAGCAGTGGAACTACGACGGGAGCACCAACCTGCAGTGGCAGCTGATCGACCTGGGTAACGGCTACCACCGCATCGTGAACCGCACCAACGGCATGGTCGCCGACAGTTACGGCAACTCCGCCAACGGCGCTCCCGCCCGCCAGCAGGCGTGGAACGGCGGCAACAACCAGCAGTGGTCGCTGACCGGCCTCGGCAACAACCGCTACCAGATCGTCAATCGGGGCACCGGCACGGCCCTCGACGGCAGCGGCAGCACCACGGCCGGCTCGACCACGGTGCTCTGGACGCCGAACTCCAGCACCAACAACGCATGGACCATCACCGCCGTCTGAACACCGGCGCTCCCTGTCCCTCCCCCGAGCACGGAAGAAGGAGAGCATGAAACGCAAACCGCTCTTAATGTCCATCGCGGCCGCGCTACTTCTCGTCCTGGCAGCCGCGGGCACCTCGTTCAGCAGCGCCCTCGGCGCACCAGCGCCGGCCACGAAGGCCGCCGCGGCGAGCGCCGGCTGTGGCAAGGCCCCGGCGCTGACGAGTGGTAACCACACGATTCAGAGCGGCGGCCAGAACCGCAGTTACATCCTGCGGGTCCCCGCCGGCTACGACAACAACCACCCCTACCGGCTGATCTTCGGCTTCCACTGGCGGGGCGGCACAGCCAACGACGTCGACTCGGGCGGAACGGACGGGTACAACTGGTCCTACTACGGCCTCAGGCGCCTGGCGGACCAGGCGAACAACAGCACGATCTTCGTTGCCCCCCAGGGCAACGGCAACGGCTGGGCCAACCCCGGCGGCCAGGACGTGGCCTTCGTCGACGCCATGGTCAACCAGATCGAAGCGGGCCTGTGCGTCGACACCACCCAGCTGTTCGCCGGCGGCTTCAGCTACGGCGGCGGGATGTCGTACGCCCTCGCCTGCTCCCGGGCGACGGTCTTCCGCGCGGTCGCGGTCTACTCCGGCGCGAACCTCAGCGGATGCAACGGCGGCAACCAGCCCATCGCCTACATGGGTCTGCACGGCCTCAGGGACAACGTGCTGCCCATCTCACTCGGACGGCAACTGCGCGACACCTTCGTCCGGGCCAACGGCTGCACCCCGCAGAACCCGCCCGAGCCGGCCAACGGAAGCCTGACGCACATCATCACCACCTACTCCGGGTGCAGGTCCGGGTACCCCGTCGTCTGGGCCGCGTTCGACGGGGCGGGCCACGACCCCGGTCCCATCGACGGTTCCACCGGTGACGGCTGGCGCACCTGGACCTCGGCAGCGGTGTGGCAGTTCTTCACCCAGTTCGGCTCGAGCACGCCCCCGCCCGACCCGCAGCCTTCCGGCAACCAGAAGATCGTCGGCCAGCAGTCGGGGCGCTGCCTCGACATCAACAACTCCACCACGGCCAACGGCACGCAGGCACAGCTGTGGGACTGCAACGGCGGCTCCAACCAGCGCTGGACCTACACCGCCGAGAAACAGCTGGTTGTCTACGGCAACAAGTGCCTGGGCGTCGGCCAGGCAGCGGGCAACGGAGCCCCGGCGGCGATCTGGGACTGCAGTGGGCAGGCGGACCAGCAGTGGAACGTCAAACCCGACGGCACGATCACAGCGGTGCAGTCGGGGCTCTGCCTGGACGCCAGCGGCCAGGGAACCGCCAACGGCACGAAAGCCCAGCTGTGGAGTTGCTCGGGCGGTGCCAACCAGCACTGGCGCCTGGAGAACTGAGTCCGCCGTCGGCTGACCACCCAGGGCCGGCGGGCGAGCCGCTTCTCGGCCCATACCGATCACCGGAAACGAGGTTCACTTGTGAGACGCACTCTGCGCGCGGTCCTGACGATGGTGTTACTGCCACTGGTCGCGGCCCTGACGCTCCTGGCGCCCCAGCCCGCGGCCGCGGCGAGCCTGACCCGCGTGACCGGCTTCGGGAACAACCCCACCAACCTCAACATGTACCTCTACGTGCCCAACCACCTGGCGTCCAAGCCCGCCCTGCTGGTCCTGGTCCACTACTGCGGGGGCTCGGCGGGGGGCATCTTCGGCGGCAACGGACACGATTACGTCACCGCCGCCGAGCGGTACGGCTACATCATCGTCCTGCCCGAGGCCACCCGTGACGGGCACTGCTTCGACGTCTCGTCACCGGCGGCGCTCAAGCGTAACGGCGGCAGCGACTCCACCGGCATCATGTCGATGGTCGGTTACACCCGGCAGCGCTACAACGTCGACCCGGCCCGTATCGTCGTCAGCGGATTCTCGTCGGGAGCCATGATGACAAATGTGCTGGCCGCCGAGTACCCCGATGTCTTCAGTGCCGCCTCCGCGTTCTCCGGGGTGCCGGCTGGCTGCTTCGCCACCAGGGACGGTTCCCAGTGGAACGGCCAGTGCTCCGGCGGCAATGTCATCAAATCGGCTCAGCAGTGGGGTGACCTGGCCCGTTCCATGTATCCGGGCTACACCGGAGGCTACCCGCGCATGCAGGTGTGGCACGGCACCACCGACACGACCCTCGCCTATCCCAACTTCGGCGAGGAGATCAAGCAGTGGACCAACCTCCACGCCCTGAGCCAGAGACCGGCCGCCACCGACCGGCCGCAGTCGGCCTGGACCCGCACCCGCTACGGCAGCACCGGCCCACAGTCCCCCGTCGAAGGCATCAGCATCGCAGGCACGGGCCACACCCTGCCGCAGCCCGGCATGCTCGCCTACGCCATCACCTTCCTCGGTCTTGGAAGCGGCGGCACCACATAACAACGCCACCAACCAGAAGCGGAACCTCGACTGACTCCACCACTGTCCGCTTCGGGGGCGAACCGGCGCCATGAAGGGCGCCTGACCGGCATCTGCTGGTCAGGCGCCCTCTTGCTGCCTCTGGAAGAAGCCCAGCTTCTTCGCCGAGTAGGACACCAAAAGAATTTTCGTCAACTGATGGTAGACGGGTGCCGCGCACGTTGACCTGCATAGATGACGCAAACCGGAGGCTCTGCCCAATGCTCGGTCCGCGAATGGTCCGGATCTTGAATCGGTAACGCTGTGTGTTTGGCGGGCTTCAGGCTCCCCGGCGGCGCGCAGACCTTGCCAGCGGGCTCGAAGGTGAAGGCTGCTCAGCCCTCCGGAGGATGCCCAAACCCGACCGGCAGGTCCGGACCGGTGGACGGGGATGCCCGGATCGCCTCGGCGGTGCCTCACCGGTCGCGTGGTGACGGCCTTGCGTGGAGACTGCGTCTGGCCGAGTCGAGGATTACTCACCAGTGCCCGTCGTCGGTGAAGGCGGTGCCGGCCAGTGGGCCACGCCGCAACAGCGACCAGACGCCCTCAACGGGGTGTCGATCCCGACTCGATACGCGCCGGAGGTTGGATGTCGTCTCGGGTGACGGCACCAGGGCGCGGCCGAAACCTGCTGAGAAGGACAGGGGGAGCCACGGCAGGCACGGCCTGGACCCTGGCATCAGCGTGAGCCGCTTCGCCGCAGGACCTGGTCGACGCCGACCGCGACGACGACGAGGGTTCCGGTCGCGACATCCTGGTAGAGACTGTCGATGCCCGCCTGAGTGAGACCGGAGCGGAGCACGTTGACGATGAGGGCCCCGATGAGCGTGCCGATGATGCTGCCCCGGCCGCCGAACAAGCTGGTGCCGCCGAGCACGACGGCGGTGATGCTCTCCAGGTTGGCCGTCTGGTAGGCGTTCGGGTCGGCGTTGGCGATCCGGCCGAGGGCCTGCCAGGCGGCGATGCCGTAGAGGAATCCGGCGGTGACGTAGACCGAGAGGACGGTGCTCCACACGTTGATGCCGGTCAGGCGGGCGGACTCGGGTGCGTCGCCGACGGCGTAGACGTGCCGGCCCCAGGCGGTGTTGGCAAGTACGTACCAAAATAACCCGTAGAGGCCCACGAGCAGGAACGTCCCCCAGGTGAGGCGCATCGCTCCGAGCTGGATGCCGTACCCCCAGAACAGGAGCAGATCGGAGGTCACCTGATAGCTACGCGAATCGGAGTAGAGCCTGCTCACCGCGAAAACGACGGTCAGGGCGCCCAGGGTCACGATGAAGGGGGGCAAGCCCAGCCGGGCGACGAGCAGGCCGTTCACCAGTCCCAGGAACGTCGCCACGGCCAAGCCGAGAAGCAGAGCCACCCCGGGGTTGCCGCCTTCGAAGGCGAGTTTGGCCATGACGATCGTGCCGAGGACCGCGATGGCGCCGTTCGAGAGGTCGATGCCGGCGGTGAGGATGATCAGGGACTGGCCCAGTGCCAGAGTGCCGATCACGATGGACTGCTGGAGCACCAGCGAGAGGTTCTGCGGCGTCAGGAACGTATCCGTGATGATCCAGAAGACCACCACGGCAATGAACAGAGCAGTGAGAGGGCCGATGGCCGGCGTGCGCAGGGCGTACCGCAGTCTCTCCCGGAGCCGGGCGTGCCGTTCACTTCCGACGGCGTGGCCGGTGACAGATGCTCTCATCGGTCAGCCTGATCCCCTTCGATCGCTCGACGTCGGTACGTCATCCCCAGCAATGCTTCAGTCCCCAGTCCGTATTCTGAGACGCCAGTCCGTCCACCGGCTTGTCGGTGATGAGTACAGTGCCCGTGTCCGAGAGTCCGTGCGGCTTCTTCCCGCTCTTGACGTACTCGACGACCGAGTCGACGCCTCGCCTGGCCATCCTGACCGGGAACTGCATGACCGTGGCCGCGTACTTGCCGGACCGGACCTCGCGGACGCCGTCGCACCCGCCGTCGATGGAGCCGATGGTCACCTTCTGGGTGAGGCCGCGGGCCGCCATGGCCGCGGAGGCGCCGCCCGCCACCGGCTCGTTGATCGTGTAGACCGTGTTGATGTCGCTCGTGCGCTCCAGAAGGTTCTCCGTCGCAGCCTGTGCCGGATTGCGTTCTCCATTGGTGTTCGCCTGTCCGCGAATCGCCGGGGAGTCGTTCGCGATGCCGAAGCCCTTGAGGAACCCCTCGTGACGCTGCTCGCTGACGGTGGAGTCGTCCGTGCCGTCGAGCATGATCACCTTGGGCGGCCGGCCGGCGAGAGCAGCCCTGAGGTAGGCGCCCTGGAGGCGTCCCGCCTTGACGTTGTCCGTCGCGTAGGTGGCGTCGGTCGCGCTCGGCGGCTCGGTGGTGGAGTCCAGCGCGATCACCGCAATGCCCTGTCGGCGGGCCTCCGCGATGGCGCTCAGGAGCCCCGTGCCGTTCGACGGGGTGATGAGGATGCCCTTCACACCGCTGGAGATGAGACTCTCCATCGCGGCGACCTGGCCCTCGTTGTCCCCGTCGAACCGGCCGGCCAGGGCGATGAGCTTGGCGTCGTTCTCCGTCGCCGCCGCCGCGGCGGCCTCGCGCAGAGTCACGAAGTACGGATTGGTCTCGGTCTTGGTCACGAGGCCGATCTTGACCTTCCCCGACCCCGTGCCACCGCTGTCGCTCTGCCCCCCGCCGCATCCGGCGGCCCCGAGCAGAAGGCCACCCGCCATGAGGAGCGCCGCTCTCCGTCGGCAACGCCACTGACATGCGCGCTCGCGGCTCGAACGGTCGTGTGTCATGGTCACGCCCTCCTCTGGCCGGCCCAACGCCCCACGATCCCCACCTCTGCCTCATGTGTCGATATTATTGCGAAAGGTAACGTAAGCGAGCTTTGACCTACCGTTGACCACGGGGCGGATTTCCGCCGAGACCTTGCACTCTCAGCGCCGCCGCACGGAGGAGGCGAGGTACGCGTGACCGGTTCGCCGCTGCTCGCACTGCGTGGCATCTCCAAGCGGTTCGGTGCCGTGCAGGCCCTCAAGGACGTCGAGCTGGAAGTCCACCCGGGCGAGGTCGTCGCCCTTCTGGGGGACAACGGCGCTGGCAAGTCCACTCTCGTCAGGGTCATCGCGGGCGTCGCACCGGCCGACACCGGCGTCATCGAGTGGGAGGGCCGGGCGGTGCAGATCAGGACCCCTCAGGTCGCCCAACACCTCGGTATCGCGACCGTGTACCAGAACCTGGCGCTGTGCGACGGCCTCGATGTGGCCGCGAACCTTTTTCTCGGCCGGGAGCGGAGAAGCCCCGGTGCCCTGGGCCGCCTCTTCCGGCACATGGACAAGAACAGCATGCGTGTGGAGGCACGTCGGCAGCTGGACGCACTGGGCATTCGCGTCCCCGACGTGCGCACCCCTGTCGCCACGCTGTCGGCGGGCCAGCGGCAGACGGTCGCGATCTCTCGGGCGCTCCTGGGCAAACCGAAGGCCCTCCTACTCGACGAGCCCACCGCGGCACTCGGCACACAGCAGGCAGGCCATGTCCTCGACCTGGTCGACGAGCTCCGCGAACAGGGGATCGGGGTGATCCTCATCAGTCACAACATGGGAGACGTCAAGGCCGTCGCGGACCGGGCCGCGGTGCTGCGGCTCGGCTACAACAACGGTTTCTTCCATGTGCCGACCACATCTCAGGACCGGATCATCTCCTCCATCACAGGGATCTCGAGCAGCCCCTGACCCACGCAGGATCCGCAACCCCACGCGGGACCGGAAAGCCGTGCTGAGCTTGTCCCACCCGTTCTGGTACTCCAGCAACGTTTTACTGTCTGGCCTGGTCAGAGGCATCGTCCGGAGTGTAGTTGGCTGGTGTGCGTCAGGGGGGTCTTGCCGGACCACCCCTGCAACGAGTGGGTTCGTTGCTGACGCAGCGGGGCGTCGCTTTCGGTAGGCGGGCCGCAAGCTGTTGCCGGACCGGGAGGTGCTGTGCGGGGTCTCGTGCGGAGGCGCTGCGGGACGCTGGCGGCGTTCTACGCCCGCAGCCCCGGTCAGCAGGTCATGGCCGAGCCGCAGACCAGCTCCTGGTGCGTCGCCGATCCCGGCGGCCCCAGATGTCGCCCTCCGCCTGCGCGAGGCACGAAATCGGACTCGACTCAAGATTCGTTGGGCTTTCCCCCGATGGTCTGATTCGCCATCCGACCAGGTTCGCCACCTTGCCCAGTTGCAGTGAGCGTCGAGGCGGGGGCGCGGTCGCAGGTATCGGCCGAGTGGGTCGGGGCGGCCTCCGGTATTGGGCGGGCAGTTCGGGCTTGGCTGCGGTCAGGGCGACTGAGGTGGTGGGCGGGGCCCAGACACTGGGGGACGGCCGACCTCGACCGCGCCGGACGCACCCCTCGGAAGTGGTCCAGGAGGGGCGCTACTTGGCTCGCTGCCAACCCGGGGCGGTTCACCTGGAGTCGGAGCGTGACACCTGTATCGCATTGCCTGGAACGCAACGATGCGTCCAGGCAGCCGAGTTCAGGCTCTAGCAGGACTCCGTTAGGTCTGTCTCGCGGGCCTGTTTGGGGGCATGGTGGGTGTGTCTCTGTGCGGTCGGTCCAGGGAAACGGAACGGCAGCAATGCCGTCACCGCGCCCTGGGCCGACCGCACAGAGACAGGCGGCACTGACAACGGCCTTGTTCACGCCGGGAACTTGGGGGAGGCCTTACCCGCGGCGGTCTTCTTGCCCGGCCATTTCTGGTGTCTTCTGTCGGCGGTTCGGGCGCTGCCTACCGGCATTCGGCGGGGCGCTGCGCTCATGAGTGGGCGGCTCGCGGGGTGATGTTCTCCGACACAATTTGGTCCGCGACTGGTCCGAGTGGAACTCCACTGGACGCCAGAGAGTAACGAGAAGAACCCGACTGATTGCATTGGGCAGCGATCGTGTCGCGTTGCCTGGAGCGTAACGATGCCTCCAGGCAACCGACTTCAGGCTCTAGAAGAACCCAAGTTTCTTCGGACTGTATGAAACAAGAACGTTCTTCGTCTGCTGGTAGTGCTCCAGCATCATCTTGTGCGTCTCGCGCCCGATCCCGGACTGCTTGTAGCCGCCGAAGGCAGCGTGGGCCGGGTACGTGTGGTAGCAGTTCGTCCATACACGGCCCGCCTGGATCGCCCGGCCCGCGCGGTACGCCGTGTTGATGTCCCGTGTCCACACGCCGGCCCCGAGGCCGTACGACGTGTCGTTGGCGATCTTGATGGCGTCGTCGAAGTCGTCGAACGAGGCCACTGAGACGACCGGACCGAAGATCTCCTCCTGGAAGATCCGCATGCGGTTGTCACCCTCGAAGATCGTCGGCCGGACGTAATATCCGCCCTTCAACTCGCCTTCGTACTCGGCACGTTCACCACCTGTGAGGATCCTCGCGCCCTCCTTTCGGCCGATGTCGATGTAGGAGAGGATCTTCGCGAGCTGTTCGCCGGACGCCTGCGCGCCGATCATCGTGTCCGTGTCGAGGGGGTGGCCTGGCTTGATGAGCTCGGTGCGGGCGACGGCCGCCTCGAGGAAGTCGCCGTAGTTGCCGCGCTGGATCAGGCCGCGTGAGGGACAGGTGCACACCTCGCCCTGGTTCAGTGCGAACATGGTGAAGCCCTCGAGGGCCTTGTCGCGCAGGTCGTCGTCCTTGTCCCACACGTCGTCGAAGAAGAGGTTCGGCGACTTGCCGCCCAGTTCCAGCGTGACCGGCTTCAGGTTCTCCGCGGCGTACTGCATGATCAGCCGCCCCGTGGCCGTCTCGCCCGTGAACGCGACCTTCGCCACACGCGCACTGGACGCCAGCGGCTTGCCCGCCTCCTCGCCGAACCCGTTGACGATGTTCACCACGCCCGGCGGCAGCAGATCCGCGATCAGGCTCATCCAGTAGTGCAGCGACACCGGAGTCTGCTCGGCGGGCTTGATGACCACCGTGTTGCCCGCGGCGAGGGCCGGTGCGAGCTTCCATGTGGCCATAAGGATCGGGAAGTTCCACGGGATGATCTGCGCGACGACACCGAGCGGCTCGTGGTAGTGGTACGCCACCGTGTCGTCGTCGAGCTCGCTGAGCGAACCCTCCTGGGAGCGGACCGCGCCGGCGAAGTAGCGGAAGTGGTCGATGGCCAGCGGGATGTCCGCCGCCAGCGTCTCGCGGACCGGCTTGCCGTTCTCCCAGCTCTCCGCGACGGCGAGGGGCTCCAGGTACGTCTCCATGCGGTCGGCGATCTTCAGCAGGATGTCGGAGCGCTGGGTCGACGAGGTCCGGCCCCAACTCGGGGCGGCCGCGTGCGCCGCGTCGAGCGCCCGCTCCACGTCCTCGGCCGTGCCACGCGCCACCTCGGCGAATATCTCCCCCGTCACCGGAGACGGGTTCTCGAAGTACTGCCCCCGAGCCGGGGGCACGTACTCGCCTCCGATGTAGTGGTCGTAACGCGTCTGGTAGGAGACGATCGCGCCCTCGGTGCCGGGCGCCGCGTAACGGGTCATCCTGCTCTGCCTCCTTCAGCAGCGCTGCCCGCCATTGGACAGCTCTGCGCGGGAGGCTAGAGACCCAGACGTTGCAGTCACGTTGCGCTGCTGGTCGGGGGCGTCATCCCGGCGGGGCGACGGGCGCGTCGGGTGGGCGAGGGGGAGTTTCGGTTGGGTTGAGGGGAGGGCGGGGGAGGCGCGGGCGGTGGCTCGGCAGGCATGCGCAGCGCCCCGGCCGGCCGGGGAGGCGGACCGGCGGGTATGCGTCGGACCCCGGCCTGCGAATGCGGTGCTCCGGTCTATGGGTGTGGCCATCCGGCGGGTGCCGCCAGCTCTGTTTCCAGTGAGGCGAGGCGCGCGCGTATCGCCGCTGTCGGGCGGGCTGCCGCGAGCGCCCGCCACGCGTCGAGGTCGTCCTCGCCCCACGGCGCGTGCGCCCAGTCCGCCAGCAGATCGGGGTCACCGCAGGCGATCAGCGCGGCGCGCAGCCCCTCGGCGAGACGGTGCCGGAGCCGCACCACCGCCGGTGCCTGGGACGAAGGCAACGGCGGCCCGGTGTACGCCGTCACGGCCGCCGTGACGGCACCGGCAGCCAGCCGTCGTTCGACGACCGCCACGTCCGACTCGAACGGAACGGTGAGCCGGTAGGGGCGCGAGGCCAGCAGCCCGGGGCCCAACACCCCGCGCAGCCGGGCGAGTTCGGCGCGCAGCGTCACCGGTGTCACCGACTCGTCCTGGTACAGCGCGCACAACAACTCGTCGCCGCTCAGGCCCTCGGGGTGACGGGCCAGCAACACCAGGACCTCGCTGTGCCGACGGCTCAACCTGATGCTCCGGCCGCCGACGGCCAGACGCGCCTCATCCCGGCCCAGCACCGTCAGCCGCGGTGTCTCGGCGGCAGGCCGTGCGGGGGCGAGCAGCGCCAGATGGGCCTCGGCCGCCCGCGCGACCGCTTGCACGAAACCCAGGCTGTGCGGATGCGCCAGCCCGTTCCCGCCCGTGATGTCCACGGCACCCAGCACCCGCCCGGTCCACGGATCGTGTACTGGGGCGGCCGCGCACGTCCACGGCTGCACCCGCCGGATGAAGTGCTCGGCCGCGAACACCTGCACCGGCCGGTCCAGGGCGACCGCCGTGCCCGGTGCGTTCGTGCCGACCGCGCTCTCGGCCCAACGCGCACCCGGCACGAAGTTCATCCGCCCCGCGTGCCGCCGTGTCGCCTTGTGGCCCTCGACCCACAGCAGCCTGCCGTGGGCGTCGCACACCGCCAGCAGATGTTCTCCGTCGGCGGCGAACGTGCCCATCAGCTCGCGGAACAGCGGCATCACCCGCGCCAGCGGGTGCTCGGCCCGGTAGGCGCCGAGCTGACCGTCGGTCAGCTCCACACTCGCGGTGCCGTCGGGTCCCACGCCGGCCCGTGCGGAGCGCCGCCACGAGTCGGCCACGACGGCACGCACCGGTCGCGGCACGGTGCCCGCCTCGGTGAACGTCTCGTGCGCCCGTCGCAGGATCCGTACACGCTCGGCAGGGTCGGCCCCCGGCTCCAGGGCCACCCAGGGATCGGTCAAGTCGTCCTCCCGGAAGGGCATGCGGGGCGATACGGCTGGGAACATCGTCACGCCGAGTGCGCGGACCGACAACCGTTTGGACGTGGTCACCCGAAACCTGGGCGTCCGGTTCCGGTACCGGTCCGGTTCGCGTCAGGCAGTGTTGACGAGCCACACGTAGCGGCGCCAGTCCCAGTTCGGACCGGGATCGGTGTGATCGGTGCCTGGCACTTCCTGGTGGCCGATGATGTGCGCCCGGTCCTTCGGGATGCCGTGCCGGTCGCAGACCGATGACGTCAGCCGAGCGGACTGCTCGTAGAGCGTCTCGGTGAAGTATTCCGGTCGATCCACCCACCCTTCGTGTTCGATTCCGACGCTGCGTGTGTTGTAGTCGTAGTCGGTCTGTGTGACGTGGACGACGACGCGGTCCACGACGTGGGTGGCGGGGCGGTGCGACGCCGTGTAGTTGGACGCGGTCGCGGGCTGCCACTCGGCGAGCGGATAGTCGACGGTTCGAGGCTGCGCGCCCGCCCGCGCGTCGGGGAGCAGCGCGTACGGAACGGCCGCCAGGGCGGCGCCCTTCAGGATGCGTCGTCGTCCGGGCAGGGGCCTTGCTCGTTCCACGAGGTGTCGCCTTTCAAGGGGTGTCCGACGTGGGGAAAGCGGCACCGACGCACGTGTGGTTGGTGTCGCACACATTGGCCAACGGCGATTCGAGGCCTGGGTTGCGCACTGGTACGCGTCCAGCTCGGCGAACCCGTAGTCCCGCACCAGCCACGGGACCAGGCCGAGCTGGATATGCGGAACACGTCCTCCAGCGGCCGGGCCGAACCGGTCGAGATGAGGTGGGTGTCCGACTCGGTCGCTCATGCTGCACGGCTCCGTTCCGAGGGAGGTCAGGGCGGCGGCGAAGCGAACCCCCCTCGCATGCGTCGGTGCGTCAGCCGTCGCGGCTCGACGGCTGCGCCCGCACGGATCACGTTACGGCGCGGGTCGGGCCGGCAGACGGGCGTGCCGAAGTTCGGTGGACGACCGCGGCATTGTGGACAACTCGCTCACCCGAACGGGGAGTTCCGGCTCGAGCGGTTGGCGCGGTGCGGCCGCTCAGGCCCGCTCGGCCACCGCCGCCGGGTCGTCCATCACGGCCCGCACGACCGAGTGCGCGGCCCCGAGCAGCGGTCCCTCGGGACCGAGCCGCGAGACGGACACCGGGCAGGCGGGGCCCGCCGTACGGCGGGAGAGTTCGGTCTCGAGGGACGGCAGCAACCACGGTGCGAGCCCGGCCAGGGCGCCGCCGAGCACGACGCCTTCGGGGTCCAGCAGATTGAGCGCCCCGGTCAGAGCGATACCGAGGGCGGTTCCCGCCTCGCGCAGAGCGCGCCGTACATGCGGATCGCCGTCCGCGGCGCGGCCCGCGAGGAGGCCGACGCGGTCCTCGCCCGGTGCCAGCCCGGCGGCTCGCAGCACCGCCTCCTCACCGGCGTACTGCTCCAGACACCCGCGTCCGCCGCACCCGCACTGCGGCCCGTCGGGATGGACCGGCACATGGCCCAGCTCGCCCGCGAAGCCGCGGGTGCCGCGCAGCAGGCTGCCGTCCACGATCAGTGCGGCGCCGATGCCGATCTCGGCAGACACATGCAGGAAGTCCCCTGGGGTGTCCGTGCCGAGCCAGAGTTCGGCCAGCCCGCCGAAGTTGGCCTCGTTGTCCACGGTCAGCGGGAACTCCTCGGGCAGCAGCGCGCCGAGGTCGACGTCCTGCCAGTCGAGGTTCGGCGCGCGGACGACCGTACGGGCGTCGCGGGAGACCAGTCCGGGGACGGCCACGGCGAGTCCGGCCGGCCACAGCCCCTCGCGCTCCGCCTCGGCGACGACCTGGTGCACGAGCCCGGTCAGCTCCTCGACGACCGGCTCGGGGGAGCGGCTCCGGTTCGTGCCGTGCCGCACGGCGCGCGCCCGCACCTCGCCCCGCAGGTCGACGGCGCAGACCGCCAGGTGGTCCACGCCGATCTCGGCGCCCATCCCGGCCGGGCCGCGCCCGCTGACCGCCAGTGCCGAACCGGGCCGGCCCACCCGGCCGGGCCGCTCGGGGCCCAGCTCCTCGAGCAGACCGGTGCGTATGAGTTCGTCGACGAGGGTCGACACCGCTGCCCGGGTCAGGCCGATGCGCGAGGCGACCGCCGCCCGCGAGAGTGGTCCCTCGGCACTGACGGCGTGCATCACCCGGGCCAGGTTGCGGCGACGCATGCCCTGCTGGGTGTCGGGCAGCGCGCGCCCGGGGCCGGTCGGCCGGGTCTCGTGCAGCGGTGCTGTCATGCCTCCGTCGATTCGTCGATGCTCAGTGGGCGTCCGTACTCCGTTCGAGCAGCGGGGCCGCGTCGGAGAGTACCCCGGCGATCCTGGCCAGCGTCTTCTCGTCCCGCTCGACGGCGTCGAGCACTGGACCGCGCGTGGTGTTCCAGCGGCGGGCGACGGCGGCCGGGTCCTCCCCGGTCAGCAGGCCGGCCGCCTGTGCCGCGGCCCCCAGTGCGACGAGTTCCTTGGCCTCGGGCACCTGCACCGGCCGCCCGGACAGCCGACGCACGGTCTGCTGCCAGGCCCTGCCCCGGGCGCCGCCGCCGATCAGCAGCAGGGGGGCCGATCGGTCCGCGTCCTCGTCGAGGACCAGGTCGAGCGCGCCGAGCAGCGAGTGCACGGCGCCGTCGTAGGCCGCCTGCAGCAGCTGACCGGCGGTCGTGTCGTGGCGCAGTCCGTGCAGGAGACCCGAGGCGTTGGGCAGGTTCGGGGTGCGCTCGCCGTCCAGATAGGGCAGGAGCGTGACGTCCGCGGCGGGCTCCACGGCTTCCCGGTCCAGGCCCAGCAGGGCGGCGACGCGGTCGACGGCGAGCGTGCAGTTCAGGGTGCAGGCCAGCGGCAGCCAGTCGCCGTGGGCGTCGGCGAAGCCGGCCACGGTGCCGGTGGGGTCGGTGGGGCGGCGCTTGGCCACCGCGTACACCGTGCCCGACGTACCGAGGCTCAGTACGGGCGTGCCCGGCCGCAGCCCGAGACCCAGCGCCGCCGCGGCGTTGTCACCGGTGCCCGGCGCGACCAGCGTTCCCTTGGCGAAGGGCAGTTCGTGGCTGTCCCGCACGGTGCCCGCCACCTCCCCGGGCCGCACCACGCGGGGCAGCAGCGCGGGGTCGAGGCCGACATGCGCGAGGATCTCCGCGTCGTACGTCTCCGTCCCGGACGCCCACCAGCCGGTGCCGGAGACATCGCCGCGGTCGGTGGTGCCCTCGCCCGTGAGGCGCTCGGTGAGGTAGTCGTGGGGGAGGCGCACGGCCTTCGTCGCGCGCAGCGCCTCCGGCTCGTGCTCGGCCAGCCAGGCCCACTTCGTGACGGTGAACGACGCGGCCGGGACGGATCCGGTGCGCTCCGCCCAGAACTTCGCGCCGCCCAGTTCCTCGGTCAGCCGACGGGCCTGCGGAGCCGAACGCACGTCGTTCCACAGCAGCGCGGGGCGCACCGGCTCACCGCGCTCGTCCAGCGTGACGAGCCCGTGCTGCTGCCCGCCGATCGACACCGCGGCCGCCTCGCGCGCCGCGTCACCACACTGGTGCAACGCCTCGCGCAGGGCGTCCCACCACTGGCGCGGGTCGCTCTCACGGCCGGCCCCGGAGGACACCGTGTGCGGCGCCTGGCCGCTCGCGACGACCTCGCCGGTGGCCGCGTCGACGACCAGCGCCTTGGTGGACTGGGTGGACGTGTCCACGCCGACGACGAGCGGACCCTCGGCTGCTGACATCGGGTTCTCCCTCAAGTTTTTTCCGCGGCTCTGCGGGATCTGTCTTCCCAGAGATGCGTCCGCATACTAATTTGTAAACGGCCATGACGAAATAGTTCGCCACCGCCAGCACGACAGTCTTCAAGCAAGGAGCCGCGGCATGAGCTACCAGCCCACCCCCGATGACAGGTTCACCTTCGGCCTGTGGACCGTCGGCTGGCAGGGAAGGGACCCGTTCGGCGACGCCACACGACGCGCCCTGGACCCGGTCGAGACGGTGCAGCGCCTGGCCGAGCTGGGCGCCTACGGCGTCACCTTCCATGACGACGACCTGATCCCCTTCGGGTCCTCCGACAGCGAGCGCGAGGAGCACATCAAGCGCTTCCGCCAGGCCCTGGACACCACCGGCATGACGGTGCCGATGGCCACCACCAACCTCTTCACGCACCCCGTCTTCAAGGACGGCGCGTTCACCGCGAACGACCGTGACGTGCGCCGTTACGCCCTGCGCAAGACGATCCGCAACATCGACCTGGCCGTCGAGCTCGGCGCGAAGACCTATGTCGCCTGGGGCGGCCGTGAGGGCGCCGAGTCCGGTGCCGCCAAGGACGTGCGCGTGGCCCTCGACCGCATGAAGGAGGCCTTCGATCTGCTGGGCGAGTACGTCACCTCCCAGGGCTACGACCTGCGCTTCGCCATCGAGCCCAAGCCGAACGAGCCGCGCGGCGACATCCTCCTGCCCACCGTCGGCCACGCCCTGGCCTTCATCGAGCGCCTGGAGCGCCCGGAGCTGTACGGCGTCAACCCCGAGGTCGGCCACGAGCAGATGGCCGGGCTGAACTTCCCGCACGGCATCGCCCAGGCGCTGTGGGCGGGCAAGCTCTTCCACATCGACCTCAACGGCCAGTCCGGCATCAAGTACGACCAGGACCTGCGCTTCGGCGCCGGCGACCTGCGCTCCGCGTTCTGGCTGGTCGACCTGCTGGAGAGCGCCGGCTACGCGGGCCCGAAGCACTTCGACTTCAAGCCGCCGCGCACCGAGGACCTCGACGGTGTCTGGGCGTCGGCCGCGGGCTGCATGCGCAACTACCTGATCCTCAAGGAGCGTGCGGCCGCGTTCCGCAGCGACCCGGAGGTCCAGGAGGCCCTGCGCGCTTCCCGCCTCGACGAGCTGGCGCAGGCCACCGCGGCCGACGGCCTGCAGAGCCTGCTTGCCGACCGCACCGCGTTCGAGGACTTCGACCCCGCGGCCGCCGCCGCCCGCGGCATGGCCTTCGAGCAGCTCGACCAGCTCGCGATGGACCACCTGCTGGGTGCCCGCGGCTGAAGCCGCCGTTACGCGTGTGTGCGCCGATGAGGGTGCACACGCGCGTGCCGCCGAACGGTCGATGTTTCGAGCGGTCTCCGTACGGAGTACGCCGGAATGATGCGGTCCATGGCATGGATCCGTATCAACTTCCGTGCGGAGGTCGCGCCCCGAACGGGCCACCGCGACGCTGGACGGTATGGCCATGCCGCCCGTACCGCCCCAGCCGCCCGGACCGCCCGGTGGCACGCCGCCTCCGGGTGGCTTCGGACCACCCCGGTCCCACTTCGGACCCGATGACGGGACGGGAGGGGGCGGCTGGCCTCCGCCTCCGCCCCCGGAGCCGCCAGGAGGCTCGGGAGGCTCCGGAAGGCGCAGGAGCCCCCTCTTCGTCGTCCTCGCGCTTGTCGTCACCGCCGGAGCCGTCATCGCCGTCGTACTGATGGCCTCGGGAGGCGGCGGCTCACCGGACGACAAGCCGACCGCGGGGAGCAGCACCGGCGGTGGCTCCACTCCCGCCCCGTCCTTCAGCCTCCCGGTGGAGCTGCCGAGCGGCCTGCCGACCGAGCTGCCCTCACAGCTCCCCACCGACCTGCCGACCGCGATACCGAGTGACCTCGAGTCACTGCTGCCGTCCCTGGGCGAGCTGCTGCCCTAGTCTGCACGCGCGCGTGGGGCGCTCCACACGGCCACGCGCGCGTGCCCACGACATCGTCCGTCCCTCTCTCACATGCGCCGGGGCAGCCGCACGTAAGTCACCGTCGTCTCCATGCCGCTGTCGACGAGCCGGCCCTGAGCGTCGAACGCGCCGGCGCCGTCCGTCATCCCGAAGTCGTTGTCGTTGACGAGGGCCAGCGTGTCGTGGTCGACACGCGCGACGCCCTCGATCTTCCCGGGCACTCCGGCGACCCTGCCCAGATCGACCACCAGTCGCTTGGGCAGCACCGGGACCCCCGAGGCGGCGGGATCGTCGAGCTGTTCCAGCGACGGTGTGCTCGCCGCGTCGTCCCAGTGGCTGCCCAGGATGTCCGCCTCCCTGCCCAGCCGTACCAGCTGCAGTCGTGCGGCCTTGTCCGTACGCTCCTCCACCAGCAGCCGGTCGCCGCCCACGGCGACCACCGAGGAGATCTTGAGCTCGGAGGTGTCGTCCTCGCTCGGGTCGACCACGTCGACCGGGTCGAAGCGGTACGCGTACTCGGCGGTGACAGCCTTCTTCTTCGGCGAGAAACGCAGCAGACGCGCGGTCCGCGAGCCCTCTCCCGCTGCCGTGTCCGGCAACGACAGCGGGCTCTGCATCGCCAGCACGAGGTCGCCGCCCGGAAGTTGGGCGAGCCCCTCGAAGCCACGGTTGATCTTCCGGTGCAGCAGGACGGCGGGCAGCGCCTCCACGACCGGGTAGTCCGTGCCCGTCAGGTTCAGCCCCTGGGGAACGTAACGCGTCAACACCTTCCCGCGCGCGGAGACGTGCACCAGCGAGGGCCCGTACTCGTCGGCGAGCCAGAAACTCCCGTTCGCCCCCCGCACAAGGCCTTCCGTGTCCAGCCCGTTCGGGTTGTACGCCAGGGGTGTCAGCGCGTTGTAGGAGTACGGCGCCTCGTCGCGTCCCGCCTGGTTCGGCAGCCCCGTCACGGGCTTGCCCGACGACGTGGTGACCGGGATCGCCTGCACCACCTTCACCGTGTCTGCGGACACCCGGATCCGCACGATCGCCGGGTCGAACCCCGGCACGGGGAACGTGCGACGCTTGGTGCCGCTCACCTTGATCTGGCCGTTGGGCCCGCGGTCGGTGACCGTCCAGAACTCGCCCTTGCGGCCCGTCGGATACATGTCGCTGCCGATACCGCCGAGGTTCACGCCGCGGTCGTCGTCCACCGTTCCCGGCAGCAGCCCGTTGCTGAACGCCCCGAGCGGGATGTCGCCGAGCGTCGCGGTCCTGGTGACGTGCGCCTCGTGGGGGCCCCGGGTCGGTGTACCAGCGGCGGCGGGTCCGGCAGTGGCGAGCGCGGCCAGCACGGCGAGCGGTACGCCCGCGGCGACGGAACGATTGACGCGGCGTCGACCGGCGGTATGCGGGGACATCGGGCCTCCTGTGGGGCAGTGCGGCAACTGTCGGGGACAGCGGCCAGAGTTGGGGCGCGCTCCGAACGCCGCGCGACCTCCGGGTGTACACGGGGCGTCGGCCGCCCGTCAGACCGACGGCCCCGTGTCACGGAACGAACGCCCGTTCAGGAAAGCGCTTCCTCGCTATCGGGCCGGGCCATGGCGAGGGCCGTCGCCGGGTCATGTGCCCCGTCCCCGGTGGGCATCCAACGACCACCCTCCTTGCGATACGGCCACCAACGGCCGTCCCGCCCCAACCGCAGTTGGCAGCCCGCCCCGACGACCGTCCACCGGTTCCCCCGCGCGCGCAGCACCGGCCGCTCGTCCTCCTCCCAGGCCGCATCCAACGCGGCACGCGCGCGTGCGAGAGCCTCGCCCTCTACGGTCCACTCCTCCTCGAACACCGACAGTGCCGCCGCCCCTCCGTGACACCAGGCATGCGCGGCCGACGCCAGTTGCTCCCGGCTGCGCCCCGACCCGGCGGCGAGTCGGCCGACGGCGGCCGTGGCGGGAGGATCCGCTGCCTGAGCGCCATCGAGGACGTCTGCCGCGAGTCGTGCCGCGTCCTGGCCGACCGTCAGCTCGGCTGTGGGCGCACTCGGTCCGGAGCTCCCACGGAGCGCCTGAGCGAGCATCAGGTACGCCGTGGCGGCCGTCCCGGCGGCCAGGATCTCCAACGCCGCCGGCTCCACCCCGGGCGGGGCCGGCGCCTCCGTGTCCAAAGAGGGCGGAACACCTGGCCCCTCCGGGAGTTCGGGCGCAGCGGGCAGCGCAGGCAGGATGCCCCCGGCCGCATACGCCTCTGCCGCGTCCACCCCTTCGGCCCGGGGCGGCTCCGCTTCGGCCCGAGAAGCGGCGGTGCCGCGCGACTGAAGGGCGTCCAACAGGGTCCGTTCGGCGCGCCCCCGAAGCAGCAGCAGGACGAACGGATCCTGGTCGAGCAGCCGTGCCACCTGATAGCAGACCGCCGCCGTGTGACCGCAGTGGTCCCAGGCACCGCAGTCGCATTCCGCCTCCAGGTCGCCGAGCCCGGGCAGCAGGTCGATGCCGGCCGCCTCGGCGTCCTCGACAAGATGCGGCGGCATCTCGCGGTCGAGAAGTGCGGCGACGTGTCCGGCCCGCTCGACCGCCAGATCCAGGAAACGGTCCCACTGTGCCTCCGACAGCCTGTCGAGCAGCACATCGGCCCGGTGCGGTGTGCGATCGCGGTCCTCGACGACGGCCGTGATGCGTCCGGGCCGCACCGACACCGCGCCCACGGCGCCCGCGCGCGCGAGCCGACGGCCCGTCCTCACCTGCTCCCCGTCCAGTGCTCCGTCCTCCAACGCGGCCAGCCACGCCCGGCCCCACCACGTCTGCGCGAACCCCCTCCCGTGCGCGGGAGGCAACGCGGCAAAGGTCCGTTCCTCGACGCTGTCGTGCCGGTTCATCGCGTGCCCCCTCGCAGCTCGACCAGATCGGCCAGTTCGGCGTCCGTCAGTTCCGTGAGCGCCGCCTCGCCGGCCCCGAGAACGGCCTCAGCCAGGTCCCGTTTGCGGCGCAGCATGTCGGCGATGCGATCCTCGATCGTGCCCTCGGCGATCAGCCGGTGCACCTGTACGGGCCTGGTCTGGCCGATGCGGTACGCCCGGTCGGTGGCCTGTGCCTCGACGGCCGGGTTCCACCAGCGGTCGTAGTGCACCACGTGCTCCGCGCGCGTGAGGTTGAGGCCTGTGCCGGCCGCCCTGAGGGACAGCAGGAACACGGGTACCTCACCGTCCTGGAAGCGCCGGACCATGGCCTCGCGCTCGGCGACGGGGGTGCCGCCGTGCAGGAACTGCGTGGGCACGCCACGCGCTGCCAGATGCTGCTCCAGGAGACGTGCCAGGCGCACGTATTGTGTGAAGATCAGCACGCTCGCCCCCTCGGCAAGGAGGGTGTCGAGCAGTTCGTCCAGAAGTTCCAGCTTCCCGGAGCGCCCCGCGGTCGTCGGCTGTTCCTCCTTCAGGTACTGCGCCGGATGGTTGCAGATCTGTTTGAGGCCGGTCAGGAGTTTCACGATCAGCCCGCGTCGCGCCATGTCGCCGGCCTCGGCGATCGCCTCGAGCGTCTCGCGCACCACGGCCTCGTACAGGCCCGCCTGCTCCTTGGTGAGGGACACCGGGCGATCCGTCTCGGTCTTCGGCGGCAGTTCGGGGGCGATCCCCGGGTCAGACTTGCGCCGACGCAGCAGGAACGGCCCCACGAGCCGGGCCAGCCGCTCCGCCGCGGCCGGATCCCCGCCGCCCTCGACGGCTCGCGCGTACCGCGTGCGGAAGGAGCCGAGCCGGCCCAGCAGCCCCGGCGTCGTCCAGTCCAGGATCGCCCACAGCTCCGACAGGTTGTTCTCGACCGGGGTACCCGTGAGCGCCACGCGCGCGCGGGCGCCGATCGTGCGCAGCGCCCGCGCCGTCGCCGAGTACGGGTTCTTCACATGCTGGGCCTCGTCCGCCACCACCAGACCCCACGGCACCTCGCGGAGCCTGCCCGGATCCAGTCGCAGCGTGCCGTAGGTGGTGAGCACGAACTCCCCGTCGGCCAGGGCCTCCAGGTCACGACGCGGCCCGTGGAAGCGGCGCACCGCGGTGCCCGGCGCGAACCGCTCGATCTCCCGCTGCCAGTTGCCCATCAGGGATGTCGGGCAGACCACGAGGGTCGGACCTGCCGACGAGATGTCCGTCTGGCGGTGCAGGTGCAGGGCGATCAACGTGACGGTCTTGCCGAGCCCCATGTCGTCCGCGAGACAACAGCCCAGCCCGAGGGACGTGGTCCGGGCCAGCCAGTCCAAGCCGCGCCGCTGGTAGTCGCGCAGCGTGGCGTCGAGTGCGGCGGGCTGCTCCACCGGCTCCCGCTCCTGCGGCCGCGTCAGGCGCTCCCGCAGGGCCGCCAGCCACCCGGTGGGCTGCACGTCGACCCTGCGGCCGTCCACCTCCGCAGAGCCCGTCAGAGCGGCTCCCAGCGCGTCCACGGGGGTCATCTTGCGGTCCTGCTGGGCGCGGGCACGGCGCAGCTCTCGTGGGTCGATCAGGACCCACTGGTCGCGCAGCCGCACCAGGGGCCGGTTGGCCTCGGCCAGACGATCCAGCTCCAAGCGGGTCAACTGCTGGTCGCCCAACCCGAACCACCAGGTGAAGGTCAGGAGCGCGTCCGCGGACAGGAAGGACGGTGTGTCCGAGCCGGTGCGGTCCGGTTCCGTTGCCTCCTGCGGCGGCCCCACGACCGCGCGGGCGGTCAGCGTGCGGGCCAGCTCCCTCGGCCAGTGCACCTCGACTCCCGCGCCCGCGAGCGCCCGCGAGCCCTCGCCCAGCAGCTCGGTGACCTCCTCGTCCAGGAGGTCGACGGCGTCCGGCACGGTCGCCGACAGCAGTGGCGTGAGCGCGGGCCAGGCCCGGGCCGCACGGCGCAGGGCGAGCAGGGCGTCCATTCGCGCGCGCGGGCCGAACGCCCCGTGCGTGACGCCGTTGTCTCCCCAGATCTCGGAGGCGTCCGCGAGGAGCGCGGGATCGCTGACACTGTGCACCTGCGGGACGACCCGGAACCTGGGCCGTGCCGGGCTCGCCACAGAGTCGGCGATCTCGACGGCATTGGCCCCGGACATGTCGAGCTCCGACACGTCGTCGATGCCCGACACCTCGATCCGCAGCGAGATCCGCAGGCCGGCCTCGTGACCCGCGGCGACATCGCTCGCCCATGCGCGCAGCTCCGGGACGCGATGGGGCTGCTGTGCCGCGTAGGCAGGCCCGCCCGTCACGAGCGGCGCTGCCGGCGTGCGGGGCAGGGTGTCCGCGACGGCGTCCAAGAACGCACGTAGGAGCCGTTCGGGGGAGGGGAGTCGCAGGGGCGGTGCCTCGTTCACCGGCAGGGCATGCGCCTCCGGTGGCATCGAGGCGGCCAGTCGGCGCACCTGCTCGATGTCCTCCGGGCCCAGCGGGCCGACCCGCCAGGCGTCGTGGTCTTCCTGGGACAGGCCGGGCAACAGCAGTCCACGGGCCACACAGCGCAGGGCCAGCAGGGCGGCCGCACCCCAGAAGGCGGTGGCGCGGTGCGCGTCCGGGGTGACGCGCGCGTGGGCGAGGGCGGGCAGGGCGTCCCGTACCGGCAGCAGCACGGCAGGCACGCGTACGAGTGCCACACCGGTGCCGGCAGGCCTGACGACGGTCAGATCCTGTGCGGCCCTCGACGCGACGACGGGCGGTGCGTCACCGTCGGGGAGCCAGAAGGCGACACTGCCGGTACGGGCCGGAGTGCCGGGCACGAACAGGGCGCAGCAACGGGCCAGTTCGGAGATCTCGGACGAAGCTTGCACGGGAACCCTCTGCACGGCGATGAGCTTGCTCCTCAAATTTGACTACCGGGGGTCGGCGGTCGCCGAGGGTACAGCACTTCGGCAAGAAACGCGCGCCGACTTGGGACCGAGGGACCCTGTCGTCCACGCACTCGGGGCGAGCTGGTTCTCAGGGGCGTCTCGGGGTGTAGCTCAGGGAGGTCTCAGGGTCGATTCCGGAACCGCGGGCGGCGCGGACCCGTTTTCATGGCATAGAGCGGCAGTGGCCGCGAAGGAGGCGACATAGATGTCGAGGAACGCGAAGATCGCCGCAGGAGGTGTGGCGGCTGGGCTCCTCCTGCTGATCTGGCTGCCCTGGTGGGCGGCCCTGCTGATCGTGCTGGGAGTTCCGGCGGCGGCCTACCTCACGCTGGATCCCTCACAGCGGCGCAGGCTGCGCCGTGTCACACGCAAGGAGCTCGGCCGGTGAGTGACGGGGGCCGCACCGCGGTCCCCGTCTTCCGGCGCAGGCGAGCCGCCGGGGCTCTCAGGCGTCGCGCGACCCAAAGGACCTGTACCGCTGAAACAGCTCAGAGGGGCCGCACGGCCATCTTGTCGAGCGCTTCCAAAAGCCCGGGCAGTTCGGGGCCGCGGCCGACCGGCAGCACCTCGCCGGGCTGTTCGTCGAGCAGGACGAAGGCGATGTCGTCGGTCCTGGCCACCAGCGACCAGCCGGGGCCGTCGGCGCGCAGGGTGCGCGCATCACCGGGAGCGAACGAAGAACGCACGCGGCCGAGTGGAGGCGGGGTGTCCACGTAGGCACGCACCTCGGCCAGGACACGTCGGACACCGCTGGGCCTCTGCGGTGCCCCCTTCCCGGCCTCGTCGGACCCGTTGGCCGCGTCGGCTTCGCCGGACCTGCCGGACTCGGCGACCTCGACGACTTCGTCGGAGCGGTCTCCCTCCCCGATGCCTGAACCCGTTCCGGTGGCCGCCCGCGCAGGCGCGAACTCCGTGTCGTCGATCTGCTCGCGCCACAGGGCCCACTGCAGCGCGATCTCGTCGGCTCCGAGCCGTCGCTGGGCAGGGCCCCAGGTGGTCGTGTCCGGAGGACACAGCGCAGGGCTGTCCGCGACCTCGGGGCCGGGATCGTGCGGCGCGGGCACGCCCGGAGCCGCGACGGCGACCGCCAGCGGCCAGCCGGGCAGCGCGGCGACGACCGTCCGCTCGTCCGGCGACAGGTCGTACTCCATGCCGCAGTCCCACGACGCGATGGCGACGGCCACCAGCGACACGTCGTCGATGACGACAGTCCATCGCGCGCCCTCGCCGTCCTGGCCCAGCACCAGGCCGTACCCGTCGGCGAGCGGCGGGAGGCCGAGCGCCGCACAGGCCTCCGGGTAGTCGTCGCCCAGCGCGCTCGGGAACTTCGCCGGCGTCAGCAGCACCGCCGTGAGCACATAGAGCGCCTCGTCCGCGGCGGCGACGGCGTCCTCGTCCGTCCCGGCCATCCCAGCCTCCCCATCGGTTCGTCCAACGGCGCGCACCCTAGTGGTGCGGGAAGGCGCTTGTCACGGCTGCCCGACACACCCGGAGCTGCAGGTTTCCGACCGGACGGGGCGAATCGACCACCGCCGGCCGTTGAATGCATCACGCCGACGGCAGTCCGAGGAGTTCACGGGCCACGGTCTCGGGCGACTTGTCGTGCTCTCGCGCGAGAGCGATCACGGCGCGACAGGCCAGTTCGTTGATCCCGAAGGACAGCGCCTCCGGCGACACCCAGCCCGCCGCCTCGTCGAGCCTGTCCTGATCGTCCTGCGCGCAGGCCGAGACGTACGCGGCGGCGGCCTCGAACAGATTGGGCGTGCGCTTCCCGCCGGTGCCCGATGCCCCGTCCGGACGTCCCTCCCCGTCCGGACGCGACCGCGTGCGCGGCGCGCCGAGGAAACTGCCGTAGGCCTTGCGGATCCTGTCGAACATGTCGACCACCTTCCCCCTGCGTGAATGCCGCAACTGATCGTTCATGTCCTGCTGCTCAACCTGGAGTTGAAGCCCCGGCGGCAGAAGAGGGCCGGACCGGGGGGCGTCACGAGGCTCCGCTGCACTGCTCGGACCGAGGGGGAACGATACACAAGGCCGAGTTCGACGGTGTGGGCAGCCACGTTCGCGGGACCGTCGTGTTCGACCACCCCGACGCGTTCGTACGGGCGGGCGCCGAGGGAGCGTGAGCCCTCAGGGCTCGCGGACGGCCAGGGCCAGGAAACGGTCGTCCTCGTCGACGTACGACGTCATGCGCCACCCCGAACCGGCCAGCAGCGGGCGGAGGTTGGGCTTCGCGCGCAGGTCCTCCGGGGTGATCTGCCGGCCCTGCCGGGCCGCGAGCGCCGCTCTGCCGATCGGGTGGAACAACGCCAGCGTGCCGCCGGGGCGCACCACCCGCGCCAACTCCCGCAGGTTCTCGGCCGGGCGGGGCAGATGGGCGATGAGGCCCGCCCCGAACACGGCGTCCAGCGAGCCGGACCGCAGGGGAAGCGCGGCGACGTCGGCCAGCACCAGGTGCCCGTCACGGTCGCGTCCTGCCCGTACGGCGGCCTCCAGCATGGCCGGAGTCAGATCGGCCCCGATGACCACTCCCGAAAGCCCCACGGCCGCACGCAGGGGCGTCAGGGCCCTTCCGGTGCCGCAGCCGGCGTCCAGCACGCGGTCCCCCTCGCGCAGACCGAGGTCTCCGATCGCCGCCGTGTAGGCGGGGCCGTCGTCGGGGAACCGGCGGTCCCAGTCCGTGGCGCGGGCCGTGAAGAACTCCTGAACGTGCGTGTGGTCGTCGCTCATGCTCCGCATGATCCCTCACCGACACGGACGACGCCTCGGCGCACATGTTCGAGCGTGACCCGATCGATCCGGCGCATTTCCGCGTCATATTCCAACACCTTTCGAAATGCGCCCCCTTTGTGCTCCTGTGCCCCGGCTAGCGTCCCGTGGCCATGGGACACCTGGACCACGCCGCCTTCGGCTGGCTTACCCCCGTGCTGTCGTACGTGATGGCCTGTATCGGCGCCGCCCTCGGGCTGCGCTGCACCGTGCGCGCCCTCGGCGCCACTGGACGCTCGCGCAGGAACTGGCTGATCACCGCGGCCTCGGCGATCGGCTCAGGCATCTGGACCATGCACTTCGTGGCCATGCTCGGCTTCGGCGTCAGCGGCACCGACATCCGCTACGACGTTCCCCTGACCGTGCTCAGCCTCCTCGTCGCCATGGTCGTCGTCTGCGTCGGCGTCTTCGCCGTCGGCTACAGCCGCGACCGCACGCGCGCGTTGCTGATCGGCGGACTGACCACGGGCCTGGGGGTGGCGAGCATGCACTACCTGGGGATGGCCGCGGTCCGGCTGCACGGCGATGTGACCTACGATCCGGTGCGCGTCGGACTCTCCGTCCTGATCGCCGTCGTCGCGGCCACCGCGGCCCTCTGGGCGGCTCTCAACATCAAGTCGCCGATCGCGGTCACCGTCGCCTCCCTCGTCATGGGCGCGGCCGTGAGCAGCATGCACTACACGGCGATGTTCGCGGTGAGCGTCCACGTCACGCCCTCCGGGGAGGCACTGCCCGGGGCCACGGCGATGCAGTTCATCTTCCCCCTCGCCGTCGGCCTCGGGTCCTACCTCTTCCTGACCTCGGCCTTCGTCGCGCTGTCGCCCACCACAGGGGAGCGCGAGGCGTCCGCCACGGCACAACAACCGCTGGAGAACCTGCCCGGCCGACAGCAGGCCCGGCCCGTCTGACGCGACCGGCAGGAAACGCCCCCGACCCACTTCCGAGCGAGGAGGCCATGCGTACACCCCGTAGGACCCCCACGGCAGGCGCCGACGCGCCGCCCCCCACGCGTGGGCGCCGCGCCCACGCCGGACCCCCCGCCGAGGAGGGGCCGGACGAGCGGACGGACCCACTGGCGGGCGCGATACCCCCGCGCGCGGAACGCTGGCGGATCCGGCCGCGCACCGTGCGCGCCAAGATCGTCTGTCTGCTGATGGTGCCGGTCGTCTCTCTGCTGGCCCTGTGGGCGTACGCCACCGTCAGCACCGCCCAGAACGTAGCGGGACTGCGCCAATCGCAGCGCGTGGACTCCGAGGTGCGCGCCCCCGTCGCGGCAGCGGTGGCCGCCCTGCAGGCCGAGCGCGCGGCCGCCGTACGGTATGCGACCGCCCCCGCCCCCGGTCGGACCGGTGACCTCAAGGCGCTCGCGGGACGCACGGACCGCGCGGTGGCCAAACTGCGGCTCGGCGACGACAGCACCGTCGCCGACGGCCAGGAACTGCCCAAGGGAGTGGCCCAGCGGCTCGAGGCGTTCGTCTCCAGGACCGAGGGACTCCCCTCGGTACGGACCGCCGTGCTCGACGGCAGAACCGGCTGGGAGGAGACGTACGGCCGGTACACGGGCACGATCTCCGCGGCCTTCTCGGTCGGTGGCGCGCTCTCCGGCATCCAGGACGCCGAACTCGGCTCCGACGCGCGCGTGCTGCTCGAGTTCTCCCGCGCGGGCGAGGCCCTGTCCCAGGAGGACGTCGTGCTCGCAGGAGCCCGCCGGGCCGGGCGCCTCGACGGACAGCGCCTGCGACTGTTCACCGGTGCCGTCGCCACACGCCGCACCCTGACGGAATCGGCCGTCGCGGACCTGCGCGGCCCCGAACGCACCGCCTGGCAGCGCCTCGCCGCCGGCAGCGCCTACGCCGCCCTGGCCGCCGCGGAGGACAAGGTGCTCGCCGAAGGGCCCGGAGCGAAAGCGATCACGGCTGCTCCGGCAACCACCTGGGACCAGGCCCACGCGCGCGTGCAGAGCGGGATGCGGACCATCGAGGCGGACGCCGGACGCGGTGTCGCCGACCGCGCCGACCCCTTCACCCGCGGTCTGCTCACCGCCGCCGGCGCCGCGGTCCTGCTCGGACTCGCCGCCGTCGTCGCCTCACTCGTCATCTCCGTGCGCATCGGCCGCGGACTCGTCGTCGAACTGGTCAGCCTGCGCAACAGCGCCCTGGAGATCGCCCGGCGCAAACTCCCCGAGGCCATGCGGAAACTGCGCGCCGGGGAGGAGATCGACGTCCGCGCAGAGGCCCCGCCCGGGCCTCCCTCCGAGGACGAGACGGGTCAGGTCGCCGAGGCTCTGAGCACCGTGCACCGCGCCGCGCTGCGCGCCGCCGTGGAGCGCGCCGAACTCGCCAGCGGCATCTCCGGCGTGTTCGTCAACCTCGCCCGCCGCAGCCAGGTCCTCGTGCACCGCCAGTTGAGCCTCCTGGACAGCATGGAGCGCCGCTCCGACGACCCGAACGAGCTGAGCGACCTCTTCCGGCTGGACCACCTCACCACCCGTATGCGACGCCACGCGGAGAGCCTGATCATCCTGTCCGGGGCGGCGCCGGGCCGGGCCTGGCGCATGCCGGTGTCCCTCACCAACGTGGTCCGCGCCGCCCTCTCCGAGGTCGAGGACTACGCGCGCGTGGAGGTACGGCAGCTCCCGGAGGCGGCCGTCATCGGCACCGCGGTCGCCGACCTCACCCACCTGCTCGCCGAACTCGTCGAGAACGCCGCCCAGTTCTCGCCCCCGCACACGCGCGTGCGCGTCACCGGCGAACCCGTGGGCAACGGATACGCCGTCGAGGTCGAGGACCGGGGCCTGGGCATGGGCAAGGAGACCCTCACCGACGCCAACCGGCGCATCGCGCAGTCCGAGGCTCTCGACCTCTTCGACAGCGACCGGCTGGGCCTGTTCGTGGTCAGCAGGCTCGCCGCCCGTCACGGCATCAAGGTGCACCTGCGCACCTCCCCCTACGGTGGGACCACAGCGGTCGTCCTGCTGCCGACGGCCCTGCTGCACAGCGGCAAGCCTGAACGTTCCGCCCGTGAGGTCGCGCAGGCGCAACAGTCCGCGGAACGCGAGCACGCGCGCGTGCCCGAAGCCGACCGCGATGCCTCCAGCCATCATGCCTCGGACCTTCACGCCTATGACCGTCGTGCCACGGACCGCCATCCGGAGGCCGTACCCGCGGCCGCCGACCGCCCCGCGCTGGTGGCCCCCTTACGGGCCGCCGCGCCGGCGGCAGCCGAACCCCCGCCTCCCGGAGTCACGACCTTGCGCCTGCACCGCTCCCCGGACGACTCCGAAGGCTCGGACGACCTCCCGCGCCGGGTGCGGCAGGCCCATCTCGCCCCGCAACTGCGCCGCCCGTTGTCCGAGGAACCGGCCAGGGCGCCCGACCCGCGCGGCGACGAAGGGCGCACCCCCGAACTCGTACGGGACCGAATGGCGGCGTACCGGGCCGGCTGGGCCCGGGGCGGCGGCAGGCAACCCGGCCGCGCGGCCACCCCGGAGCCCGCACCGGGCAGCGACAGCAGTGAAGGAGACCCCGCATGATCCAGGACCCGAGTACGAGGTCGGCCCAGCGGTCCGGCGAACTCGACTGGCTGCTGGACGACTTGGTGATGCGCGTGAGCGAGGTACGACACGCCGTGGTGTTGTCCAACGACGGCCTCGCCGTCGGCGCCTCGACCGACCTCAGACGTGAGGACGCCGAACACCTCGCCGCCGTCGCCTCCGGCTTCCACAGTCTCGCCAAGGGCGCGGGCCGGCACTTCGGCGCCGGCGGCGTGCGCCAGACCATGGTGGAGATGGACGACGGCTTCCTCTTCGTGGCCGCCGCGGGCGACGGATCCTGCCTCGCCGTCCTCACCGCGGTGAGCGCCGACATCGGCCTGGTCGCCTACGAGATGGCGAGGCTGGTCAAGCGGGTCGGAGAGCACCTCTACACGCCGCCACGCCTCGGCGCGCGGCCGCCCGCCGCCGGCTGAGGCGAGAGAGCGACCCGCGCAGATGACCGACGACATGACCGGCGCCCCACGCGAGCTGGGCAGCCAGTGGTACGACAACGAGGCCGGTCCGCTCGTCCGCCCGTACGCCATGACGGGCGGACGCACGAAACCGGGCCCCACCGGAGTGCGCTTCGACCTGATAGCCCTGGTCACCCTGGACCCGGGCGCGCCCGGTGCGGACGGCATGGCGCTCGGGCCTGAGCACCGCACCCTCCTCGACCTCTGCCGTACGGAGACCCAGTCCGTCGCGGAACTCGCGGCCGGCGCGGATCTTCCCGTCGGCGTGGTCAGGGTGCTCCTCGGAGACCTGCTGGAACTCGGTTGTGTCACCGTCAGCCGTCCCGTCCCGCCCGCCCAGCTGCCCGACGAGCGGATCCTGCGCGAGGTGATCGAGGGGCTGCGAGCGCTGTAGAAGAACGCTCAACCCCACCCGGACGGAAAAAGCCCCCAGTTGTCATGCTGCCGGCTTCGCACACACGCCGAAGTCGTACTCTCCCGAGAGAAGTGATCCATGGTCTCCGAGCACTCCGACGCCACAGGTGGCGAGACGGCCCCCCTGGCGTTGAAGATTCTGGTCGCCGGCGGGTTCGGCGTGGGCAAGACCACCATGGTGGGCGCGGTCAGTGAGATCAAGCCGCTGCGCACCGAGGAACTGCTCAGCGAAGCAGGGCAGTTGGTGGACGACACCGACGGCGTGGACCAGAAGGTCACGACGACCGTGGCCATGGACTTCGGCCGGATCACCATCCGTTCCGGTCTCTCCCTCTACCTGTTCGGAACGCCGGGTCAGGACCGCTTCTGGTTCCTGTGGGACGAACTGTCGCAGGGCGCTCTCGGTGCGGTGGTCCTGGCCGACACCCGGCGCCTGGAGGACTGCTTTCCCGCGGTCGACTACTTCGAGCACCGGCACATTCCCTTCGTCGTCGCCGTCAACTGCTTCGCCGGCACGCGGACCTACGGCGCCCAGGACGTCTCGCGCGCCCTCGACCTCGACGGAGGAACCCCCGTCGTCCTGTGCGACGCCCGTGACCGCGATTCGGGGAAGGAGGTGCTGATCCGGCTGGTGGAGTATGCCGGGCGGATGCACACGGCGCGGCTGCTCGACTCGGTGGGCTGACCAACCAGACCGGCGCTACGTGCGGGCTGCCGTCCGCCCGCACGGTCCACAGTTCTCCGGTGCGGTTCCGTGGGCGACGAAGGGCTGCCATTCCTCATCGGTCATCTTCTGTGCCACGCCGCCATCCTCCTTGCTCCGGCGGCCGACCCTGGGGAAGGGTGGCGGGCAGATTCTCCGGCGAGGCGGAGGATCACATGGGGAAGACATACGGGGAACGTCACACGGGGAGTGGCACATGGTGCAGAACCAGGAGCTGGACTGGTTGTTGGACGACTTGACCGAGCGCGTCGACCACGTGCGGCACGCGCTCGTCCTGTCCAACGACGGTCTGGTGGCGGGCGCGAGCACAGGACTGCGCCGGGAGGACGCGGAGCACCTCGCCGCGGTCTCGTCCGGACTGCACAGCCTGGCCAAGGGATCAGGACGCCATTTCAGCGCGGGCCGAGTCCGCCAGACGATGATCGAGTTCGACGACGCGGTGCTGTTCGTCACCGCCGCGGGAACCGGCAGTTGCCTGTGCGTGCTCAGCGGGGCGGAGGCCGACATGGGGCAGATCGCCTACGAGATGACCCTGCTCGTCAACCGGGTCGGCGAACACCTCACGGTGGACGCCCGACAGCCCGAGCGTGCCCCGCTGACAGATCTCTGACCTGTGCTTTTCCTCTCCTTCATGGAGTTATCCACAGGGTCGCCACGAGATTGGCGATTCCGGCTACGGTTTTTCCCGAGGCCACCGCGGACAGCGCGGGCCTGCTGCACTCCACTTCACTCCACGGGGGAGACCGACCATGTCCGGCAACACCGTCACGCAACCACACTCCGTTTCCTGCACGCCGAGTCGGGCGGCGCGGGAACTGAACCTGAAGCGAAGTGAGTTCGACCTCGCCGTGCATCTCGGACGCGTCAGGACCCTGCCCGACGACGGAGGAGGGGGCCGCCGGGTGGCCCGCACGGAGATCGACCGCCTGTGCTCGGAACCCGGCTTCCCCGAAACGCTGCGCGAGAGCGTGCTGGCCGTAGGCACCGGCGACGCCGCGGCCATCCTGGACGTGCCTCCCGCCCGGTTCACCCGTCTCGCGCGGGTGGGACTGGTGGTGCCCGTCAGGTTCTATCTCAACCGCTACCGAGCCGTCGTCTGGCTGTATCTCGCCGAAGAACTACGGCAGTTCGCCACCGACAAGACCAACTCGTTCCTGCTCACCGGTCGGACACCCGAGACGTTGCGCAGCCGGTTGGCCGAAAGCGTTGACGTGCGGGCCCGGAACTGGCGGGGACGCCACCTGGGCTTCCTGCTCCGACAGGCCGACGGCCCCTGGCAGCACGCCGGAGTTCTGGCCGGGTTCCTCGACCCCCTCCAGGTCGCGGAGATCGTCAGGGACCCCTACGAACGCTCCCACCTGAACAGGTTCCGGCCCGGACCGCCGGCCCACGCCACCCCAGGTACACCGGGTGCCCAACTCGTCGAGAAGATCATGACGGCGGACGACCCCGATGAGGTCGACTGGCTGAGGTCCGACCTGGAACGCACCCTGGCCGAGGCCCGTGCCGACCAGCCCGCGCCGCGCCCCTCGCCGAAGCCGTCCAGGCCGACGCCTGTTGCGCCGGAGCCGATCGCGTTCCGCCGGTCCACACGAGGTCTGCTGAGCCGGTTGCGCCGCCGAACCGCGTGACATACGGGGACGTGACGTACGGGGACGGGAGCTACAGCGCCCGGAAGAGCCCCTCCTGGACCACGGACACCAACAGGCACCCTTCCCGGTCGTAGATGCGCCCGCGAGCCAGCCCTCGTCCGCCGGTGGCGATCGGCGATTCCTGGTCGTACAGGAACCACTCGTCCGCGCGGAACGGCCGATGGAACCACATCGCGTGGTCCAACGACGCCATGTCGAAGTTCCGCGGACCCCACAGGGGCTCGACCGGGAGGCGCACGGCGTCCAGGAGGGTCATGTCGCTGGCGTAGGTGAGCGCGCAGGTGTGGACGAGCGGATCGTCGCCGAGCGGCCCGACCGCCCGCATCCACACCGCGCTGCGCGGCTCGGCTTCCTTGACGTCCTCGTCGCTCCAGCGCAGCCGGTCCGCGTACCGGATGTCGAAGGGCTGACGGCGCGCCATGCGCTCCAACTGTTCGGGCATCGCGCCCAGATGCTCCCGGATCTCTTCCGCGACCGTCGGCAGGGACTCCGGGTCCGGGACCTCGCGGGCCGGCGGCAACTGGTGCTCGAAGGGCCCTTCCTCAGGCTTGTGAAAGGAGGCGGTGAGATTGAAGATCGTGCGCCCCTGCTGCACGGCGGTGACCCGGCGAGTGGTGAAGGACCGCCCGTCCCGCACCCGTTCGACCTGGTACACGATGGGCACACCGGGCCGACCCGGGCGCAGGAAGTACGCGTGCAACGAGTGCACCGGCCGGTCGCCGTCGGTGGTCCGCCCGGCTGCGACCAGCGCCTGGCCCGCGACCTGGCCGCCGAAGACCCGCTGCAGGGACTCCAGCGGGCTGCGGCCGCGGAAGATGTTGACCTCGATCTGCTCCAGGTCGAGCAGATCGACGAGCCTCTCGGCCGGATTCGTCATCGGTGCGATTCTCCTGTTGCTTCTGCCGTTCCTTGATCTCTCTGCGCTTCGGCCCCTGCTGCGCCGCTCACAACTGACCGACGGAGGTGACGCGGACGACCGCACGGCCCTCGGCGTCCGAGGCCGTCAGGTCGACCTCCGCACTGATGCCCCAGTCGTGATCGTCGTTCGGGTCGTCGAAGATCTGGCGGACACGCCACAGGGCGTTCTGCGGCTCCTCCTGGATGACAAGCAGTTTCGGACCCCGGGCATCCGGACCGGTGCCGAGGTCGTCGTACTCGTCCCAGTACTTGTCCATCGCCTCGCCCCACGCGTCGGCGTCCCAGCCGGACTCGCCGTCCATCTCGCCCAGCTCGTCGACGTGATCGAGAGCGGCGAGCTCGACGCGGCGGAACATCGCGTTGCGGACCAGTACCCGGAAGGCGCGGGCGTTGGCGGTGACCGGCTTGACCTCGTCCGCCTTCTCCTGAGCCTCCTCGGCGGTCATCTCCTCCGGGTTGGCGAGCTGCTCCCACTCGTCGAGCAGGCTCGAGTCGACCTGGCGCACCATCTCGCCCAGCCACTCGACCAGATCCTGCAGATCCTCGGACTTGAGGTCATCGGGGACGGTGTGGTCGAGGGCCTTGTAGGCGCTGGCCAGGTAGCGCAGCACGATGCCCTCGGTGCGGGCCAGCTCGTAGTGGGACACCAACTCGGTGAAGGACATCGCCCGCTCGTACATGTCACGGATGACGGACTTCGGCGACAACGGGTGGTCGCCGACCCACGGGTGGCTCTTGCGGTAGGTGTTGTACGCGTGGAAGAGGAGTTCCTCCAGGGGCTTCGGGTACGAGATGTCCTGGAGGCGTTCCATGCGCTCCTCGTACTCGACGCCGTCCGCCTTCATCGCGGCCACCGCCTCGCCGCGCGCCTTGTTCTGCTGAGCGGCGAGGATCTGACGCGGATCGTCCAACGTGGACTCCACGACGGAGACCATGTCCAGAGCGTAGGAAGGCGACTCCGGGTCGAGCAGCTCGAACGCGGCCAGCGCGAAGGTGGACAGCGGCTGGTTCAGCGCGAAGTCCTGCTGGAGGTCCACGGTGAGGCGGACGACGCGGCCGGTGGCGTCGGGTTCGTCGAGCTTCTCGACGATCCCGCCGTCCAGCAGCGAACGGTAGATCGCGATCGCGCGCCGGATGTGCCGCAACTGCTGCTTGCGCGGCTCGTGGTTGTCCTCCAGCAGATGCCGCATCGCCTCGAAGGCGTTGCCCGGCCGGGCGATCACCGACAGCAGCATCGTGTGCGTGACCCGGAAACGGGAGGTCAGCGGCTCCGGGTCCGACTCGATGAGCTTGTCGAACGTGTTCTCCGTCCAGCCCACGAAGCCTTCCGGCGCTTTCTTGCGCACCACCTTGCGGCGCTTCTTCGGGTCGTCGCCGGCCTTGGAAAGGGCCTTCTCGTTCTCGATGACATGCTCGGGCGCCTGGGCCACCACGTAGCCCGCCGTGTCGAAGCCGGCCCGCCCGGCCCGGCCCGCGATCTGATGGAACTCGCGGGCCCGCAGGGTACGCACCCGGTTGCCGTCGTACTTGGTCAGCGCCGTGAACAGCACGGTGCGGATGGGCACGTTGACGCCCACACCCAGCGTGTCCGTACCGCAGATCACCTTCAGCAGACCGGCCTGGGCGAGCTTCTCCACCAAGCGCCGGTACTTGGGCAACATGCCGGCGTGGTGGACGCCGATGCCGTGCCGCACGTAGCGCGAGAGGTTGCTGCCGAACTTCGTGGTGAAGCGGAAGTTGCCGATCAGGCTGGCGATCTGCTCCTTCTCCTCGCGCGAGCACATGTTGATGCTCATCAGCGCCTGCGCCCGCTCCACCGCCTGCGCCTGGGTGAAGTGCACGATGTAGACGGGCGCCTGCCTCGTCGCCAGCAGATCGGTGAGCGTCTCCGTCATCGGCGTGTACTGGTACTCGTAGGACAGCGGAACAGGCCGTGTCGCCGAGCGGACCACCGCTGTGGGGCGGCCGGTGCGCCGGCTGAGGTCCTTCTCGAAGAACGACACATCGCCGAGCGTGGCCGACATGAGGACGAACTGCGCCTGTGGCAGCTCCAGGATGGGGATCTGCCACGCCCAGCCGCGGTCTCCCTCCGCGTAGAAGTGGAACTCGTCCATGACGACCTGGCCGACGTCCGCGTCCTTGCCGTCGCGCAGCGCGATCGACGCGAGCACCTCGGCGGTGCAGCAGATGACAGGGGCGTCGGAGTTCACGGACGCGTCGCCGGTCAGCATGCCGACGTTCTCCGTGCCGAAGATCTTGCACAGTTCGAAGAACTTCTCCGACACCAGCGCCTTGATCGGGGCCGTGTAGAAGGTGACCTCGTCACGGGCGAGGGCCGCGAAGTGCGCGGCCGCCGCGATCATGCTCTTGCCGGATCCGGTGGGCGTCGACACGATCACGTTCGCCCCGGAGACCACCTCGATCAGCGCCTCCTCCTGATGGGGGTAGAGCGTCAGACCGCGCTCCTGCGCCCAGGACTCGAAGGCTTCGTACAGGGCGTCGGGATCTGCGGTCGGTGGCAGCTGATCGATGAGGGTCACGACCCCATCTTGCCTGCCCTCGCCCTTGATGGGGGAATCGGCTGCCGGCCCGAAGATCACGGCCGCTACGCTGTGTCGCCGACGGAGCGTCATCGCACCCGGTCAACTGGACAGCGGCACACGAGGAATAGGGCGGGCAACGGCCATGATGGGACCAGCACACTCACTGTCGGGCGCCGCCGCCTGGCTCGGCGTCGGTGCGGCCGCCGCCGCGGCCGGGCACACGATGCCCTGGCCGGTCCTGCTCGCGGGTGCGCTGATCTGCGCCGGCGCCGCGCTCGCCCCGGACCTCGATCACAAGGCCGCCACCATCTCCCGTGCCTTCGGTCCCGTCTCGCGCTGGCTGTGCGAGATCGTCGACAAGCTCTCCTACGCGGTCTACAAGGCCACGCGGAAGCAGGGCGACCCGCGCCGCTCCGGGGGGCATCGCACGCTCACGCACACCTGGCTGTGGGCGGTCATGATCGGCGCCGGTGCTGCGGCGCTGGCGATCACCGGTGGCCGCTGGGCGGTGCTGGCGATCCTCTTCGTGCACATGGTGCTGGCTATCGAGGGCCTGTTGTGGCGGGCGGCCCGGGGATCCAGCAGCGATGTGCTGGTGTGGCTGCTCGCCGCGACCAGTGCGTGGATCCTCGCCGGTGTGCTGGACAAGCCCGGCAACGGCTCGGACTGGTTGTTCACGGACCCGGGCCAGGAGTACCTGTGGCTGGGGCTGCCGATCGTGCTGGGCGCCCTGGTGCACGACATCGGGGACGCGCTGACCGTCTCCGGCTGCCCGGTCCTGTGGCCCATCCCGATCGGGCGCAAGCGCTGGTACCCGATCGGTCCGCCCAAGGCGATGCGGTTCCGCGCGGGCAGCTGGGTCGAGCTGAAGGTGCTGATGCCCGTGTTCATGCTGCTCGGAGGAGTGGGCGGGGCTGCCGCCCTCAACTACATCTGACGCGCGACGCGACGGGTGTGCTGAGCCGGTGCGCCGAGGGCCGTGACGGTGGTGGCGGCGGGGTCAGCGCCGGTTCAGGTCATTGCCCCGCCGTCGCCGTAACGCCGCTCGAATTTGGCGACGCGGCCCTCCGTGTCCACGGTGCGTGCCTTGCCGGTGTAGAAGGGGTGGCTCTCCGAGGAGATCTCCACGTCCACGACCGGGTAGGTCTCGCCGTCGTCCCATTCGATGGTCTGGCCGCTGGTCGCGGTGGACCGGGTCAGGAAGGCGTAACCGGCCGTGCGGTCGCGGAAGACGACCGGGTGGTAGTCGGGCTGCTTGTCCTGCTGCATGCGTACTCCTCGTGCGGTGGCGGTGGCAGTGGCGGTGTCGGTCACGGTCGTGGGCGGGCGACGGCCGGGCCGGCAGCGGGCGGGTCAACCGGACAGGGCGTCCTCGTCGACGATGTGCATCGCGGCCTCCTCAGCGGAGGCGGCCGCGCCGTCGATGCCCACGTCCGTGGCGATCAGTGCGCTCTCCTCGTCCTCGTGGACGCCCTCGTCCGGTGCCACCAGCCGGCCGGATCGGGCGGCGCCGACCTCGTTGTCGAGGAGTTCCCCGTCGGTGCCGTCGCAGTCCCCGAGGCCGTCACCGTCGGGCACATCGAGGTCCGGGAGCTCCTCAGCGAGCCGCTGGTCCAGTGTCTCCCCCTGATGGCGTTCCGCGGCGGTCACCCCGGTGTGCTCCACGGCCCAGGGGCGGTCCGGAGGGGACCAGCCGCGGTCGAGGGGGTCTCCGACGCCGTCGTTGTCCAGCGTGTCCTCCACGTCGAGCAGCCCCGCGTCCTCCTGGATGTCGGACGCGTCGGGCTGGTAGACGTCGTCTCCCCATCCGTCGGCGCTGTTCACGGGTACCTCCATGGGGTGACAGGCCCGTACTCTCCGCGGTCGGCGATGGGATACCGCCGGACGGAGCACCGGCCGGGGGAGGCGCGTTCCGGACGGATTCCGGGTGCCTCCCGCGCGGGTGCCGCTATCCAGCGTTCCACCCCGCTTCGGGACCGCGCAACGCCAAAGGTCACACGGCCGTCGGACGGGGTCGCCTCGGCCGGGGTGCCGGGCTCGCGCAGGGGAGGCGTCCACGGTCTCCCGGGCGTCGCCGGCACGCGTGTCTGCTCCGCTCCCGGCCCGTACACCACTACTTACGGCGGCTCTGCCGAGAACGCCGGCACCAGCACTGGCACCGGCTGTGGCACGGGTTGCGGCTGGGGGCGCCGTACAGGTCGGCCCCTTCCCTCCTCACCCGTGCCACGACCGCCACAGTGCTGCGTACGCTCCGTCCGCCTCGACCAGCTCGGCATGGCTGCCCAGCTCGCTGATGCGGCCGTTCTCGACGACGGCGATGACGTCGGCGTCGTGGGCGGTGTGCAGACGGTGGGCGATGGCGACGACGGTGCGCCCATCCAGGACGCGGGCGAGGGACCGCTCCAGATGGCGGGCGGCACGCGGGTCGAGAAGCGAGGTCGCCTCGTCCAGGACCAGCGTGTGCGGGTCGGCCAGCACCAGACGGGCCAGCGCGATCTGCTGGGCCTGGGCCGGAGTGAGCGCGACACCGCCGGAGCCGACCTCGGCGTCGAGGCCGTCGTCCAGCGCCCGCGCCCAGCCGTCCGCGTCGACCGCGCCCAGAGCGGCCCACAGCTCGGCGTCCTCGGCTCCCGTCCGGGCGAGCCGGAGGTTGTCGCGCAGGGAGCCCACGAAGACGTGGTGCTCCTGGTTGACGAGTGCCACGTGGGAGCGGACCCGTTCGGCGGTCATCCGCGACAGTTCGGCGCCGCCGAGGGTGATCCGGCCGTCGCGCGGCGCGTAGATCCCGGCGAGCAGCCGTCCCAGCGTGGACTTGCCCGCGCCCGAGGGGCCGACCAGGGCGAGCCGGGTCCCGGGGGAGACCTCCAGGGACACCTTGCGCAGGACGTCGACGCCCTCGCGGTAGCCGAAGTGGACCCGGTCGGCGAGTACGTCGCGGCCGTCGGGCGCCAGCCCGGAGTCCCCGCCGTCCGGCTCGATGTCGCGCACCCCGACGAGGCGGGCCAGCGACACCTGGGCCACCTGCAGCTCGTCGTACCAGCGCAGGATGAGGTTCACCGGGTCGACGAGCATCTGCGCCAGCAGTGCGCCCGTCGTCAGCTGGCCGACCCCGATCCAGCCCTGCAGGACGAACACGCCGCCGAGCATGAGGACCGAGCCGAGCACCGTGACGTGTACGAGGTTGATCACCGGGAACAGTACCGACCGCAGCCACAGCGTGTAGCGCTCCCAGGCGGTCCACTGCTGGATGCGCTGCTCCGACATCGCGATGCGGCGGTCGCCCAGGCGGTGGGCCTCGACGGTGCGGCCCGCGTCCACGGTCTCGGCGAGGGCGGCCGCCACGGCGGCGTAGCCTGCCGCCTCCGAGCGGTAGCCGGCCGGCGCCCGCTTGAAGTACCAGCGGCACCCGACGACCAGCAGAGGCACCGCGACCAGTACGGCAGGCGCCAGCGGCGGCGCCGTGACCACGAGCCCGCCGAGCAGCAGCAGGGCCCACATCACGCCGATCGTCAGCTGGGGCACGGCCTCCCGCATCGCGTTGGCCAGCCGGTCGATGTCCGTCGTGATGCGGGACAGCAGGTCGCCCGTTCCGGCCCGCTCCAGCACGCCCGGCGGCAGCCGCACCGACCGTACGAGGAAGTCCTCGCGCAGGTCGGCCAGCATCCGCTCGCCGAGCATCGCGCCGCGCAGCCGCACCTGCCGTACGAAGGCGGCCTGGACGACCAGGGCGATCACGAACAGCGAGGCGGTGAGCCCGAGATGGAGCTCCCGCGCCCGGTCCGAGAGCCGCTCCACGAGATCGCCGAGCAGCCAAGGACCCACCATCGAAGCGACCGTGGCGACCGTGTTGACGAGGAGGAGGAGCAGGAAGGCGCGGCGGTGCCGGCGCAGGAGTTCGGCCACATAGGCGCGTACGGTCGCGGGGGCGCCGACGGGCAGGGTGTTCGCCGTCGTCGGTGCCGCCGGGTCGTACGCGGGCGGCGCCACGCCGATCATGCGGTCTCCTCGATCTCTTCGCGTTCGATTTCTGCGAGTTCGTTGTCGTCCATGTCCTTCAATGCGCCGTTCAGGGCGGCCTCCTCGTCGGTCTCCCTGGTCACCACGGCCCGGTACCGGGGCTCGGTGCGCAACAGTTCGCGGTGCACGCCGACCGCGACGGCCTCGCTCTCGTGCACGAGCACGACCCGGTCGGCGCGGTCCAGCAGCAGGGGCGACGAGGTGAACACGACCGTCGTACGCCCCGCACGCAGTGCGCGCAGTCCTTCGGCGATCCGTGCCTCGGTGTGCGAGTCGACGGCCGACGTGGGCTCGTCCAGGACGAGGACCTCGGGGTCCGTGTACAGGGAGCGGGCCAGCGCGAGCCGTTGCCGCTGGCCGCCGGAGAGGGACCGGCCGCGTTCGGTGATGCGCGCGTCCAGCGGATCGTCGGCGTCCAACGAGCCCTGGACGAGCGCATCGAGGACGTCGCCGCACTGGGCGGCGGCCAGTGCCGCACCCGTGTTGACCGCACCGGAGGCGGGCACGTCGAGCAGGTCGCGCAGGGAACCGGACAGCAGCACCGGGTCCTTGTCCTGGACGAGGACCGCCGTGCGCGCGCAGTCCAGCGGCAGCTCGTCGAGGGGGACGCCGCCCAGCAGCACCGACGGGCCGTCCTCCGGCGGGTGTCCGCCCAGCCGTTCGGCCAGTTGTCCTGCCGTGTCCGGGTCGCCGCACACCACGGCGGTGAGCCGGGCGGCCGGAGCGAGCAGGCCGGTGGCGGGGTCGTACAGGTCGCCAGAGGGAACGTCGGCCGCGCGCGACCCGCCGATGTCGGTGGCCCGTTCCAGGGACAGCACGCGTGCGGCCCGTTTGGCCGAGGGGCGCGAGAAGGAGTAGGCCATCGCGATCTCCTCGAAGTGCCTGAGGGGATAGGCCAGGACCATGACGGAGCTGTAGACCGTGACCAGTTCGCCGACGGTGATGCGGCCCTCGCGGGCCAGGTGGACGCCGTAGCAGACGACCGCGATCAGCAGCAGGCCGGGCAGCAGCACCTGGATGGCGCTGATCAGGGACCACATGCGGGCGCTGCGCACGGCCGCGTGCCGGACCTCCTGAGAGGCGCTGCGGTAGCGGTCGAGGAACAGTTCCTCGCCGCCGATCCCGCGCAGCACCCGCAGGCCGGCCACGGTGTCCGAGGCGAGTTCGGTGGCGCGTCCTGCCTTCTCGCGCTGGAAGTCGGCGCGGCGCGTCGCCCGGGGCAGCAGGGGCAGCACCGCGAGCGCGAGGACGGGCAGGCCGACGGCGACGACGACGCCGAGGGCCGGTTCGTAGACGACCAGGCCGACGCAGACCAGCAGGACGGTGAGGGCCGCGGCGGTGAAGCGAGAGACGGCCTCCACGAACCAGCCGATCTTCTCGACGTCGCCCGTGGAGACGGCCACCACCTCGCCGGCCGCGACCCGCCGGGTCAGCGCGGAGCCGAGCTGCGAGGCCTTGCGGGCCAGTAGTTGCTGGACCCGGGCGGCGGCGGTGATCCAGTTGGTGACGGCGGCACGGTGCAGGAAGGTGTCCCCGAGCGCGGTGGCGGCACCGCACAGCAGCATCAGCCCGCCGGTGAGGGCGAGCCGGGTACCGGAGCGGTCCACGACGGCCTCGATGGCGAGCCCGACGCAGAACGGCTGTGCGGAGACGGCGACGAAGTGCAGCAGCCCCCAGGCCAGGGACTTCAGCTGGCCACCCAGCTGATTGCGGCCGAGCCACCACAGGAAGCGGGGGCCCGAGCGTGCGTCCGGCACACCAGGGTCGAGGTACGGAAGGTCTTGGATCTGCATGACGTCCCAGTGGCTCGAGTCAGGGGAGGGGGAATAGTCGGGGCGGGGGAGGGAGTGGGGGGTGGGGGAAGGAGGCGGAAGGGCAGGGGACGGATCGGCGGAAGGTCCGCGGGGAGCGGCAACAAGCGGCAACAAACCGTGCAAGGTTCGCGTCGCAGTGTGGTGAAAATCAACCTGTTTTCCGCTGCGGCGGCAGGATCCGGCAGCCGCCCGACACGGCCCGGAAGCCCGGAACCTGCCGTAAATGACCGGAAAGTGATGCGAGCATGGCCCGGTGCGACATGGTGAGGTGCGGCGCGTCGGAGCCGCGACGGTGACCTGTGGTCTTCTGCTCGTGGTCCTGGCCGCGTGCGGCGGCTCGGGTGGAGAACACGGGCGTGACAGCATGCCGCGAGCGGGTGCCCAGGGCAGCGGCACCCCGCCGAGCGTGGCCCCGGCGACCGGCGTCCCGGGCGTCGGGGAGCGGCTGCAACGGCAGATCCCCGCTGCGTCGCGCCAGGTGGTGGCGGTGTACGGCGACGGCAAGGACGCCGCGACCGCCACCGTCGTGTTCTATGCCAGACGTGGCACGGTCTGGGAGCGCGTCCGCACCTGGCCCGCGCACAACGGCAAGAGGGGCTGGACCGCCGAGCACTACCTGGGCGACGACCGCAGTCCCGTCGGCGTGTTCACACTCAGTGCCGCGGCCGGCGTCCTGGACGATCCCGGGACCCGGCTGCCGTATACGCAGTCCGAGGACTACGCGGTGCCCCGCTGGTGGGACGAGGCGCACTGGCACGACTTCGACTACGTCATCGCCATCGACTACAACCGTGTCAAAGGCACGCCTCCCGACGACGCGGAGCAGCCCCTGGGCGAGGAGCGAGGGGGCGGGATCTGGCTGCACCTGGACCACGGCGACGGCACATCGGCCTGCGTCAGCCTGCCCAGGGCGGCGATGGAGTACCTGCTGCGCACGCTCGACCCGGATCGGCATCCCGTGGTGGTCATGGGGGACAGGGCCGCGCTGAGGAGCTAGCACATCCGGCGGACGCGTCATTGCGGGGAGGGGCGACTCGCCGTAGAACACCGGCCATGAGAAGTCGGATCATCATGTCCATGCTCACCGCAGCGATCCTCCTGGCGGGCACCGTCCTCGGGGGCGGCACGGCGGGGGCCGCCGCATCCACGTCCGCGGCGGTCGAGGTCCCCGCCGAATTCGGCACCGACTGGCACGACCCGCTCACCGCCGCCCCGCCCGTGACCAGGCCCGACGCCAAGTCCTGTCAGATCACCCTCGCCGAGGCGCAGTTCCGGGACTTCACGCCGTACCGGGGCACGTACACCCCGCCGGACGGCTGCGGTGACCGCTGGAGCAAGGTCGTGCTGCGGCTCGACGGCAAGGTCAAGGGGCGGCAGTTCGACCGGCTCGGCTATCTGCACATCGGCGGGGTGGAGGTCTTGCGTACGTCGACGCCGGAGCCGTCGCCCGACGGGATCGAGTGGTCCGTCGAGAAGGACGTCACCCGCTACAGCGCCACGTTCCGCTCGGCCCAGGACGTCGAGATGCTCATCGGCAACGTCGTCGACGACACCTACACGGGTGTCATCGACGTCAAGGCGACCCTCACCTTCTACGGCCTCATTTCCTCCAAGGGGAAACCGGCCGTCGTCCCCGACCGAGTCCTCACCCTGGCCGAGGGCCCCGGCGGTGCGACCCTCACCACGCCGCGCAACAGCGAACGCGTCGTCGCCGAGGTGTACGCCACCGGTTCGGGTGGCGGGTGCGAGGAGTACTGGTACCTGACCGTGCCCGCGGCGGCGCCCTACTCCTGCCATGCGGACGACGGCCCCTACCGGGAGGTGCAGGTCAGGGTCGACGGACAACTGGCGGGAATCGCCACGCCCTTCCCGACCGTCTGGACCGGTGGCTGGTCCAACCCCTTTCTCTGGTACGTGATCCCGGGCCCCCGCGCCTTCGACATCAAGCCGATCGAATACGACCTGACCCCCTTCGCCGGGGTTCTCGACGACGGCCGCCCGCACCGTGTCGAGGTGTCCGTGGTCGGGGTGCCCGAGGGGCAGAGCGGCTGGAGCACACCCGTCAACGTGCTCGTCTGGCAGGACCCGGGCAAGGCCGTCGTCGGCGGGAAGCTCGTCACGCACGATGCGGGGGAGCTCACCGACTCCAGCGTCCACACGCCCGGCACGGAGCACCGGCTCGACACCGAGGGCCGGCACCGGCTGACCGTCGCCGGATACCTCGACACCTCGCACGGACGCGTGCGCACCACCGTCACCCGCACCCTCGCGAACACCTCCGTGCACCGCTGGACCGACGGCGAGAACGTGGACGGCCTCGACGCCACCTGGACGGACGACGAGTCGGTCACCGTCGACGGCCGCGGCCCGACCCGGGCGACACGCACCCACCGGACGTACACGATGAACGGCACCACCACTCTCGGCGTGGACGACCGGCTGCGCACCGTGCTGACCCTCGGCGACCGGGCCGACGCCATGACGACGCGAAACGGCCGACGCGCGTGGTGGTCGCGGCTCGACGACACCTACACGGGTGACGCGACCTTCACCGTCAATGTGCCCCGCGACCAGCGGCACGCCGTCGCCAGGACGAGCGAGCGCTACCGGCTGTACGGCTCGGAGGGCTGCTACGACCGTCGGCTGACCACCCTTCAGGGGGTGCTGACCGAGGACCGCGGAGGCTGCTGAGACGCAGTGCGTGCGATCCGGCACTCGTGGCGGGATTTACACGGCTGAAACGCAGCGGTCTTGCGCGCGATCAACGTCACCTTCAAAGTGATCGCCACGGAAGCCGCTTTCCGTATCGCAGAAGTCGCCGTCCCCGGCTTCTGTGTGCCAGCCGTCCCCCAAGGAGTGCCCGTGCCGTCGTCCGCCCCGTCCCTGCCACGACGCGTCGCACGCATACTGCGTACCTCCCTCTTCGCGCAGGTCGCCTGCGCGCTCGTCCTTGGCATCGTCGTCGGAAAGCTGTGGCCCGACGTGGCCACGGATCTCCAGCCGCTCGGCGACGGGTTCACCCGGCTCATCAAGACGATCATCTCGCCCCTCGTGTTCTGTGTGGTGGTCGTCGGCATCGCGAAGGCCGGTGACCTGAAGGCCTTCGGCCGGATCGGACTCAAGGCCCTGATCTGGTTCGAGGTCGCGAGCACGCTCGCCCTGATCATCGGGCTCCTCGCCGCCAATATCGTCCAGCCCGGCTCGGGGATGAACGTCGACCCGTCCACGCTCGACACCTCGGCGGTCGACGCGAAGACGGGTGGCGGCTCGCTGCCTTCCACGACCGAGTTCATCGTGAACGCGCTGCCCACCAGTTTCATCGGCGCCTTCGCGGAGAACTCCCTGCTCCAGGTGCTCATCCTGGCCTGTCTGGTGGGAGCCGCGCTGCTGCACCTCGGCCACACCAAGGTGCCCAAGGTGCTGCCCGCCGTGGAGCAGGCCCAGGAGATCATCTTCGCGATCGTCGGCTTCGTCATGCGACTGGCGCCGATCGCGGTGTTCGGCGCGATGGCCGTCCTGATCGGCAACTACGGGCTCGGTGTGATCGAGACCTACGGCAAGCTGATCATCCTGTGCTACACGGCGGCGGCCCTGTTCATCGCGTTGCTCGCCGTCGCCCTGCGGCTGGTCACCGGACTGAGCCTGTGGAAGTTCCTGCGCTACATCCGCGAGGAGATGCTCCTCGCGCTCGGCACCGCCTCCACCGAGTCCGTCATGCCGCGCGTGATGCAGAAGCTGCGCAAGGCCGGCGCCCGCGACGACGCCGTCGGCCTGGTGCTGCCGACGGGCTACTCCTTCAACCTCGACGGCGCCTCGCTCTACCTGTCCATCGGCACGCTGTTCATCGCCCAGGCGGTCGGCGTGGACCTCAGCCTGGGGCAGCAGATCACCGTGGTCCTGGTGCTCATGCTGACCAGTAAGGGCATGGCCGGCATCCCCGGCTCGGCCTTCCTCGCCCTGTCCGCGACCGCCTCCTCGCTGGGGGCCATCCCCGCCGGCGCCGTGGCCCTGCTGCTGGGCGTGGACCGCATCATGGACTCGATGCGCGTCGTCACCAACCTGCTCGGCAACTGTGTGGCGGTGTTCGCCGTCTCCCGTTGGGAGGGCGCGCTGGACCTGGAGCGGGCCAAGAAGGTCCTGGACGGCGAGGACGTCGCCGCGGCCGAGGGGGAGCGCGTGGCTCCCGCCGAGCCCGAGGGCGCCGAAAGCCCGGAAACGACCGGGCCCGCGGCTGTGGTGCCCGCTCAGCTCACCAAGGAGGCGGCCCCCGAGGTCAGTTGACGCACAGCGACACCGCAACGGGCCGTGGCCGCCCCTCCCGCAGTACGGAGGAGCGGCCACGGCCCGTCGCGTCGTTCAGCAGGCTCGCCCCTGCCCCTGCTCATGTCCCCGCCCCCGCCCCTGCTCCTGTCCTTGCGTCCGCTCCCGCTGCGGTGTCCCGTCGACCAGGGCGTCGAGCAACCCGCTCAGCACCTGGCGTTCCAGGTCCGTCAGCGGATCCAGAATCTCCTTCGCGGCGGACACGCGCGCACCGCGCAGCTCCCGCAGTGCCTCGCCGCCGTCCTCGGTGAGTTCGATGCGGATCACCCGCCGGTTGGTGGGGTCGGGCGCCCGGCGCACCTTGCCGCTCGCCTCCAGCGCGTCGACCAGGGTCGTCACGGCCCGGGGCACCACCTCCAGCCGCTCGGCGAGGTCGGCCATGCGCGGCGGTGCGTCGCAGTGCGCCAGGGTGCGCAGCAGCCGGGCCTGGGCCGGGGTGACGCCCAGCCCGCGCTGCTCCAGGTGGCGCTTCTGGATGCGGTGCACCCGGCGGGTGAGCCGCAGCAGTTGCTCGGCGAGGAGGCCGTCGGAATCCGGGGTGGTCATACGGGAACAATATCAGGATGCCGTTCATTGTGAGTATAGGTAACAATGAGCTATGCTCCGTCAGTCCTCACCGTCTCACCCTCCGTAGGAGCCATGCCCCGCGACCACATCGACTGGACCCCTTCGCACGGCACCTCGACCGATCAACCCCGGCAGGTGCGCCGCATCCTCACCCTCTTCAAGCCCTACCGTGCCCGGCTCGCGGTCGTCGGCGTGCTCGTCGCCGCCTCGTCGCTGGTCACCGTGGCCACGCCGTTCCTGCTGAAGGAGACGCTGGACGTCGCCATCCCGCAGGGGCGCACCGGCCTGCTGAGCCTGCTCGCCCTCGGCATGATCCTCAGCGCCGTCCTCAGCGGCGTGTTCGGCGTCCTGCAGACGCTGATCTCGACGACGGTCGGCCAGCGCGTCATGCACGACCTGCGCACGGCCGTCTACGGCCGCCTGCAGCGCATGTCCCTCGCCTTCTTCACGCGCACGCGTACCGGCGAGGTGCAGTCCCGCATCGCCAACGACATCGGCGGCATGCAGGCCACTGTCACCTCCACCGCCACCTCTCTGGTCTCCAACTTCACCAGCGTGGTCGCCACGATCATCGCGATGGTCGCCCTCGACTGGCGGCTGACCGTCGTCTCCCTGCTGCTGCTGCCGGTCTTCGTGTGGATCAGCCGCCGCGTCGGCAACGAACGCAAGAAGATCACCACCCAGCGTCAGAAGCAGATGGCCGCGATGGCCGCCACGGTCACCGAGTCGCTGTCGGTCAGCGGCATCCTCCTCGGCCGCACCATGGGCCGCTCCGACTCCCTCACCCGGTCCTTCTCCGAGGAGTCCGAGCAGCTCGTCGACCTCGAAGTGCGGTCGAACATGGCCGGCCGCTGGCGGATGGCCGTCATCGGGATCGTCATGTCCGCCATGCCGGCCGTCATCTACTGGGCCGCGGGCGTGACCCTCCAGCTCGGCGGTCCCGACGTCTCCCTCGGGACGATCGTCGCCTTCGTCTCGCTTCAGCAGGGACTGTTCCGCCCCGCCGTCAGCCTCCTGGCGACCGGTGTGCAGATCCAGACCTCCCTCGCGCTCTTCCAGCGCATCTTCGAGTACCTCGACCTCCCCATCGACATCACCGAGCGCGACAACCCGGTCCACCTCGACCAGATCAAGGGCGAGGTGCGCTTCGAGAAGGTCGCCTTCCGCTACGACAACGACGACGACAAGGCGGTCCGGCCCGTCCTCGACGGCATCGACGTCACCGTCCTCGCCGGTGGCAGCCTCGCCGTGGTCGGCCCGACCGGCGCCGGCAAGTCCACGCTGGGCTACCTGGTGCCGCGCCTGTACGACGTGACCGGCGGTCGGGTCACTCTCGACGGCGTCGACGTCCGTGACCTCGACTTCGACACCCTGGCCCGCGCGGTCGGCGTCGTCTCGCAGGAGACGTACCTCTTCCATGCCACGGTCGCCGACAACCTGCGCTTCGCCAAGCCGGACGCCACCGACGAAGAGTTGCACGCGGCGGCGCGGGCGGCGCAGATCCACGACCACATCGCCGCCCTGCCGGACGGCTACGACACGGTCGTCGGCGAGCGCGGCCACCGGTTCTCCGGCGGTGAGAAGCAGCGGCTGGCCATCGCCCGCACCATCCTGCGCGACCCGCCGGTACTGATCCTCGACGAGGCGACCAGCGCCCTGGACACCCGTACGGAACGGGCCGTCCAGGAGGCCATCGATGCGCTCTCGGCGAACCGCACCACCCTCACCATCGCCCACCGGCTGTCCACCATTCGGGGTGCCGACCAGATCGTGGTCCTCGACTCCGGCCAGGTGGCCGAACGCGGGACGCATGACGAGCTGTTGGAGCGGAACGGGCGGTATGCGGCCCTCGTGCGACGAGACGCCCACCTGGAGCCGACAAGATGAAAGTATGCCAAGTTATGCCGAATTTGTGACGTTATGAGAGTTACCGTGCCCGCATGCGTAAGAACACTCCGCCACGGACCACGATTCGACTGACGCGCCGCGGCCGTCTCGTCCTCATCGCGACCGGAGCCGTCGTGGCCGGCACCGCCGTGGCGGTGCCGCTGCTGAGCCTGGAGCGATCGAAGGATCACGAGCCGAAGCCGACGGCCCTGGTCATCCCGGAGGGCTGGCGCGCAAGCCAGATCTACGAGGCCGTCGACAAGGCGCTCGCCCTGCCGCCCGGCACCACCCGGGGGACACTGCCGAAGGCCGGTCTCAAACTGCCGAACGACGCCGAGGGCAACCCGGAGGGCTACCTCTTCCCGGCGACGTATCCCTTGGGCAGGAAGGCGACGCCGCAGACGGTGCTGTCGTACATGGTCGACACGGCGAACAAGAAGTTCAACAGGGCGCCCATCGCGGCCGGTGCCCAGCGCAACGCCATGAACGTCTATCAGGCGGTCACCATCGCCAGCCTCGTCCAGGCAGAGGCCGCCACCAAGGCGGACATGGGCAAGGTGGCCCGGGTCGTGTTCAACCGCCTGGAGCGCGGGATGCCGTTGCAGATGGACTCCACCATCAACTACGCGCTGAACCGCTTCACACTCAGGACGACGCCGAACGACACCCGCATCCAGAGCCCCTACAACTCCTACCAGCGCATGGGCCTGCCGCCGACGCCGATCGACAACCCCGGGGAGGAGGCCATGCGTGCCGCGATCAGCCCCACCCCGGGCGACTGGCTGTACTTCGTCACGGTCAAGCCGGGCGACACGCGCTTCACGGCGAGCTACGCGGAGCACCAGCGCAACGTCGCCGAATTCAACCGGAACCAGAAAGCTCAGAAGAGCACGTCGGCGGCGGCGAAGTGACCTGGCGGGGCGTCAGGCGGCGACGCTCTCCCCGGCGAGCAGCCGCCTGATGTCCCGGACGGCCGCGCGTCCGGCCCGGTTGGCGCCGATGGTGCTGGCCGACGGCCCGTAGCCGACCAGGTGGATGCGCGGATCGGCGACCGCACGCGTGCCCTCGACCCGGATCCCGCCGCCCGGCTCACGCAGCCGCAGCGGCGCGAGATGCTCGACGGCGGCCCGGAAACCGGTCGCCCACAGGATGACATCGGCGTCCACGCGCCGCCCGTCGTCCCATGCCACGCCGTCTGGAGTGATCCGGTCGAACATGGGCAGGCGGTCCAGCACCCCGTCGGCCAGTCCCTGCCGGATCGCGTCGGTGAGCGGCAGCCCCGTCACGGACACCACACTCTTCGGCGGCAGTCCCTGCCGCACCCGCTCCTCCACGAGCGCGACCGCCGCACGGCCCGCACCCTCGTCGAAGGGTGCCTCGCGGAACACGGGAGCCCGCCGCGTCACCCACGTGGTGTCGGCCGCGTACGGCGCGATCTCCAGCAGGTGCTGCGTACCGGACGCACCGCCGCCAACCACGACCACCCGCAGTCCGACGAACGCCTCGGGACCCGGGTACTGCGCGGTGTGCAACTGCCGTCCGCGGAAGGTCTCCTGGCCGGGATAGCGGGGCCAGAACGGCCGGTCCCAGGTACCGGTGGCGTTGATCACCGTCCGCGTGGACCACGTACCGTCGGAGGTCTCGACGAGCAGTCGCCCGGCTGCGCCCTCCCGTACGGCACGCACATCGACGGGCCGCCGAACCCGAAGATCGAAGGTGCGCTCGTACGAGGCGAAGTACTCGGCGATCACCTCGGACGAGGCACGCAGCGGATCGGCGTGGGTCAGCTCCATGCCCGGCAGCGCATGCATGCCGTGCACCTTGCCGTACGTCAGCGACAGCCACCGGAACTGCCAGGCGCCGCCCGGTCCGGGGGAGTGGTCCAGCACCACGAAGTCGCGCCCCGGCTCGAAACCGGTGCGCCGCAGGTGATAGGCGCTGGACAGACCCGCCTGACCAGCGCCCACGACGACTACCTCGACCTCGCGTGCATCGTTCACGCTTCCACCAACCGCGCGGAAGCCGTGGATCTTCCCGCGGCAGGTCCGTGGGTGTGCCGAATCACCGCCCGCCCGCAACGTGGGGTCAGGGCCCGGGAGAGTGCGAGGCGCTCAGCCCTCGGAGGCCCGGGCGGGCGTGGTCGAAGCCGGTAGCTTGCCGTTGTAACGGGTGTCAACGAAGGTGCCGAAGTCGACCGTCTTCGGGATGAGCTTCAAGTCGGTGAAGGTATCGGCGATCTGCTGCTCGGAGGCGATGAGCGGCTTGTCGACGGCGACCGAGATCCGGGTGGCGTTGGTGCGCCGCACCGAGGCCAGCGCCACCTCGTACGGCAGACCGGTGTCCTTCGCCCAGACCTTCGCCCACTCCTCCTGGTGGCCGTAGACCCACGCCGTGGCCCGCCGCAGCCGCTCCAGATAGTCCTTGATGGCGGCGGCCTTCTTCTTGTCCTGCAGCGCACTCGGCGCCGCCACCTGGAAGGTCAGGCCGTTCGTGATGCCCTCGCCGGTGGTGAGGACGCGGCCCTGCTTGGCCTGCAGGATCTGCGAGGTGTACGGGTCCCAGACCGCCCACGCGTCCACCTTGCCGGAGGTGAACGCGGCCAGCGCGTCGGCCGGCTGCAGGTACTTGACCCTGACGTCGCTCAGGCTCAGCCCGGCCGCCTTTAGGGAGGCGACCAACTGGTAGTTGGCGGACGAACCCTGCGCCACGGCGACCGACTTGCCCTTGAGGTCCTGGGGCTTCGACAGCTTCGAGTCGTTCGGTACGAGAGTGGCGTCGCCCTTGGAGGCGCCGTGGAAGGCGGCCACGACCGTGATCTTCGAGCCTGCGCCGGCGGCGAAGACCGGCGGGGTGTTGCCGACGCCGCCGATGTCGACGGCCTTGGCGTTGACGGCCTCCAGCAGCGGCGGTCCGGAGGTGAAGGTGGACCACTTGATCTTGTAGTCGAGGTTCTTGAGCTCTCCGGCGGCCCGCAGGACGGCCTCGGAACCGCCCTTCTGATCCCCGACGTTGAGGGTGAGGGAGCCCTTGCCGTCGGTGTCGGTCCCCGTGCTCGCGGACGAGTTCCCGCCGCAGGCGGTGAGCAGGAGAGCGAAGGGCAGGAGCAGCGCGGCGGGGACGAGACGTCGTCGCATGGGTGGATCCGTTCTGTGCAACTGGGGTTGGGGGGAGTTCAGGCGGCTTCGGCGGTGGTGTCGACGCCGAGCCGTTCCAGCAGCCCGGCGCGCAGTTCGGCGAACCGGGGGTCGGTGATGTCGCGCGGCCGGTCGAGACCGATCTCCTGCTCGTGCGCGATGACGCCGTCGTTCATGACCAGGACGCGGTCGGCGAGCAGGACGGCCTCCTCGACGTCGTGCGTGACCAGCAGCACCGCACAGCCCCGGCGCTGCCACAACTCGCCCACCAGGCGCTGTGCCTTGATGCGGGTGAGCGCGTCGAGCGCGCCGAACGGCTCGTCGAGCAGCAGCAGATCGGGCTCGCGTACCAACGCCCGTGCGAGGGAGGCGCGCTGGGCCTCGCCGCCGGAGAGGGTCTTGGGCCAGGCGTCGGAGCGGTGGCTCAGGCCCACCTCGTCCAGGGCCTGTTCGGCGACGGCGCGTGCGGGTTTGCCGGGCAGTCCGAGCAGGACGTTGTGCCACACCCTCTTCCAGGGCATCAGCCGTGGAGCCTGGAAGGCGACGGCCTTGCGGCGCGGCACCAGAACGGTGCCCTCGATGTCGCGGTCGAGGCCCGCCAGAATGCGCAGCAGGGTGGACTTGCCGCAGCCGCTGTGACCGAGCAGGGCGACGAACTCGCCCGGACGCACGTCGAGTTGAAGGTTGTCGATGACGGCACGACCGTCGAAGGAGCGGGTCAGCCCCTCGACCCGTACCGCAGTCAGCGGGGTCACCGGCCGGTGAACGTCGGTCGCCATTGCAGCAGCAGCCTTTCGAGGGAGCGGACGACGAAGTCGGCCAGCAGGCCGAGGAAGGCGTAGACGATCAGGCAGACCACGATCACGTCGGTTTGCAGGAAGTCCCGCGCCTGCACCATCAGGAAGCCGATGCCGGAGTCGGCGTTGACCTGCTCGGCGAAGACCAGTGCCAGCCAGGCGATCCCGAGCGAGTAGCGCAGCCCCGTCAGCGCGCCGGGCAGTGCCCCCGGCAGCACGACATGCCGCACGAGCCCCCAGCGGGAGAGGCCCAGGGACTCCCCGGCCTCGATCAACTGGGCGTCCACACCGCGGATTCCGGCGTACACGTTGAGGTAGAGCGGGAAGGTCACACCGAGCGTGATGATGGCGACCTTCGGGGCCTCACCGATGCCGAACCAGATGATGAACAGCGGGATCAGACCCACGAACGGCACGGTGCGCAGCATCTGTACCGGCGCATCCACCAGATCCTCGCCGATCCTGAACAGGCCCGAGACCAGGGCGAGTCCGGGTCCGACGACGGTGCCGAGCAGCAGCCCGAACGCCACGCGCTGCAGCGAGGTGCCCATGGCGGAGGCCAGCGAACCGTCACCGATCAGATCCCCGGCGACCTGCGCGATCCGGCCGGGCGAGGCGAGGACATCCGACGCCAACACACCGGTGGAGCTGAGGAGTTGCCACAGGGCGAGCAGCAGGAGGGGGCCTGCGGTGCGGCGCAACCAGCGCGGGACGCGGGTGCGGCGGGAGGAGGCGGGGACGATGGGGGTGAGCTCGAGGGACGCGGAGTCGCGGGAGTCGACATCGGCCCTCTTCGATGAGGATATAGGGGAAATATCGGGTTCCGAGGAGCCGGGAGGGGCATGGCTGATGCTCATGGGTGCTCCATGGGGAGGAGAGCGTCCGGTGAGGGAGGGGGTACGCGCCTCAGCACCGTCACGTCACGCGCAGCGTGCGGGTACGGCGAGGTGCAGGCAATGGGGGAGTGCGAAAAGGAGAGAAGGCGTCAACAGCCGCAGCGACATGCGGCAGAGGCCACCCGCAGCAGGTCGATGTGACCGCGCGTGGTGAGCATGGCTGAACGCAACATGCGGCGAAAGTAGCCAGGTCGTCCGTGCACGGTCAATGGCGTCTCGCGGGCTGGACCCACCATATCGACCAGCGAACAGCCGTTGACCTGCGAAACCCGGCGTATGGGTCAGGATGGGGGCATGTCAGATGCCTTCACCACCCGAGTCCTGAACGTCGCCACCGGTTCGACCGAGCAGGTTGTCGACCTGACCCGCGACTGCGAGGCCTTCCTGCGGGAGGCGGCCGCCGGCCGCGACGGCCTCCTGAACGTCTTCGTCCCCCACGCCACGGCCGGAATCGCGATCCTCGAAACGGGTTCCGGCAGCGACGACGACCTCCTCGCCACCCTCCACACCCTCCTCCCTGCCGACGACCGCTGGCAGCACCGCCACGGCAGCCCCGGCCACGGTCGCGACCACGTCCTCCCGGCGCTCGTACCGCCGCATGCGACGCTGCCCGTGGTGGGCGGGCGGCTGGAGTTGGGGACTTGGCAGTCGGTGTGCCTGGTGGATACGAACAGGGATAATACGGAGCGGAAGGTGCGTTTCTCGTTTCTTGCGGGCTCCTGACTGCAACCTCGGTCCCTGGGCGACTCACTTCCTCCGTACCGGAGCCCAGGTTTGACCCTGAACAACAAGCGCCCGGGGACGGACTGCCGATCCGGAAGCGCCACAGCCGTGGACGGCCACGCTGTATGTGGTGGATGTGCGCCGGGATGGGGACCCGGCGCGGTCGGAGGGAACCTGGACAACCCCTCCCTGCGGGCACGCTCTCCAAGAGCACCCGTGAATGTGCGAAGCTGGTTTTCCGATCACGAGGACGGTGTTTCTCCGTGTCTCGGCGTCAGCCGGGCGCACACCCCGTGAGCCCGATCCGTGTCGCGTCCGGTGACGTCCTGCCGTCGGAGCCGTTCCAGCCTGGGAGCGGTGAGTACAGATGAGTCCGAGTTCCGACGATGCTGCGAATCCCGCGCCGACCGGCGTCGGCAACGGGCCCGCCGTCTCCCGTCGGGAGTTCGACGCACTCTTCGAGGCGGTTCGCACGTGGGGTCGCTGGTCCCCGGCCGACCGCGGTGCCTGGAACCGCGTCACCGCGGACCATGTGCGGCGGGCCGCAGCGTGCGTGCGGACCGGGACGGTCGTCCCGCTGGCGCTGCCGTGGAACACCCGGCCCGGCCCCGGCAACCGCAAGCCCGCCCTGCACCACATGACCGACCTCGGTGACGTGGAGGCGCCGGAACCCTCCACCCACAAGGACTTCATCGCCGCCGATTACCACGGCAAGGGCATCACCCATCTTGACGCGCTGTGCCACATCGCCTACCGGGGGCAGCTCTACGACGGCCGCACGGCACACGAGGTCGTCGATGCAGCAGGCGCCCGCTTCGGCGCGGTGTCGACGCTCGGGTCCCTCGTCACGAGGGGAGTGCTCCTCGACCTGCCCGCCGTCCTCGGGATCCACTGGCTGGAGCCGGGGCGAGCGGTGCACGCCAAGGACATCGTCGTTGTGGAGAAGGCGCTCGATGTGACGATCGGCGATGGCGACGCGGTGCTGCTGCGCTCCGGACACGTCCGGCGCCGCGAGGAACTCGGCGCCTGGGACCCCGACACGGCCAGCGCGGGCTTTCATGTGGACGCCCTGCCGCTGCTGGCCGAGCGTGGCATCGCGCTGCTCGGCGGAGACGGCGACAGTGACGTGCGGCCCTCACCCGTGGACGGCGTGCACTCGCCGGTCCACGCCCTGGCTGTGGCCGCGATGGGGATGCCACTGCTGGACAACCTCGACCTGGAAGCGCTGTCCGCCGCGACCGCGACAGCGGGGCGCTACGACTTCATGCTCGTCGTGGCGCCGCTGAACGTCCCGGGCGGGACGGGCTCGCCCGTCAACCCGGTCGCGGTCCTGTGACACCGATCCGGTCCGGTCACCGTGTGTGAGGGGTCTTGTGAACGGTGACTCGCGCCTCCAATGCCCGTATCCTCGTCCATATCAGATATTTCGGAATATTGACTGTCGAAGGTGCGAGTGAGGCGGAGCGTGGTTCAGGCCGGCGGAGATCCGATACCGGCGGGGCGTGCGCCAGGCGGCACGGGGCCCGCCAGTTTCCGTGAGCGGTTCCTGCAGGGTGAGCCGGTCGAGACGGGTGTGCGCACGTCGATCCTGGATTCCTGGCGGCGCTGCCGGACCCTGGGGCTGTCGCCGGACCAGTCCGACCTTCCCTTCCGGGAGGACTTCGAACCGGACGGACGGATCGTCCGCGCGGCCGTTCCGGTGCTCGACCGGCTGCAGGCCACGTTCGCCGGCAGCGCGATGAACATCTCCGTCGCCGATGCGAGCGGGACGGTTCTCCTGCGCCGTTTCGGAGAAGCGTCGCTGGCCAGAGTTCTCCCGGCCATCCAGAGTGTCCCCGGGTTCGTGTTCGCCGAGCAGGTCGCAGGTACCAACGGCATCGGTCTCGCCCTGGCCGAGCGCCAACCCATCCGGGTCTACGGTGCCGAGCACTTCGCCGAGCGCTCCCAGGGCAGTGCCTGCCGCGCGCTTCCCGTCCGCGACCCACTCAGCGGCCGCATCGAGGGCGTCCTGTGCTTCGGCTATCCGCGCAGCGCCGAGGACCCGGCCCTGGACACCGTGATACGCAAAGCGGCCGAGACCATCGAGCGGCGGCTGCTGGGGCAGAGTTCCTCGCGTGAGCGCGCTCTGCTGCGGGCGTACCTGGCCAGCGGAGCCGAGGCCGCCGCAGGTTTTCGGCACCGCGTGGGGGTGCGGGAACTGGCTGTGGAGATGAGCCCCCGCGACCGGGCGATCCTCATGGAGAAGGCCGCCGAGCTGATCGCCTGTGCGCAGCGGGCCTGTGTCGACGTGCCCCTGTCCGACGGCCGTCGGGTCACGCTCGTGAGCCGGCCGATGACGAGTGCCTCCGGAGTGGAGGGCTTCGCCATCGAGGCCGTTGTCCCCGGTCCCTCAGCGAGTGAGCGCCTTGCCTTCCCGCATCAGGTCCACGAGCCGCTGGGCCTCCCTGCCGAGCTTGCCGTCGCCACCTCCCTCACGTTCTTCGGGGCCGTTCCCGACGTGGCGTCCGGGCAGCTCCGGGTCACCCCGCCGGCGGAGTATCTTCCCGGCGCGGAGCACGGCCCTGTCGCCGTGGGCGTCGAGCGCGTCACGGCCGGCGACGGCACGACGGACGAGCACTCCGACTCCCCGCCCCCGGCGAGAGCGCTCATGATGGTGGGAGAGCCGCACGTGGGGACCTACGCCCTGGCCGCGCGCCGCCGCCTGGAATTGCTGTCCGAGGCCGGCGTCCGCATAGGCACCACCCTGGATGTGCGCAGTACCGCCCGGGAGCTCGCCGAGTCGGCGGTGCCGCAACTGGCCGACTTCGTCACCATCGACCTGCCGGAAGCCGTGCTCCGCGGCGAGGAGTCCGCCGATCCCCGCAGTGACCTACGCCGCATGGTGGTCCACGGCATCCACGACGACTGTCCCTTCCATCCGGTCGGCAAGCAGGTCGACTACGGTCCGACGATGCCGCAGTCGCGGTGTCTGACGAGCGGCCAGGCAGTGCTGGAACCGGACCTGAAGGCTGCCGCGGGCTGGTTCGCGCAGGACCCTGAGCACTCCGCACAGCTGCTGAGCCACGTCCACTCCCTCATCGCGGTGCCTCTGGTCGCCCGCGGCGCATTCCTGGGCGTGGCCGGCTTCTACCGCGCGCAGGACTCGCCACCGTTCGGGGACGACGACCGGTCGCTGGTCCAGGAACTGGCCGCCCGTGCCGCACTGTCCATCGACAACGCCCGGCGCTACACGCGCGAACGCGCCATGGTCCTGGCCCTGCAGCGCAGCCTGCTCCCGCACGGTGTGCCGGACCAGGACGCCGTCGAGGTCGCCCATCGCTACCTGCCCGCCGAATCCGACGTCGGAGGGGACTGGTACGACGTCATACCCCTGTCCGGCAGCCGCATCGGGCTCTTCGTCGGCGACGTCGTCGGCCACGGCATGCTCTCCGCCGCCACCATGGGGCGGCTGCGCACGGCCGCCCGCAGTTTCGTCGAACTCGACTTCCCCCCGGACGAGGTCCTCACCCACCTCGACAAACTCGTGGGACGCCTGGACCGGGAGGACCCCGGCGCCGTGGACGCAGGCATCATCGGCGCGACCTGTCTCTACGCCATCTACGACCCGACCACACAGCAGTGCACCATGGCCCGGGCCGCCCATCCCCCGCCCGCTCTGGTCCGCCCCGACGGCACCGTATGGTTCCCCGACCTGCCCGCCGGACCGCCGCTCGGCCTCGGCGGTCTGCCGTTCGAAGCCGCCGAGCTCGACCTCCCTGAGAACAGCCAGCTGGTCCTCTACACCGACGGGCTCATCGAGGACCGTCACCGCGACGTCGACGTGGTCCTCGATCAGCTGAGCGCCACGCTGGCCCAAGCGAACGGCACGCCCGACGAGACCTGCGAGGCGGTACTCGACAAGGTGGCCCCCGCCCACCCCTGCGACGACATCGCCCTGCTCGTCGCCCGCACCCACGCCCTGGACCCCCAGCGGATCGCCACCTGGGACCTGCCCGCGGATCCGGCCCTGGTCAGCGAGGTCCGCGCCTCCGCCACCCGGCAACTGACCGACTGGGGACTCGACGAGGCCGCGTTCGCCGCCGAACTGGTGCTCAGCGAGCTGGTCACGAACGCCATCCGCCACGGCGCAGGGCCCATCCGGGTACGGCTGCTCCACGACCGCACCCTGATCTGCGAGGTCTCCGACACCAGCAACACCGCCCCGCATCTGCGCCGAGCGGCCAGCACCGACGAGGGCGGCCGCGGCCTGTTCCTCGTCGCGCAGCTGACGCAGAGCTGGGGCACGCGCTACACCCAGCAGGGCAAGGTCATCTGGGCCGAATGCGGGCTCGAGGGGGCCTGAGGGGGCCTGAGGGGGCCTGAGGCGCCGACCCCGGCGGTGCGCTGCTCCGTTGGGGTGACGGAGAGCGGTCAAATGTCGGAAAATATGCGACATATGCCGCTAATATCGCTGATGTGCATCGGGAAGAACACGACTGGTCCAACCCCGGAGAGGTCCGTGCACGAGGCCCACGACACCTCTGCGCATGCGGTCCCGCCCTTCGGGGCGGAACCTCTGGTCCGCGTCCGCGGACTTGCCAAGCGCTTCGGGGGAACCCTCGCGCTCGCCGGGGTCGACCTCGATGTCCACGCCGGCAGCGTCCTCGCCCTCCTCGGTCCCAACGGAGCCGGGAAGTCCACGCTCATCAAGGTGCTCGGGGGCGTCCACCACGCCGACTCGGGGCAGGTCACCGTGGCCGGGCACCCACTCGGGAGTCACGCCGCTTCCCGGCACATGTCCTTCATCCATCAGGATCTCGGCCTGGTGGAGTGGATGACGGTAGCCGAGAACATCGCTCTGAGCACCGGGTATCCGCGCCGCGCCGGACTGATCTCCTGGCGGCTCACCCGAGAACACTGCACCGAGGCCCTGCGGGTCGTCGCCGGACATCTCGACCCCGACACGCCGATCTCCCGCCTCGCCCCGGCCGAGCGTTCGCTTGTCGCCGTCGCACGAGCCCTGGCGGCACGGGCGAGACTCATCGTCCTCGACGAGCCGACCGCCCGCCTGCCCGCCGCGGACTGCACCCGGCTGTTCCGGGTGCTGCACACCCTGCGCGACCGGGGGCACGGCATCCTCTACGTCACTCATCGCCTGGACGAGGTGTACGAGGTCGCCGACACCTTCGCCGTGCTGCGCGACGGACGCCTGGTCAGCCACGGCTCGCCGGCGACCCACACCCCTGCCCACCTGGTGCGCGCCATCACCGGCGAGGAGCCGACCGATCACCGCCCCGCCACCACCCCGGCCGGCGGCCCGGCCATCCTCACCCTGGACGGGGTGCGCACCCCCGACGCGGGACCGGTCAGTCTGGAGCTCAGGCAGGGGGAAGTCCTCGGCCTGGTCGGCCTCACGGGCGCCGGACACATCGGCCTCGCCCGAGCCCTCGCGGGCGCCCGGCCCCTCCTCGGCGGACGGGCCCTTCTCGGCGGTCGCCCGTACCATCCCCGTACGGTCGCGGACGCCGTCGGACGGGGTGTCGCCCTCGTACCTGGTGACAGACAGCGGGAGGGTTGCCTCGCCGAGCTGACCGTACGGGAGAACCTCTTGGCCAACCCCCGGGCGGGAGGCATGGCGGCCATGTGCTGGATCAGCCCCCGCCGCGAACGCGCCGAGGCCGGCACCCTGATCGAACGGTTCTCGGTGCGTCCCCACGACAGCGAGGCCGCCATCGCCACCCTGTCCGGGGGAAACCAGCAGAAGGTCATGATCGGCCGGTGGCTGCGGCTGGCCCTGCGCCTGCTGATCCTCGAGGAACCGACGGCGAGCGTGGACATCGGTGCCAAAGCCGCGATCCACCGCCTGCTCGACGAGGCGCTCTCCGCCGGCCTCGCGGTCCTCCTCATCTCCAGCGACTTCGAGGAGGTCGCGGGCGTGTGTCGGCGCGCCCTGGTCTTCGTCCGCGGATCCGTGACGACCGAGCTGACCGGCCCGGCCCTCACGGTCACCGAGCTCACGCGGGCGGCTTCGGCCCTGCCCTCCTCCGGAACCGCGGCGAATCCGTGACCGGCTCCCCCTCTCCGGCTGCGCCCCCGCCCCGGCCGCGTCGCTCGGGCCCACCGAGGCGACTCGCCCGACTGCACGGCCGGAGCGGGCAACTCATCGGCGCCTACGGCCTCCTGACCGTCACCGCCCTGCTCTTCCTGATCTTCTCCCTCACCCTGCCGCGTACCTTTCCCACCCGGGACACCGTCGACTCGATCTTGTCCAACCAGTCGATCCCGGCCGTCCTCGCACTCGCCGCGATGGTCCCCATCGTGACCGGCGCGTTCGACCTCTCCATCGGCTACGGCCTCGGCCTGGCGCACGTCATGGTGATGCAGCTCGTCGTGGGCGACGGGTGGCCCTGGCCGCTCGCCTGCCTCACGGTGATCGCCGGAGGGGGTGTCGTGGGCGTCCTCAACGGTGTCGTCGTCGAATTCGGACGGATCGATTCGTTCATCGCCACGCTCGGAACCGGCAGCATGATGTACGCGGTGACCGGATGGGTCACCGGCGGCAGCCGGATCGTCCCCGGCCCGCAAGGCCTCCCGGCCGCATTCACCGACATCTACGACTCGACGTTCCTCGGCCTGCCGGTTCCCGCCTTTTACGTGCTCGCGCTCGCGGTCGCCCTCTGGGTGGTTCTGGAGCGGCTGCCGCTCGGCAGGTACCTGTACGTCGTCGGGTCGAACCCGCGCGCCGCCGACCTGGTCGGCATCCCGACCCGCAAGTACACCGTCTACGCCTTCGCCGCGTCGGGACTGATCGTCGGCTTCGACGGAGTGCTGCTCGCGGCCCAGCAGCAGATCGGCAATCCCAGCGTCGGCCTCGACTACCTGCTGCCCGCGTTCGTCGGGGCCCTCCTCGGCTCCACCGCCATCAAACCGGGGCGCCCGAACGCCCTGGGCACCCTCGTCGCCGTCGCCGTCCTCGCCGTCGGCCTCACCGGCATCGCCCAGATGGGCGGCGACTTCTGGACGGTCCCGTTGTTCTACGGCGGCACCCTGCTCCTCGCCGTCGGACTGGCCGGCTACTCCGCTCGTCGCCGACTGCGCACCGGTGCGGTCGTCGCCCGCGATTCGCCCGCCGTGACACAGGACGACGGCACGCCGGGCAGCCCTCCATGACCCACGCCGCGCGCACCGCTGAAGTGCCCGGGCGGCATCCTCCGCAAGGAGCTTCCGTGCACCGCAACCGCAACACCCCCACCGTCCGCAACGCGCGGTCCACTGCCACCGCCCTGGTGGTCGCGGTCTTCGTGCTGGCCGGCTGTGAACGCGGCTCGTCGAGCGGACCGGCGCACTCGACCTCGGGTCCGAGCGGCTGCCCCGCGGCCCAGACCAGGGCCCAGGCCGCCGTCAGCCGGGCGGAGCGGACCGACATCCCTTGGAACGGACCGACCAGCGGTCCCACCGCGGTGGCCGGCAAGACCATCGTCTACGTCGCCCAGACCATGACCAATCCCGGAGTCGCGGGCGCCGCGGACAGCGTGCGGAAAGCCGCGCGCGTCATCGGCTGGCACGTCCGGGTGATCGACGGTGGCGGCACCCCCGCCGGCATCCAGGCGGCGATGAGCGAGGCCGTGGACGTCAGACCCTCGGGCATCGTCATCGGGGGCTTCGACCCGGGCTCGACCTCGCAGCAGGTGGCGCGTGCGAACGCGGCAGGCATTCCGCTCATCGGCTGGCACGCGGTCGCTTCCCCCGGCCCCAGCCGGCGCCCCAGGCTCTTCACCAACGTGACCACCAAAGTCGAGGACGTGGCCAGAGCCAGTGCGCAGTGGGTCATCTCGAGCTCCGACGGCACAGCCGGGGCCGTGGTGTTCACCGATGCCTCGATCCCCTTCGCCAAGTACAAGTCCGACCTGATCAGGAAGGAGCTGGCCACCTGCGCGGGGGTAAAGCTGCTGGCGTACGAGAACATCCCGATCCCGGATGCCGGCAGCCGCACGCCCCGGGAGATCTCCTCACTGCTCTCCCGCTTCCAGGGGAGATGGACCCACTCCGTCGCCATCAACGACCTGTACTTCGCCGATGCCGCCCCGGCGTTCCGCGCGGCCGGCAAGAAGGGTTCCGGCCCGCCCTTCAACATCGGCGCCGGCGACGGCGACCCCTCCTCCTTCCAGCGCATCAACAGCAAGCAGTACCAGGCGGCCACCGTGCCGGAGCCGCTGTCCCTGCAGGGCTGGCAGATCGTCGACGAGTTCAACCGCGCCTTCTCCGGCCGGCCGGCCAGCGGGTATGTGGCCCCCGTCCACATCAGCACGGCCGACAACAGCCACGGCGCCACGACCTGGGATCCGGCGGGATACCGGGAGGCGTACCGGAAGATCTGGGGCACGTGACAGGGGCGGCAGAGACTGGTCAACGTGGCGGGGCGTACTCGGTGAGCAGGAGCGCGATGTCGTCCGCCCTGTCGGCGGAAGCGTGGCAGGCATCCCGCAGCAGCCCGTCGGCCAGATCGTCCAGGCCGCCCCCGCCGAGCCGGGCCAGCGCCCCCCGGAGCCGCTCGACGTCGGAGCCGATGTCCGAGTCGCGCCTCTCGATCAACCCGTCCGTATAGAGGGCCAGGACCGACCCGGGAGCGAGACGCAGCTCCGACTCCGGAAAGCGTGCCGTCGCGTCGATGCCGAGCAGTGGGCCGCCGGGCACATCCAGGATCTTGGTGTGCCCGTCGGGCAGGCGCAGCAGGGGCGGGAGATGGCCCGCGCGGACGATGCGCGCGATCCCCGAGCGGGGATGGAACTGGACGTAGCAGCAGCTGGCGAGGAGCACCGGGTCGAGGTCCATGTGGAGCCGGTTGGTGCCGGCGGCGACGTCGCTCGGTCGGTGGCCGGCGGCGACGAATGCCCGCATGGCGCTGCGCAGTTGGCCCATGGCGGCCGCGGCGGGGACGTTGTGCCCCTCGACGTCCCCGACGATCAGTGCGACTTCGTCGCCGGTGGGGATGACGTCGTACCAGTCGCCGCCGATGTCCATCCCCCTGGTGCCCGGAAGATAACGCCCGGTGACGTGCAGCCCCGGCAGAGTGGGCAGCCGGTGCGGCAGCAGCGCGTCCTGCAGGCCGCGGGCGAGGGCGAATTCGGCGTCGTAGAGTCTGGCGCGTTCCAGCGCCTGGCCGATCAGGCCGCCCAGCGCGGTGAGGACTCCGCGCTCCTCGTCGGGGAACCGGTGGATGTCGTCGAAGCCGAGCATGCAGGCGCCGACCGGGTGGTTCGAGGCGATCAGCGGCAGGAACGCCCAGGAGTTGGTGTGACCCGCCATGAGCCCGGGGTAGCTCTCGCGGAGCTGCTCCCGGGACTCGACGAACAGCGGGACCCCGGAGGTCAGCGCGTCCGTCACGGGCAGCCGGGCGTGCAGCGGGGTGCCTTCGAACCGGGCGAGAAAGCGTTTCGAGTAGCCGCGCTGAGCGAGCAGGTGCAGGCGCCGTTCCTCGACCACGGCGATCGCCAGCTTCTGGCCGCCGAACGCCGGCAGCAACTGTTCGGCGACGGCATCGAACACCTCGTCCGCGGTGGCCGCCTCGGTGAGGGCGCTGCCCAGCGTGAGCACCCGGTAGAGGGAACCCACGCGGGGGGCCGCGGGCGGAGGACCCGAGGAGATGGGCGGCCCGTCCTCGGCGACTGGTGCACCGGGTCCGGTGCCGGCCGGTACGGGCTGCCGCACTCGTGAGGCCCATCCCGTCATGCCCTGAGCGCCCGGGTGGAGGGAGAAGACCAGCCAGTCGTCCGGCGGGCGGCGGACCAGGAAGGAGACCGGTTGCTGGGAGACGGCGGCGGCCCGGTAGCGGTCCTCGTACACGGGATCGGCCAGCCAGGGCAGGATGTCCCAGGGGCGCCGGCCGAGCAGTTCGTCCTGGCGGACCCGCAGCAGATCCTCCATGCTGTGGTTGGCGTAGGCGAGGCGTCCGTCGGGAGAGAGCGCGAAGAAACCGTCCGCGAGCCGCTCGATCGCCGCCACGGCGGCCATGCCGCTCCCGGAGTCCAGCACGGCGCCGACCAGGTGGCAAGAGGCCTCCGAGTCGTCGGGGCTCTCCGCTACCCGGCCCCACAGCTCGACGACGCGGTGGCCACCACGGCCGTCCGGGATGCGTAGGTGGTGCGCCAGCAGGTGTCCCTCCTCGACCGCGGCGCGGGCGGCGGACCCAAAACCGGGCAGATCCGCCGGCTCGATGCAGGCCGCCAGTGTGGCTGCCCGGCCGTCGAACGCGCGGGGCGCAATCCCGAAGATCGCGCACAGCTCGTCGTCGGCAGTGAGGGCTCCGGTGTCGAGGTTCCAGTCGAACAGGCCCACCCGGATCGCCGGAGCGGACGGCAGCGGGACCAGTACCGGAGCCGTCCGCTCGTCGTACTCACCGAGCGCGCCGCGGGCCCGCAGTCCGGCGAGGGCGGTGCCCAGCCGGTCGGCGGCGGAGCGCAACTGCCCGCGCTGCGCCCTCGACAGTCCGGTCCCGTCCGGCCTCGGCGTCCACACCACGGCGATGGCGCCGAAGGTCCGCTTGCCCGCCCGGACGGGGACCGATGCAGAGCCGAACGGGTAGGGCAGGGCGATCGAGAGCTGGGGGAAGCGCCGCATCGTCTCCTCCGCGCCGGCCAGGTGGACCATGCGCCCGGAGCGGCACGCCTCCGCCACCGGCATGCGGCTGTTGACCGGGATCCGACGCCACCCGCTGAGCAGGGAGGGCGGTGTCCCGCAGGACGCGGCCACGACGAGCGAGCGATGGTCGCCGGAGAGCAGGAACACGCTTCCGGTATGTGCTCCGGTGACCTCCACGGCATGGACCACGGCCCTCACCAACGCGTCGTCACGCTCGGGCGCTTCGCCGACACCCGCGGCGCTGAGCGGGTATGAGCTCGATGCCATACCGTTGGCCGACACGCTGCCCTCGATCATCCATGGAGTGCTTTTCCCAGTTTAGAGTCATTCGCACCCTTCTGTGGATGGATGTCGGGCCGGTATAGGTGAGCCGATATTGTCCTCCCAGGCCAGACGGAGCGGGGAACGTTCGCCAGGGTGCCCGATCATGAGCGAGAGCGAGCCGGCCGCCCCAGCGGAAGCTCCTCTCACCACGGATGCGGACGTGCTCGCGCCGTTGGGGCGGCCGGCACCTCGGGGGGCGGGCGTTGGCTGCGTGTCCTGGCGGAGTGCTGGATGCGGCCCGTAGTGCAAAAACCGAGCCGTGCGTACTCGCCCCTCCAGGGTTCCCGACGAGTTGGAAGCTTCTCTGAGCCAGGGCGCCCTGGAGCCGCGCATAGACTGTCAACCTTGGGCCCTCAAGCTGAACCAGGGGTTGCCCTGACGGAGTTTGGTGGATACGAACCGTGACAATCCGGAACGCAAGGTCCGATTGAGCTTCCTCGCCTAGGCCTGTCCGGCGGATCATGCCGCAGACGCGGGGCCGCCAGGGTTGCGCGGGCGGCCTCATTCTTCATTGCCGCACCTTGTGTAATCTAAAAATTAACCTTTCGTGCGCGAGCGAAAGGTGGTGCGAATGTAGGCGCCGTGCTACGCTTGACGCTAGTTGCAGTTGTGGTTCCCGAAACTTCAAGTGCCTCGGCGGCTATATGTCGTCGGGCATTTTTGTATCTCCGGTGCTTATCCGGACGGGGTCATTGTGGCAACACACGGGTCCACACGGTGTGGGCCCCTGGGCACTGCCCCGAAGGAGATAAGACATGGCTACTGGCACCGTCAAGTGGTTCAACTCGGAAAAGGGCTTCGGCTTCATCGAGCAGGACGGCGGCGGCCCCGACGTCTTCGCTCACTACTCGAACATCGCCGCCCAGGGCTTCCGCGAGCTCCAGGAAGGCCAGAAGGTGAACTTCGACGTCACGCAGGGTCAGAAGGGCCCGCAGGCGGAGAACATCACTCCCGCCTGACATCGAAGCGCATGAAGTAGCTGGGGTCCGCCCTTGGGGCGGACCCCAGCTTGCTGCGTTCTGCATTCCAGTCAGAATTCCCTCCGTCTTGCTTTCGGCTCGTTCTTGCAATTCGTCCGGCTCGTTTCCGCCGGGAATTCCTCGATGCGTGCCCCGTCGAGGAAGGTTCTCCATGAGCCGTTCAGTTCACACGAATGACCGATCCACAGCGCCGGGAGAGTTCGCGCTGCCGGTCACCGTCACTCCGGCCCTCCCCGCGGCTGCGACCTTCGGTGAACTGGACATGCCGGCCGAGGTGCTGAAGATGCTCACCGGCCGCGGCCTGCACGAGCCGTTTCCGATCCAGGCGGCCACGTTGCCGAACTCCCTCGCCGGGCGTGACGTCCTCGGCCGCGGGCGCACCGGCTCGGGCAAGACGCTCGCCTTCGGCCTGGCGCTCCTCGTGCGCACGGCCGGGCGACGCGCCGAGTCACGGAAGCCGCTGGCCCTGGTCCTCGTCCCCACCCGCGAGCTCGCCCAGCAGGTCACCGATGTACTCACCCCGTACGCCGAGTTGCTGCGGTTGCGGCTGGCCACCGTGGTCGGCGGCATGTCGATCGGCAGGCAGGCCGGCGCGCTGCGGGCCGGCGCCGAGGTGGTCGTCGCGACTCCGGGCCGGCTTGCGGACCTCGTCGAACGCAAGGACTGCCGCCTGGACCGGGTGAGCATCACCGTCCTGGACGAGGCCGACCAGATGGCCGACATGGGCTTCCTGCCCCAGGTCACCGAACTCCTCGACCTGGTACGCCCCGACGGTCAGCGCATGCTGTTCTCGGCCACGCTCGACAGCAACATCGACCTCCTGGTCCGGCGTTACCTCCACGACCCGGTGGTCCACTCGGTCGATCCCTCGGTGGGCGCGGTCACCACGATGGAGCATCACGTGCTGGAGGTGCACGGCCCCGACAAGTACGCCACCGCCACCGAGATCGCCGCCCGCGACGGGCGCGTGCTGATGTTCCTGGACACCAAGCACGCTGTCGACCGGTTCACCAGGCACCTGCTGAGCAGTGGCGTCAGGGCCGCGGCGCTGCACGGCGGCAAGTCGCAGCCTCAGCGCAACCGCACCCTGGACCAGTTCAAGGACGGTCACATCACGGTCCTGGTGGCCACCAATGTCGCGGCCCGAGGCATCCATGTCGACGCCCTCGACCTCGTCGTCAACGTCGACCCGCCCGGCGACCACAAGGACTACCTGCACCGCGGCGGCCGTACCGCCCGCGCCGGGGAGACCGGCAGCGTCGTCACGCTGGTCCTGCCGGAGCAGCGCCGGGACATGGCCCGGCTGCTGTCCGACGCGGGTATCAGGCCGCAGATCACGCGGGTCCGCTCCGGCGAGGCCGAGCTGAGCCGCATCACCGGCGCGCAGGCGCCCTCCGGTGTCCCCGTCGACGGCAGCGGTCCGGTCGCGGAGCGCCCGAAGCGCGGCGGCGCACCCTTCCGCGGTCTGGGCACCCGCCCGGGGCAGGCCGGCCGCGGCGGCGGCGAGTCCCGCCGGTCCGCCGAGAGCCGCCAGATGGCGGAGGCACGCAAGGCCGCCCGGGTCCGGCGCGGCGCATAGCCGACGTCACCCCTACGACCTCCGCGGGTCCGGTGCGGACGCTCGCAATGCGGTGTTCTTCGAACGGATGCGTGCGGGAGCGCCCAGAAGCGTAGCCTCCCCCTGTACAGCCGCCATCACCTGCTGTTCGGTACTCGCACAGCCCGGAACTCACGGAGAACCATGGCCGAGTCCACCACCCCTCAGGCCAGTGCCGCCGCGCTGCTGCGCCGCCCCAGACTGTGGTTGGTGCCCACCATCCTCACGGGACTGCTCGCCCTGCTGCTGTCCCTGCTCTACATGGGCGGGATTGTCAACCCCAACCAGGACCTGCGCGACCTGCCCATCGCCCTCGTCAACAGCGACTCCGGCAAACCGCCCGCCGGACAGAAGCAGAACCTGGGCACCCAGGTCGCCGCCGCGATCGCCGCCGACACGGCCGGCGGCAAAGCCGAATGGCGTACGCTCACCCGCGCCCGGGCCCAGGAACAGCTCGACTCCGGCAAGGTCTACGGCGCACTCGTCATCCCCGCCGACTTCACCGACTCCGTCACCGCTCTCAGCACGACCGGCGCCACCCAGAAGCCGCTGCTCACCGTGCTCACCAACCCCGGCAAGGGCAGCCTGGGTTCCTCCCTCGCCTCCCAGATCACGACGAAGGCGGCGCACCAGGCGTCGCGGACCATCGGCAGGCAACTCACGACAGCCGTCGGCACCCGGGCGAATTCCACCACGCGGCTGCTGCTCGCCGACCCGGTGAACGTCGTCACCCAGGTCGGTCACCCCATCGGCACCCACAGCGGTCTCGGCCTGACCGCCTTCTACTACACCCTGCTGCTCGTCCTGGCCGGCTTCATGGGCGGCAACGTGATCAGCAACGGCGTCGACACCGCCCTCGGCTACGCCGACAACGAGATCGGCCCCTGGCACACCCGCCGCCCCACCGTGCCGATCAACCGCACCCAGACGCTGCTGTTGAAGATGGGCATGACCGCGGGCATCTCGCTCCTCAGCGCCTCACTGGTGATGCTCGCCTGCGTGGCCGTCCTCGGCATGGACGCGTCCCACCTGCCCCTGTTGTGGGTGTTCTCCTACTGCGCGACCCTCGCCGTCGGCCTGGGCGTACAGGCCATCAACGCAGCCTTCGGCGGAATCGGCCAGCTGGTGTCCATGTTCGTGTTCATCGTCCTCGGCCTGCCGTCCTCGGGCGCCACGGTCCCGCTGCAGGCGATCCCCGACTTCTACCGCTTCCTGTCGCACTTCGAGCCCATGCGCCAGCTCAGCGACGGCGTGCGCGCCATCCTCTTCTTCGACGCCCGCGGTGACGCCGGACTCACCCGCTCCTGGATCATGATCGCGATCGGTGCGGCCCTCGCGCTGCTCTTCGGCTTCGCCATGACGACGTACTACGACCGCAAGGGACACCGACGCTTCACGCCACAACCCGCCTGACCCCGAGGCTCCGCCCAGAACCCCTCGCCGCAGGAGAAGCAGACCGGGCGCCGGGACAGCGCAGGCCGAGGGCGTCGGATTTCCCGAGCTCTGCCCCCGTGGTTCACCGGAGGCGGGGTCTGGGATATGGTCCCCCCGGTTCCGGCTACCTGATGAAAACGCGCCGGTACGGGGAGTGTCGGAGGGGCGGCAAAGCATGGAATCCCAGGTGGGCGACGGCGCATCCGTGGACCTGGACGGCGCGCGGTTGGAGACGATGACTCCCGAACCGCTGCTGACCCGGGACTACGAGACGCGGCCCTCACTCGTGTACGAGAGGCTGCGACAGCGGCACGGCCCCGTCGCGCCGGTCGATCTGCTGGGCGTGCCCGCCTGGTTGGTCCTGGGCTACCGCGAGGCGCTCGACGTGCTCCAGGATGACGTCGGCTGGCCGAAGGGACTGGAGAACTGGCGGGCCCGCTCGGAGGGCAGGGTGCCGGCCGACTGGCCGCTCGGGCCGTCCCTCGAGGTCAACCACGTACTGATCCAGGGCGGCCCCGGCTACCGGCCGTTGCGGACGGCCTGGGACGCGGCTCTCAAACCGTTCCAGGATCCGCGTCACGCCCAGGCGAAGCGGTTGAAGACGGCCGTCGCCGCCTACGCCGACGAACTGATCAGCCTGGTGGGGCAGGCCGGCGGCACGGGTCTGGCGGATCTGTCCGCCCAGTTCTCCCGTCCGCTGCCGCTGATGGTGGCCAGCCATCTGCTCGGCTTCCCCGGCTCCCAGGGCGACGACGCGCTGATGGACATGTGGCGGGTGCTGGACGCCGGACCGGACGCGGAGCCCGCGCTGGAGCGGCTGCTGGCGGCACTGGCCGAACTCGCGGCGGTGAAGCTGGAGAAGCCGGGCGATGACTTCCCCTCCTATCTGCTGGCCGCGTACCCTGAGCTCTCGCTCGACGAACTCGCCCGTGAGCTGTTCATGCTGCTCGGCATGACCTCCGACCACGTCGGCATCCTCATCTCCAACACGGTGGTCGAGGTCATCTCCGGTGAGGGCGGCGTGCGGGCCAGCCTGTCGGCCGGGATGGTCAGGGAGAGCATGAACCGGGTGGTGATGCGCAAGCCGCCGCTGGTGAACTTCGTACCGAGGTTCGCGGCCGAGGACACCCCGCTCGGCAACTACACGATCCGGGCGGGCGATCCGGTGTGGGTCTCCTCCGCGGCGGCGCACGCCGACCCGCTCTTCGCCGACAACGTGTGCCCGAGCACCACGGTCAGCACCCGGGCGCACCTGTCGTGGGGTGCGGGCCGCCGCCAGTGCCCGGCGCGCGAACTCGCCTCGACGGTCGCCGCGGTCGGCGTGGGCCGGCTGTTCGAGCGGTTCTCCGACCTGGAGCTCGCCCTCCCCGTCGACCAACTGCCGTGGCGTTCCTCGCCCTTCATGCGGGGCCTGCGCTCACTTCCCGTACGGTACGAACTGGCCGCGATGCCGGAGCAGCCGCCGGCGGCCGCGCCGGACGCGGATCCGGCCGAGTCGGCGGAGGCCGTGCTGCCGGACCCGGCCGTCCGTCAGCGCTCCTCCCTGTGGCGCTATCTGACGGGACTCATCGGCGTCGGCCGCTGATCCCGGGACGCCGCGGGCGCCCCGAGACCGGCCGCGTGCGTCGGACTACGACTGGCGGACGACGCGGCCCAGTTCGATGCGGTCGATGTTCGGGGCCCACGCGTTCGCGTTGGCGAAGGTCACGCTGTTGGCGCCCTTCTTCAGATCGGCGGGGACGCCCAGCGTCCAGTAGTCGTCCCCGCTCCAGGTGTTCTTGAAGGTGACCTTCCGCGGCGCCGCGGCACCGACCGTGATGTCCGCCGTACGGGACATGATGTCGGTGTTGTAGGCGTGGCCGTTGTCGCGGCGGTCGTTGTGCGCGTAGTGCACGACCAGGACGTAGCGGCCGGACTCCGGCGCCCGCACCGTGAACCGGGCGGTGCTGTCGGGGCTGTTGCCGAGATCGCCGATGTAGGAGCCGCCAAAGGCGTGGGCGGAGTCGACGAGCCTCGCTCCTCCGGCGAGGGCGGCGGACGCGGCTGCGTAGGAGAGGACGCCGGTGGTGGAGCCCGCCCCCGAGACGTCGAGGGACCGGACCGCCGCGTGTCCGGCGCTCAGCGCCACACGGTTGTTGCCGGCCACCAGGTAGAGCCGCAGCGGCCTGCTCGGCGCCGCCGTCACCTTCTCGCCGTGCAGGGCGAGTTGAACCGGCGCCGAGGAGCGCGGTACCACCGTGTAGTAGCCGTCGCGCGGGGCGTACACGTCGAAGACGGCGCTGTCGCCCCGGCGCAGGACGAGGGCGCCCGTGCCCACGCCGGCCGACGAGGAGTAGTCGTACGACGGCCTGCCGCTGATGTCCGCGAGCGTCGCCTCGTAGGACGCCGACGGGGTGCCCGTGCGCGCGGTCAGGTCGATGCGGTCGAGGGTGACTTCGGCGTCGCCCTTGGCGAGGGTCAGCACATGGGTGCCGGCCGACAGCTCCACGCCGAGGTCGTTCTTGGCGCGGTACGTCCAGTTCTCCGTGGAGGGATACGTCACCGTCACCGGGGCCGCGCCGTCGACGGACAGCTTCTGCGTCGCGGGAGCGCCGGACTGGTTGCCGTACAGGACCGCCAGGTCGTACGTCCCGTCTGCCGGGACCGTCACCGTGAAGTCCACTTTGCTGGCAGGGGTGTTGAGGGAGCCGACGTCCTTGGTGCCGGAGGCCGCGTAGCCGTTGGCGTTGTTCACCGTCCCCTGGGTGTAGACCTGGCCTCCGGTGATGGCCGCGTCCTCGGCCTCGTACGACGCCGACCAGGGGACCGTGGCGGGGGAGGGGGTACCGGCGCCGCCCGGGGTGAGCACGATCCGGTACGCGGACATCTTGTGGGCGCCGCGCAGTGGCACGGTCACCGAACCGTCGTCCGCCACCTCGAGCCTGGTCCGGGCGAGGACCTGCGGGGCGGCGTGCTGTCCTTCGTAGCCGGACCAGGCGGCCTCGGCGACGGTCGCGGTGACCGTACGGCCGAACACGGACCGGGGGACGTTGCGCAGCACGACGTCCGAGTCGCCGTCCGAGCCGCCGAGCAGCACCTGGGCCTGGCGGCGCGAGGTGTCCAGGGAGGCCAGGCCCTGAAGGGTGTCGACGGTGTCGGCCTGCGGTGGGGTGACCTGCACGGTGTCGCCGGTCAGTCCGGCGTACCAACGGAAGAACCACCAGCCGCCGTTGGGGATGTTGGTGCGCACCACGTTGCCGTCCAGGTTGCCGGCCGCGTCCCAGTAGGCCTGGTTGGCGTACACCTTGTTCCGCTCGAACATCGAGACCCACTGCACGAGTTGCCCCGGCACGGACAGATCACGGCGGTTGGCGTACTCGTCGATGCTGATCTTCAGCGGAGAGATGCCCAACTGCCGCTCGATTGCCCGGTAGTTGTCGTAGTGTCCCTGGAAGTCCCGGAGCGAGCCGGAGCTCAACTCGTGCCAGGTCAGCACCTGGGGCAGGACGTTCTCCCGCTTGGCGAACGTGAGGAAGTCGGTCATCAGCCGGGTGTGGTAGCCCGTCTCGTTGGGGCCGGCGATCCTCGCGTCGGGGTCGATCGCGCGGATCCGCTGGTACACCGTCTTCCAGTCCCTGAAGAACCGGTCGCGGTTCACCTCGTACTGCGCCTGGTCGGCGACGCCGATCTTGTACCAGATCCAGTCGGGCTCGTTGAACGGGACGTAGACGAAGCGGTCGCTGTTCGGGTCGTCCGACACCTCCTTGACGATCTTGTCGACCTTGGGGAGGTAGTCGTCGATGCCGAGGTCCTCGTAGGGCCACTTGGCGTAGATGTCCTGCATCATGACGTTGATCTCGCCGCCACCGTTGCGGAAGAACGACCTGGAGACGGAGAGCGCGTCCCCGTTGGGGTGCTGGGCGCCGCCCTCCGGTTTCTGCGAGATGCTGGTGATCTTCAGCGGCTCCAGCGCGGCGTCGCTGGGCACACCGTCGTCGCTGAGCCCGTACAGCGCGCCGTTGGCGCCGCGCAGCACCGGGCCCTCGGAGGCGGCGAGGTCGACGGTGAGGCGCTGCGGGTCGATGGGGGTACCTCCCGCTCGAGCGGAGTCGAGAGTGGGGGAGGCTGCCGCCGGGCCCGCTGCGGGGAGCGTGCCTGCCATGGCGGTGACTCCAAGTACGGCGGTGACAAGGGCTGTTCTCGTACGGGTAGGTATGCGGGATGTCGTACCGGTGCGGGGGCTCACGCTGCTGGACCTCCGGTCATTTGACGGCTCCACTGGTGATTCCGGACACGATCTTTCGCTGGCCGACCAGAAACACGGCGACCATGGGCAGGCTCATCACCACGATGTAGGCGAAGACGAGATGCCAGTTGTTGAGGTAGAGCTGGGCGGAGGCGACCTTGTAGAGGTTCAGCGGGAGGGTGGCCCGCTCGCCCCCGCCGAGGACGAAGAAGGAGTAGAAGACGTCGCTCCAGGCGTACAGCATCACCATGATCGTCGCGGTGGCGATCACGGGCCTGAGCAGCGGAAGAATGATCCGCAGGAAGATCCGCAGCGGCCGCGCCCCGTCGATCCGCGCCGCCTCCTCCAGCTCCAGCGGGATGGCGCGGATGAACCCCGTCATGAAGAAGATCGACGTGGACAGGTACATCGCGGTGTAGACGGCGATCATCCCGGGCCGGGTGTTGGCGAGCCCCAGCTGCCGCAGCTCCATCACGATGGTGATCACCGCGGGCGGCAGCAGCAGCCCGCTCACGCACAGCGCGTACGCCGCCGAGACGAGCCAGGACCTGCGGCGGGCGAAGACCCAGGCGGCGCCCGCCCCGAGGACCAGGACGAGAACCACCGAAGGCACCACGACCAGCGCCGAGTTGACGAAGCCGCGCAGCATCTCGCCCTCGTCGAGGACGTCCGCGTAGTTGCTGCCGGGCTGCCAGTGCCGCGGCAGGTCGAGGTTCGGCCTGAGCGCTTCCGCCTGCGGCTTGGCCGAGGTGACGACGACCAGCCACAGCGGCACGCCGACGGCGAGACCGGCCAGGAGGAGGACGAGGACGGGGCGGCCGTAGCGCCACATCAGCGCGGTCACAGCAGTTGCTCCCTTCGCCGCAGGCCGACGACCAGCGGGATCGCGACGGCGACCACGACCAGGAACAGCACGAGGCTCATCGCGGAGGCCTGGGCGTACAGGCCCTGTCCGAAGACCCGGAACATATAGATGTTGAAGACCTCCGTGGAGGCCGCGGGCCCGCCGCCCGTGGTGGCCTGCACGATGTCGAAGGTGTTCATCGACCCGATCAGAGCCGTCGTCACGTTGAAGGTGAGGGCCGGCGCCAGCATCGGCCAGCGCACCGACCGAAAGGTCCGCCAGGGCCCCGCTCCGTCGCACTTCGCGGCCTCCAGCATCTCGCCGGGGATGCCCTTGAGGCCGGCCAGATAGATCAGCATGGACAGGCCCATCCACTTCCAGCCGTGCACGACGGTGACCAGGACCAGCGTCCAGGTGGTCGAGCCCAGCCATGGAATGTCCGTGCCCAGCACCGAGTTGACGGCGCCGTCCTGGTCGAGCAGCGCCTGGAAGACGTAACCGGTGGCGAGCGCGGAGATGAGCACCGGGAGGAAGAAGACGGCGCGGAAGAAGCGGTTGAAGCGGGTGTCGGCCTCCAGCAGCAGGGCCAGCGCCAGCCCGAAGCCGTTCTGGAACAGCGCGGCCAGCACGGCGTACAGCAGGGTCGTGCGGATCGCGCGCAGCAGCGAGCCGTCGTCGGCGATGGTCCGGAAGTTGTCGAGACCGGTGAAGGAGATGCCCGGGTGGTAGGAGGACCAGTCGGTGAACGGGTAGTAGAAGTTGAGCAGGTTCGGCACCAGGAAGAAGCCCGCGAAGACGGCGATCGCGGGGAGCGCGAACCACCAGGGGTGGTGCACGGCGGCGCGCGGGAGCCGTCCCACCCGCTTCGGTCCGCTTCTCGTCGTCGGCTGCTCGTGTGTGCGTATCGCTGTGCCCGCCATGGGAAGCCCCGTGTCGTCTAGAAGCCGGGCGCGCCCTGGGCCTTGGCCACCTGCGCGAACTGGTCCTGGATCGCCTGGGCGACCTGCTGCGGACTCTTCTTGTCGTAGATCATGTCGGCGAGGTAGAGATGGGTGTCTGGGGCGACGATCGCCTTGGCCTGGAACACTCCGATGGCCTTGGGCAGGGCCGCGACCTGGGCCTTCGACGTCTGCGGAAGTCCGTCGGGGGTGGGCACGGACGGCTCCACGGACGGGATCTTCATCGCCTTGATGTAGGCGGGGTAGTCCGGGCCGAGCCAGAAGGCGAGGAACTGCCGTGCCGCGTTCTGCCGCTTCTCGTCACCCGTCCTGAAGGCGACGACCCCGTTGGTCTGGTCGGGCGAGTACAGACCGGTTGCGGAGGATTCGGCGACCGGGAACCAGCCGATCTTCGAGTCGATCTCGGCGGTGGAGTGCTTGGCCTGCAACTGGCTCTGGAAGGAGGTGACGTTGAGGACCATGCCGACGTCACCGTTCCACAGCGCGTCGGCCTGCCCCGTGAAGGTGCCGGTGCGGTAGTTCTTCTGGGCGAGGCCCGCGTCGAGCAGCTTCTCCTTGTACTTCTTGATCGCGGCGACGACGACCGGGTCGGTCCACTTCTCCTTGTTCTCGTTCAGGCCGGCCCACCACTGCTGGTCGAGGTCGGTGAGCTGGACCTGCATCTGCCACTGCAGGGGCCACTTGTCGCCGCCGGCCTCGTAGAAGGCGGCCGTGCCGGCCTTGTCCTTGACGGTGTGACCGAGGGCCAGCAGCTCGTCGTACGACTTCGGGAAGTCCTTCTCGGTGAGCCCGGCCCGCCGGAAGACGTCCTTGTTGTAGTAGACGCCGAGCATGGCGGGGCTGGTGACGATCGCCGCGTACCGCTTGCCGTCGATGACGCCGAGCGACCTCTCGGTGGCGCCGAGCTTGGCGACCCACTCCTCGCCGTCCAGGGTGAGGAGGTTCTGCCGTGGCTGGACGAACGGCAGGGTGGAGATCGACGGCTGCCAGAACATCAGGTCGGGGCGGTCGCCGGAGGCGAGTTTGGTCGGCACGTTCTGCTCGTAGAGGTCCGGGATCGCCTGGGTCTGCACCTTCGCGCCGGTGGCCTTCTCGAAGGCGTCGATGACCTGGCGGGGCGCGTTGAGGGTGTTCTGCGCCGTCCACATGGTCAGCCGTACGCCGTCCAGGCGGGCGGTCGGGTCGACGGCGGACTTCTTCGCGTCCGTGCCGGAGTCGGCGGCGGTGGGGTCGCTGCACGCGGTGGCGGCCAGGCCGAGGGCGCAGGCCAGCGCCAGGGCAGGGAGAGCTCTTCTCATCATCACGTGCCTTTCCGGAACAGGGGGTGCAGGAGGCAGGACTCGTTTCTGCGGGGGGACGTATCCGTAGGGGCTCGTAGGGGCTCGTAGGGGCTCGTAGGGGCTCGTAGGGGGTGGTCAGTCGTGGGCGGGCGCGGCCCCCGAGCTCTCCCGCACCACCAGCTCCGGTACGGAGACGGGGTGCGGGGCGATCTGCGCGGACTCCTCCAGCGCCCCGTGCAGCAGGGCGAAGGCGGACCTGCCGAGGCCGGTGAAGTCCAGCCGCACCGTCGTCAGGGACGGCGTGAGGTAGGCGGAGTGCGGGGCGTCGTCGAACCCGGCCACGCTGACCTCGCCGGGCACGGACCGGCCTGCCTCGTGCAGGGCGCGCAGCACCCCGAGGGCGAGGTCGTCGTTGCCGCACAGGATCGCGGTGACGGCCGGGTCCCGGGCGAGCCTGCGGCCCGCCGCGTGACCACCCGCCGGACCCCAACTGCCCTGCGTGGGACGGGGTTGCGGAGCCCCGGCCTCCTTGAGGGCCTCGCGCCAGCCGGTGGTGCGGGCGCCGGTGCGCCGGGTGCTGGACGGGATGGCCACGTAGTGCACGGTCTCATGGCCGAGGGAGAGCAGATGCCGGGTCGCCTGGTAGGCGGCCTCGCGGTCGTCGGTCCACACCCAGGGGCGGTCGCCCGCGGGCGGGCTCGCCGGCGTCTCGACCACCCCGACGACGGGCAGCCCGGCGGGGACGGCGGTCAGGGCCCGGACGCCGGCCGGATCGTAGGCGATCACGATCAGTCCGCCGCTCGCGTCCGCCGCCCGCTGTACCTCGGCGGCGACCGCCGACTCGTCCGCCGATTCCAGCACGCCGATGCCCACCGCGTAGGACGCGGCGCGGGCCGCCTCCTCGATGCCCTGGAGGATGGATGCGTAGCCGTAGTGGGTGGTGTTGGCGGTGAGCACGGTCACGGCCCGGCTGCGCCCGCTGGCCAGCGCGAGCGCCGTCGCGTTGCGGCGGAACCCCAGCTCGTCGATGGCGGCGAGCACCCGCTCCCGGGTCGCGGGCTTGACGCTGGGATGCCCGTTGATCACCCGGGAGACCGTCTGGTACGAGACTCCGGCGGCCGTCGCGACGTCCCGGATGCTCGCCGGACGCCTTGTGTGACCGGTCACATTCATGCCAGGATTGTGACCGGTCACACAGGGGTCGTCAAGAGACCGTAACGAGGGATTCACGCGAGTGACGCGACCGCCGCCGGCGCACCGGCTGGGGCGGGGTCGGGAGGGGAAGCACCTTGACCGGTACGGCGGATGCGATGCGAAGAGTCATCAACTACCCCCAGGTTCGGTTCAGTTGGGATCATCCGGCCCTCGAGATCGAGTTCGGCACCGCCCCCGACGGGACGCTGCGACTGCTCCGGCTGGACCGGGCCGACGACGACACCGGCTCCGCCCCGGATCCCGAATCGGCCCTTCCCCTCGTCGAGCTGACCGCTCTCGGCCACGGCAGCGGCTGGTCCGGCCCGCGCTTCACGGGCACGGCCCTCGGCGCACGGCTTCGCTACCGGTCCCACCTCGGCGGCACCTGCACCGACCGGCAGTGGCTGACCGTCGAACTCCACGACGAGGAAACCGGGTTGACGGCGTTCGTCGAGCTGACGTCTCCCGCCGGACTGCCCGTCCTGTGCTCCCGCGTCCGGCTGCGCAACGAGGGCGCCGAGCCTGTCGTCGTCCAGTCCGTCAGCAGCCTGCTGCTCGGCGGCCTGCCCTCGCCGGACGACCTCGACGTGCACCGCGCCCGCAACGACTGGCTCGCGGAGTGCCGCTGGTACGCCGAGCCGCTGCGCGACACGGTCGCCGACATCAACGCCGACGCCCACCAGCACGACAGCCGGGCCGCCCTCGCCCTCACTGGACGCGGCAGCTGGCCCACCGACGGGCATCTGCCGATGGGTGCGCTGACCGAGCGGGGGAGCGGCCGGACCTGGCTGTGGCAGGTCGAGTCTCCGGCCGGCTGGCGCTGGGACCTGGGCGAACGCGCCCGCCGTACCTACCTGGCGCTGAACGGTCCCACGGACGCGGAGCACCAGTGGCGGGTCCGCCTCGCCCCCGGCGCGGAGTTCACCACGGTGCCCGGGGTCCTGGCCCTCGGCGCCGGGTTCGACGCGGCGATGGGCGCGCTGACCTCGTACCGCCGTGCCGTCCGCCGTCCGCACCCGGACCACGCGGCGCTCCCCGTCGTCTTCAACGACTACATGAACACGCTGATGGGCGACCCGACGACGGAGAAGCTGTTGCCCCTGATCGACGCGGCGGCCGAGGCCGGAGCGGAGTACTTCTGCATCGACTCCGGCTGGTACGACGACGACGCCGACGGCTGGTGGGACAGCGTCGGCGAGTGGCTGCCCTCGCCGCGCCGCTTCCCCGGCGGTGGGATCCGGGCGGTCCTGGAGCGGATCCGGGAACGGGGCATGGTGCCCGGGCTGTGGCTGGAGCCGGAGGTCGTCGGGGTGCGCAGCCCCGTCGCCGCCGCGCTGCCACCGGACGCCTTCTTCCAGCGCGACGGCGTACGCCTCACCGAGCAGGGCCGCCACCAGCTCGACCTACGGCACCCGGCGGCCCGCGCGCACCTGGACCGGACGGTGGACCGCATCGTCGGCGACTGGGGCGTGGGCTATCTCAAGCTCGACTACAACATCGTGATCGGCCCGGGCACCTGCGCGCCCGGCGACCTCGCACCGGGGGCCGGACTGCTCGGCCACGCCCAGGCCTACCTGGACTGGCTGTCCGAGGTGCTCGACCGTCATCCCGGTCTGGTCGTGGAGAACTGCGCCTCGGGGGGCATGCGGATGGACGGCGCCACGCTGGCCGTCACCCAGCTCCAGTCGACCAGCGACCAGCAGGACCCGTTGCGCTACCCGCCCATCGCCGCCGCCGCGCCGACGGCCGCCCCGCCCGAGCAGGGTGCCGTCTGGGCCTACCCGCAGCCCGGCTACGACGACGACCTGATCACCTTCACCCTCGGCGGCGCCCTCCTCGGACGCATCCATCTCTCCGGCCATCTGGATCGGATGACGCAGCGTCAACTCGCCCTGGTGCGGGACGCGGTGGGCGCATACCGGACGATCCGCGGGGATCTCGCACAGGCCGCGCCGTTCTGGCCGCTCGGCCTGCCCGGGTGGACGGACGAGTGGCTGGCCCTGGGGATGCGGGTACCCGGCGACCGGACGTCGTACGTCTCCGTCTGGCGCCGCGGTGGTGAGGTTGAACTCCGGCTGCCGATCCGGCACTTGGCCGGTCGCGCAGTACGGGCGGAGATCCTGCACCCGTCCGCCGCGACCGCCGGCTCGGCGGTCTGGGACGGCAGCGGCCTGCGGATCTCGCTCCCGCGCACCCCGGCCGTCCTGCTGATCCGCCTCACCCAGCAGCCCGCGAACCTCCCGTGAGAAACCGTCCCTCGGCCGTGTCGGGCGGCCTCAGCTGTCGCGGGGCCGGAGGAGTGTGAAGACAAGGCGGGCTCCGGCCCGTTGAACGCGGTGGCGCAGGCAAGGCCCGGCCGGACGTGACCCGGCCGACGGGGGAGCGGCGGCCAGACGCAGGGGAAGAGCGCCTCGGCGTCAGTGCGGTTCACCGCCCTCAGGACGCCGAGGTCCACGCCTTCGTCGAGGCCGCCCGTGAAGTACTGGCCGGCGATGTCCGGGGCGAACGGTCAGTCACTGCCGGCGCCCTCGTGCAGTGGCACCTGGCCGGGGGTCGCGGGTGGTCAAGACGTTCAGCAACCTCGACGTCCGACGGCTTTTCCTGCTCGCGCGAAGCACAGCCGCTGCTTGTCGTCGCTGACACCGGCGATGCCGCCTCCGCTCGGCATCCGCCGCTCCGTCGCCGTCCGTCATCGCCCGTCCTCCTCGCCACCGCCCGTGCGCTGGCCGGACAACGACACCCGCCGCAACCTGCTGGCCTGGACCTGGATGGACGGTGACGCCCGCCACCTGGTCGCCGTCAACGACTCCGACCAGCCGTCCCAGGCCCGGCTGCCCCTGCCCTGGGACGACCTGCGCGGGCGCCCGCACCGCCTGACCGACCTGCTCACCTCACAGTCGTACGACCGCGACGGCGACGAACTGGTCGACCCGGGCCTGTTCGTCGCCCTGGAGCCCTGGCAGACCCACGTCCTGGAGGTCGCGGAGGTCTTCGGGAGTGGCTGAGGTCAGCCCATGCTCTTCGACCCGTCCAGGGACTCGCGGATGATGTCGGCGTGACCGGCGTGCTGCGCGGTCTCGGCGACGATCTGCAGCAGGACCCGGCGGGCCGACCAGCGCAGACCCGGCTCGAACCACGGGGCCGACGGCAGGGGGTGGTCCGCGTCGAGGTCGGGCAGGGTCGCGACCAGCTCGTCGGTACGGTGCGCCACCTCGTCGTAGTCCTTCAACACTCCTGCCAGCGTCTCGCCCGGGAGCATGCGGAACTCGTCGGCCCGCTTGGCGAAGTCCTCCTGGGTCATGCTGGTGAAGTCGGGCATCGCCGACGGGCCCTGCAGGATGAACGTCGCCCAAGACCGTTCGACCGACGTGACGTGTTTGATCAGGCCGCCGAGACACAGCTCGCTGGCCGTGGTCCGCTGCCCGAGCTGCTCGTCGGTGAGGTCGCGGGTCGTGAAGCGCAGGAAGTGCCGCTGCTTGGCGAGCGCCTCCAGCAGGTCGGCGCGCTCGCCGGTGACGGTCTGGGCGAGGGGGGTGGAGTCGCTCATGGTCCTCTTCTTCCGTTACTGCCGTGAAGGCTGTTCCGCGGTCGAGGACCACCTTAGAAGCCATAGAGGTCAGATCCTGGCCTAATGGGGCGGCCATCGGTCTGCATCCTCACAGCGCCGCCGGCACCACCTCCGTCCCCGCACCCCAGGCCGTCGCGCACAGTGCCCGTTCGACCTCGGCGGTGTAGACGGCCGCGGCCAGCCAGGCGCGGGCGAAGCGGCCGGTGTCGGCGGGGAGCAGCCGGCCGAAGGCGTCCCGGGAGCGGTCCGCGGCGGCGGCCCGCAGCTCGTCGAGGAGGTCGCCCGCGGTGGCGAGACCGACGCGCCGCAGTCGCCCGCCGTCGCCCGGCCCGCTGTCCGGGAACGCAAGCACCCGACGGCCGCCGGAGACCGCCTGGTGCACACGGCGGCGCAGGAGATGCAGCGGCGCCTCGTCCACCACGGGAGCGGGGGCGGGGGCGGAGGCCGCCACGGACGTGGGCAGGTCCGCGTGTTGGAGGCGGTCAAGGCCCAAATCCACCCGGGCGTCCGGCCGGGCGGGATGTTCGGCGGCGAGCAGCAGCGCGCGCGGGGCCGGACCCGGCACGAGCCGCGCCACGATCCGCAGTCGGCTGCCCCGGGCGGCGGCCAGCAGACGGAGGTTGTCGCGATACGGCAGCGCCGGATCCTCGTGGGCCGCGGCCAGCCGGACGGCGAGGCCGTCGTTGTCGGCCAGCAGGCAGTCGCCGGCCGACTCGCGGACCGTGCCCACCAGGGTGACGTCGAGGAAGAGCAGGCCATGGCCATCGCTCAGAGCGCGGGCGACCTGCTCGGCGACGGGCACCGCCCACAGCCGCTCCAGCGGCTCTGCGTCCCAGGCGGCGCCGGACGCGCGCACCGCCCGCACCCCCGCCCCCGCGCCGAGCCGCCCCGTCGGCGAGACGGTCGCCCCGGAGACCGCGAGCCCCGCCCGCGACAGCTCACGGTGGGTCAGCGCGGTGTCCCCGATCCGGACGGCACGGTCGGCGGCGCCGGTCGCCCGGCTCGGTCCGCCCGGAGCCACGTCGGACACCGTGTAGAGGCGGCCCCCGGCGTCGGCGGTCCAGGTGACCGCGCCCGCGTACCCGGTCGCCGTCGACACCGGCTCGGAGAAGACGCCGTACAGCCGCAGCGAGCCGTCGGGGGTGTACGGCTGCCGTACGGCGCCGCGCAGTTCGGTCAGGTCCGGGCCGCTCGCGAAGGGCAGCCGGTGGGCCACGCCGAGGACGGTGCGCAGGGCGTCCACGAGGTCGGATCGCCGGTACCCGGGATCGGCGGAGCGGGCCGCGCGTATCCCGGTGACCACGGAGACCGCCGAGGCGGCGGCACGGGGGAGTCCCGCGAGCCGGGCGGTGTGCGCGGCGCGCAGGAGCTCCGCCTGGAGCACGGCGCCGGACCCGTCCGTACCGGCTTCCAGGACGGCGGCCGACGCGTCGTACACGGCCCGTGCGGCGGCGAGCTGGGCCGGGCCGGCGGCTTCCGGCTCCGGCTTCGAGCCCTGCGTCGCCGCCTCTTCCTGCGCCTCTTCCTGCGCCTCCGCCTTCTCCTCCGCCTCCGCCTCTGTCTCCGCCTCTGTCTTCTTCTTCGCTTCCGTCTGCGCTTCCGGTGAGGACGTGGGTGCCGCGTCGGGCGAGGGGTCGGCGACCGGTGCGGCCGAGGCCGCCGCCGCGCGGTGCAGACAGTCGGGGGCGAGCAGACAGCCGCAGCGGATCGCGTCCGCGTCGGCCACCGTGCCGCCCGGCGCGTGCAGTTCGACGTCGGTGTCGTCGTCGACGGCGATCCGAACGGTGTCGCCCTCGCGGACGACCGGACGAGCCGCGAGCTTGGCGATGCCCGCGTCCAGCCGCTTGCGCAGCCGGGGCGAGAGCGCCTCGACGAGTTCGGCGGTGACGGACGGGGCGACCGGAGGCAGGTCCTGACCCGTGCTCATGCGATCTTCTCCCCTACCCAGCGGGCGAGTTCGAGCGGACTGAGGGCGGCGACGGGCATCCCCGCGGCGACGAGCTGACCGGCGACGCCCGTGGAGTAGCGGGGCCGGCCGGAGTCGTCGAGGCTCGCGCAGCCCAGGACGTGACAGCCCGCCCCGACCAGCGCGCGCACCTCGGCGAGCAGCCCGCCGAGCGGGTAGCCCTCCTCGAAGTCGCTCACGACCACGACGAGGGTCCGCGACGGCACGGTGACCAGCTCACGCGCGTGCCGCAGCCCCGCCGCGATGTGCGTGCCGCCGCCGACGCTGACCTCCAGCAGCAGTGACAAGGGGTCGTCGACCTGGCCGGTGAGGTCGATGACCTCCGTGGAGAACGCCAGGAAGTGCGTGGACAGCGTCGGCACCCCGGCCAGCACCGAGGCCGTGAGCGCGGCCCACACCGTGGACGCCTCCATGGACCCCGACACGTCCGTGACGAGGATCAGCCGCCAGTCGGCGGCCCGTCGCGCCCGCGTGCGGAACACCGGGCGCTCGGGGATGACGTGCACCGTGCCGTCGGGGTCGCGCCGCGCGGTCGCCAGGTTGGCGCGCAGCGTACGGGGCAGGTCGAGACCGCCGCCCGGACGCCGGCTGGGGCGCGGCAGCGTCGTGCCGTGCAGGGCGGGCCGCAGCCGGGTGGCGAGCTGCCGGGTCAGCGCGTCGACCAGCCGCCGGACGAGCGGACGCAGCGCGGCCAGCCGGGCCTCGGGCAGCCCGCCCGCGTGCCGCAGCACCGTGCGCAGCAGATCGACCGAGGGGCGCACGCTGTCCGCGTCCAGTTCCATGAGCACGTCGTTGCGGCCCGACGCGGCGGCCGCCGCCAGCACCTCCTCGCGGATGCCCGGCCCGAACAGCGCCGTCAGTTCTTCCGACCACTCCCGCACCCCGGGATACGGCACGTCCCGGCCGCCGCCGGACCCCGGGCCCGTCAGGTCCCCACGGCTGCCCTCGCCGCGCCCGCTGCCGTACAGCTCGTCCAGCGCCGTCGCCAACGTGCGGGCGGACGAAGGGAGCCGGTCGCTGCGGCGGCCCAGGACGAGCCGCCATCGGTCGGCGGGAGCGAGGCGGCGATCCTCCTCGACGGAGCCCACGACGGGGCGGGTGCCGGTGCCGGTGCCGGTGGTGGGGGTGGGGGCGGTTGCGGGGGCGACGGCCTCGGGGATCGGCGGCTGTGCGTCGCCGCGTGGCGCGGGCAGCAGCCTCAGCGATCGCAGGGTGGCGCGGGCCGCGAGGTCCGCTCCGGTCCAGGCGGCGAGCGCGGCCGGGTCGACGCCGTCGGTGTCGGCGACGTACCCGGTGTCGAGGCGTTCCTCGACGGCCGCGAGGAGACGGTCGCGGGCGGCGGGGCTCAGTGTGTCGAATCCGCCCCGCAGCGCGGGAAGCCGGTCGAGGAACTCCCGGTCGGGCAGCTCCGAGACGCGGTCGAGCAGGGGCTCCAGCGCGGGCGCCGCGGCTTCCAGCAGTGGGCCCGCGGCGGTGAGCAGCCCGCTCAGCCGGGCGGTCAGCGCCGACCGCGCGTCGGGATCTACGGCCCCGTCGACCCACGAGGCGACACGGTCACCGAAGGCCCGGGCGTCCTCCTGCCCGAGCAGCACCGGGACGGCTCCGGCGGCGCCGCGCATCAGCGGGGAGCCGGCGGCGGCCAGTCGGGCGAGGGCGTCGGTGAGCCGGATTCCGCCCAACAGGTCGGCCCGGTGGGCGAGTTCGAGCAGGGCGTGGGCGTCGGCGGGGTCCTCGGAGCCGGTCAGGCCGTCCACCTGCCGCACCGCCGCCGCGGTGAGCCCCTCGGCGACACCGGCCGCACGCGCCGTACGGTCCTCGTCGGCGCCGAGCCCCGGCACGTGACCGGACCGCAGCCGGTCCAACAGGGCCAGAGCGGCGAGGAGTTCGGGCAGCGTGCCAGAGTGCGGCAGCACCTCGGCGATGTCGTCGAGCCGCTCGTCGGCGAGCAGCGCCAGCCCGCACTCCGCGGCTTCCGCCAGCCCTTGCAGCACCTGGGCGGCCGTCGAACCGCCCTCGTCCCGCTCCGTGCGCCGCCGTTCACGCAGCACGCCCTCGGCGGCCTGGGCGGCGGTGACCCCGCGCACGCCGGCCGCGGTCAGCATGGCCGCCGTCGCCGGCGTCCAGCGCACCTCCCAACGCGAGGTGAGGGCCTCGGCGCCGCCCGCGCCGACGACCTCCTTCGCCTCCCCGTACGGCACCCCGCACACCGTGAGGCGCCGCAACAGCAGCTCACGACGCCGGTCGAGATCCGAGCGCAGCGGGTCGAGCCGCAGCTCCCGGGCCGCGCCCAAGGAGCTCTCCGGTCCGGGCAGGCGCAGCCCCGCCACCTCGCCCTCGACCGCCGGGGCGAGACCACTGCGCGGCGCGTCCGGCGAGGGCCGGCCGGTACGCGTGCCGACGAGCACCCGCTCCATCGCCCGCGCCACGGCCCGTCCCCGCCCGTACGGCTCGCCCTGCGCGAGGACCGTCTGCACGGCCTCGGCCAACTCGCCACGGCCCGCCGCGGGCAGCCCGCGCAGCCGGGCCAGATCCGAGGCCAGCCGGGTGATCTCCCGCGCGTCGGCGGGCCCGGACGGATGCCCGAGCCCCCGCAACTCCGCGCAGACCCGCACGGCCGCCCGCGTCAGCGCCTCCTCCAACGCGGCCGGATCCCCTGCCGCCCGCCACACCATGTCCTGCCACTCCGGGTCCCGGATCCCGGCCGGATAGCCGGAGCGCTCGTCCAGGAGCGCATAGGAATAGGGGACCAGGGAGGTGGTCCACGAGCCCCGCCCCGGGGCGCCGGCTTCGGCCCGCTCGCCGCCGGCCGGGAGGGAGACATCCGGCGGCTCGTCGCCGGCCGGGCCGGAAGCCCTGCCCTTCTCGGGCAGGGCCGAGCCGGACGTCTCTGCCCGCCCGCGACCGCCGGGGTGAGAGGCCTCGGGCCGTTCCTGTCCGGGCCGCTCGGCGAAGGTGCTTGGTTCGGCCAGGGCCGACCCCGTCAGCGCCGGGGCGTGGAAGGCGAAGGTGCTTGGTTCGGCCAGGGCCGACCCCGTCAGCGCCGGGGCGTGGAAGGCGCCGATGATCACAGCGGCCCGGGCGCCGTCGGCGGTGGCCTCGGTGATACGGGACCGCATCCACCACTCGCGCCGCAGATCCAGCTCGGGCACCCCGCCGCAGGCGGCCGCGTCCTCGCGCAGCGCCCACCCCGTCAGCAGGGCCGCCCGGCGCAGGGCCTCGGGCGGGGAGCCCGGAGCGGTGGCCTCGACCAGCCGGTCCCACAGATCGTCGCCGGGGCGGCCGGTGAGCCGGGCGCGGAGCGCGTCGGTGAGCCCCCGCGCACCCCCTGGCGCCGTGCCGCCGTCGCGCCCCTCGGCCCACGCCCGGTCCGTGAGGGGCAGGTCGCAGGCGATCACCGGGACACCGCGCCGGGCGGCCCAGCGCACCGCGGCCAACTCGGGCGAGAAGTCGGCGAACGGATAGAACGCCGGACCCCCGCCGCCCCCGTTGCCCCCGCCGCCCCTGCTGTCACCTGGCGCCGCGGCGAGCGCCACCGGGGCCCGGGTCCCCTCGTGCCCGAGCCAGGGCAGCCACTCCTGCATCTCGACCGGCAGCTCGACGAGCACCACGTCCGGCTTCGCCTGATCCAGCAGCGCGGGCACGGCGGCGGCCAGCGAGGGCGCGTGGTGCCGTACGCCGATGAGGTAGGGCGCGGCCGGGTCGGTGAGGGCGGCGAGCGCCTCGTCCGGGGCGCCCGGTGCGGTGGGGTGGAGGGACACGCCGTCAGCCCTCCAGGACCGTGCGCAGATCCCACAGGGTGCGCCAGGTGGCCGAGCCCTGTTCCGCGCGGCGACGGACGGGACCGTCCCAGTAGCCGCGCAGCCGGGCCGCGTCGGCGGGGTCGTCCTTGCGGACGACGCCGAGCAGATGGCCCGGCAGCAGGCCCAGCACGTCACGGTCCCCCGGGAAGTACGCCGCCGCGAGCGCCAGCGCGCCCGCGACGGACACGGCCTCCGCGGTGCTCATCACCGTGGACGGCCGCTCCACCTCCCAGCCCTCCGCCGACCGGCCCTCCCGCAGATCGCGGAAGGCGGTGACCAGAGCCTCCAGCACGGCGTCGTCGACCTGGAAGGGCGCCCCGGCCCGCTCCACCGACGCCCGCGCCTGGCTGCGCACCAGCGCGGTCTCCGCGTCGAGGTCCGGAATCGGGCCGACCGTCTCGAAGTTGAAGCGGCGCTTGAGGGCCGCGGACATCTCCGAGACACCCTTGTCGCGCAGGTTGGCCGTGGCGATCAGGTTGAAGCCCGGCGCGGCATGCGCCAACGCGTCGTCGCCGCCCGCCAGTTCGGGTACGGCGATGCGCCGTTCCGACAGCAGCGAGACCAGCGAGTCCTGCACCTCGGGCAGACAGCGGGTGACCTCCTCGACCCGGGCGATGGCGCCCCGGGACATGGCGGTCAGCACCGGCGAGGGCACCAGCGCCTGCCGGCTCGGCCCCTGCGCGAGCAACAGGGCGTAGTTCCAGCCGTACTTGAGCTGGTCCTCCGTCGTGCCTGCCGTGCCCTGCACGACCAGGCCGCTGGTGCCGCACACGGCGGTGGACAGCAGCTCCGACAGCATCGACTTGGCGGTACCGGGCTCGCCCACGAGCAACAGCCCGCGCTCCCCGGCCAGCGTGACCACGCACCGCTCCACCAGCGCCCGGTCGCCGACGAACTTGCCCTCCACCGCCAAGCGGCGCGGCACCCCGTCGGGGGCGTCGACGCCGTCGGGCAGCTTCAGGGCGCGGCCGTCGCTGCCCATGACGAACGTGACGACGGCACGCGGGGTGAGCCGCCAGGCGGGCGGGCGCGGCCCGTCGTCGTATGCGGCGAGGAAGGCCAGCTCGGTGGCGTACCGGTCCTCGGGCGGGACGATCTGGCGGACGGGGTCGGCGGAGGGGACGGTGTCGGACGGGGCGGTGGCGGTCATCGGCGCGCGTTCTTCCAGGCGGGGCGGGAGGGCGGTCATCGGCGGCCCTTACGGGTGGTCCGAGTGGTGAGCTGCTCGTAGGCCGGGGCGTCACCGGCGCGGACGCGGTCCCACGCGCGCGTGAACAGCTCGGGCACCGGGGCCAGGGGCACCGCGCGCGCATGGGCGCGCACCGGGTAGAGGCTCTCCTTCCAGATCTCCACCGGCAGCGCGGGAGACTTCAGGTCCAGCCAGCCGCCCGGCAGGAAGAGGGTGCGCCCGGCACGCGGCCGCTTGGCCTCGACGACCAGGCGGGTCGCCGCGAGTTCCACGCGGGCCTTCTTCGTCCGGGCGGGCTTCCAGCCGGTCCAGCGCACGCAGTTGCGGTCGGTCGGATCCGGGAGGGCCAGCAACTGGAGGTAGAGCGCCGCCGCGTCCTCGCTCAAGCCGTGCTCCGCAGCGACCTCGACGACCAGTTCGGGCACGCTGAAGGTCGGGTCCTGGGCGTACCCGGCGGGTCCCTCGGTGTCGGTTCCGGCCGCGAGCGCGCGGGCGAGTTCCTCGTCGAGGATCGTCCGCAGCGCCCACACGCCATGGCCCCGTCCGAGCCCCACGAGCCCTTCGAGGAGCCCGAACACCGGGTCGTCGGGGGAGCCGAGCGCGCCCGGCCGGACCAGGACGGTCTCCTGGTCGCCGTACCACGGGCGCAGCACCAGCGCCTCGCCCGCGTGTGTCAGACCGTCCGCGCCGGCGCCCCCTGCGACGGGCAGCCCGTACGCCTTGCGCAGCTCGACGGCGGTCGAGGAGCCCTTGTCCGTCCACGCGACGTCCAGGTCGACCAGCAGCCCCGGGTCGGCGACGCGGCGGCGCAACGCGGCCAGGCTCGCCGGCAGGACGGCCCGCAGCGGGTGCCCGTACGGCAGGGAGTAGGCGAGCCCGGCCAGGGCGGCCACGGCACGCGTCAGGTCGTACCGGCCGGGCAGCGCCTGCGGGTCCTCCGCGACCAGGTTGCCGTCCTTGTCCGGCCGTTGGACGGTGGTGCGGCTGATCCACGGGGTGAGCCCGGGGTTGAGGACCTCCTCGGCCGAGCCGGTGGGCAGCCCGCCGAGGGAGAGCTCCCCGGCGAGGTCCTCGGGCAGCCGGACGACCGCGCCGAGCCGCTCGGCCCACACGCGGCCCGCCGCCTCGATGTCCGGACCGGCCGTCCACAGGTCGCCGGGGCGGTGCGGCAGCAGCGCGCCGACGAGCGCCGCCCGGTCGTCGTGCCCGACCGACGCGAACAGGGCGTCGCCGAGCTCTTTCTGACGAGGCTTCAGCCCGGTCGCGGCGATCACCTCGGCGGTGAGCTGTTTCGGCCTGGCCGCGAGCAGCAGCGCCGCCTGCACGGGCCCCAGCCCGCCGCCCGAGGCGGCGGCGAGGGCGGCGGGCGCCTCCGGCTGCCAGGGCGCCGGCCCCTTGTCCCGGACGAGTCCGGTGACGGCGGTCAGCGCGTCGGCGGGGAACACCGCCGGGTGCGCGGTCTCCCGCTCCAGCGTGAAGTGGGCGATCGCGCCGAACACGCCGGTCGGGTCGTGGTCCAGGGCGAGCCAGTTCACCTGCTCGGGCTCCCGGTCGATGCTCTGGCAGCCGAGGACGACGACGGTACGGCCGTCCCGGCGCAGCACCTGACCGACCCGCTGCTGGTTCTCGTGCAGCTCGCTCAGCACGACCTCGCGCAGCGCGCCCGCGGGCACGGCCAGCGGCCCGTCGGCGATCGCCTCGAACAGCAGGAGCAGCGCCTCGCGTTGAGCGTCGGTCACCGTCGGGCCGGCAGCGCGGTACGCGAGCGGGCGCAGCACGTCCAGAACGGGTGTCCAGACCAGGCCGATGCCGGGAACGGTGAACTCGTCGCTGCGCCAGCCGTCGGCGACGCCGGCGGACCGGGAGGCCTCGGCCAAAGGCTTGCCGTCGGCCTGCTTCCCGGACAGCACGTGGTTGACGGCGCGGATCTGCCGCAGCGTGGTCCACCGCGTCTCGTTGCCCCACCAGCCCTGCACCTCGACGAGGCCGGTGGTGGCCTCGCGCAGCGTCTCGTCGTCGCCGTGCTCGGGCTCGAAGTCGGCGAACATGCCGTCGACGCGGCCGCGCTCCGCCTTCGGCCGCTCGACCGGCGGCGCCACGAACGAGGCGGCCGACTCCGTGAGCCGCAGCATCGCGCGCACGAGCGCGGCGACACCCGTGACGAGCCCGGAGTCGCCGAGCGCGGGCAGGGCGCGGGAGACGATCTCCTGGATCACCTCGTCCGCGGCCGGGACGACGGCCTTGCTCTCCGCCGTCCCGTCGACCGCCCTGGCCGCGGCCAACTTCCCCTGGCGCTCATCCAGCGCCTGCGCCGCCGTCCGCAGCAGTCCGGCCGCCTGCTCGTCGGTCAGCGCGCGCAGGACGGCCGACGCGCGCTCGTCGCGCGGGCGAAGGGCGTGCCAGAACTCCACCGGCGGGACGAACCGGGTACCGGCGGCGAACTCGCTGCCACGCTCCATCGGCGTCACCCGGCCCAGTTCCCCGGCGGCGGAGGCGTCGTCGCACGCGTACAGGGCGATCTGCCGGTGGAGCCGGACGGCGACGGGCTCGGCCCCGCCGGGCATCCGCAGCGAACCGAGTGGCACACCCGGCGCCCGGCCGCCGGCCCAGGGCAGGGCGACGGTCCGGCCGTCCGGCGTACCGACGACCGTCCGGGCCTCGGCGCCCTCGCCCTGGGTACGCACCCAGCGCCCGAGGACCGTGCCGTCCGTGCCGAACGGGCTCTGTTCCAGGCCCGGTTGGAGCGGCAGCAGCTCGCAGTGCTGCTGGAGCAGCGTCGCGTCCTCATGGATGCCGGACTGCAGGAACGCGGGCAGCGAGGCGCGCCCGTGCGTGCCGGTGGCCGGGTCGTACTCCAGCCACACGTGGAGCCGGCCCTGCCTGCCCTGACGCCAGTACGAGGTGCCGTCGCCGAGGACGCGCCGGCCGGCGGGCAGGACGGTGTCGCCCGCGTGCAGGGTGCGCCCGCCGTTGGCGCGGCCGCCGTCGGGCAGCGGGATCGAAGGGGTGCCCGCCTCGCTGCCGCCGTACCAGTAGTGGGGAATCTGGTCGCCGGTGAGCGGGAACACGTCGGCGGGGCGGGCGGACCAGTAGCCGAACTGCTTGCCGTCCTCCCGCCACATCACCAGCAGTTCGCCGTCGGTGTAGCGGAACGACGGAAGCTGCCAGCGGCTCGGGGACACGGGCAGCCGCAGGTCGTGCTCCAGCAGGATCTCCTCCGGGCCGACCACGAGCACCTTGTGCTTGCGGGAGACGATCAGCGCGGGCCACGCCTCCTGGACGGTCAGCGGGTTGTCCTGGTCGCGGCCGGGCTTGGTCTCGGCGTCGATCCGGCGCAGCGCCTCCTCGAGGGCGGGCCAGCCCAGTTCGTCCAGGATCCCGGCGCGCAGGGTGTGCCCGAGCAGGGGCGCGACCTCGTGCGCGGCGACCTTCGCGACGGCCGCCGGGCTCACCCGGGCGGCCACCGCGCGGAACGGGCGCAGCCGTTCCAGCGCGGCCCGCGCGGCGGGCAGGCCGACCGCCGAGGCCAGTTGCCCGGCCGAGTCGTCCAACCACCCGCGCAGCACATCACTGAGTACGGGGTGGGCGGCCAGGCCCTCCAGCACCTCGGCCGCGGGACGGAAGCCGCTGACGGTGCCGATGTCGGCGTACAGCAGGCGCCGGAAGCGCGGATCCGCGGCGGTCGCCGTCAGGTCGCGCCGGCCGGGCCGGGGCTCGCGCAGCCAGCGGTCCAGAGAGAGGTACACGACCTGGTCGGGGCCGGGCAGCGTAAGCGGCACGCGCTCGGCCACGCACAGGTCCAGCAGGTCGAGGTCGGCGCCGGCGTGCCAGCGGCCCGTGCACAGGTCGACGCGGCGGCCCTGCTCCCGCAGGCGGGGCGCCATCCGCTCCACGAGGGCGAGGGTGGCCGGGGAACGGTCGCTGACATTGCCGCCGTGCTTGCGGTGCAGGGCCCACCGGCCCAGCCAGTCCGCCGGGTCCGCCTCGGAGGCCGTCTCACCGGTGAGGAGCAGGTCCGCCCCGCACTCCGTGAGCAGCGCCAGCCAGAACTCGTCGTCCTCGACGGAACGGCCCAGGCCGGCCGGCATGATCTCCAACAGCCGCTCCCGCACCTTTGGTCGCTGCTCCGCGAGGACGGCCAGCGTCGACCGGTAGGAGTTCCAGAAGGACGTGGGGGCCCGGACCGCGGCGGGCGACGCGAGCAGATCGGCGACCAGGGCGCACTCCTCGGTGACCCGGTCGAGGCCCGCGGCCTTGATCAGCCCGCGCGCGTCCTGCGGCAGCGAGGCGTACGGCGGCATCCCGGCGGCGCAGCGCTCCACGGTCAGCTGCCGGAACTGCGCCCAGGCCGCGGCCGGGTCGAGCCGTGTGGCGAGGGCCCTGACGTGTTCCTTGAGAGCCTTGACCGTCAGCGCCCCGGCGAAGGCGAACTCCAGGAACACGGCCCGCTGCCGCTCCTCGTCCACCGCCAGCGCGTGCACCCGCTCGGCCTCGCGGGCCTTGCCGAAGAACGCGGACGCGTACGTCGTGTTCTCGTGCTGGAGGAAGACGCGGGCGGCCTGCTCGTAGAACGTGGGCAGGAAGTGCGGCACGGCCCGGCCGAGCCGGGTGCCGAGCTCCTCGAAGCCGTCCTTGGCGTGGCCGGGGCGGGACTTGGCCTGCCGCGCGAGCCGTTCGACGTCCTTGACCAGCGCCAGCGCGTGATGGCCGTTCGCCGGGTCGTGGACCAGCGCCCAGGCGGGGAAGCCGAGCGTCTCCCGGCGCACCTGACCGACCTCGGGGGTCTCCGTCTCCCGGGCCAGTCCGAGGAAGTCCAGGGCGAGGTCCTCGGCCTCGCCCAGGGTGCCCGGCACCAGCCGCACGATCCGCCGGTCGTCCAGCGCGGGATGGCGGTACGTGCGGACGGTGAGCGTGTCGGCGTCCTCGCGGGCCGTGCTGCCCGGGGGCAGGACGGCGCCCGCGTCGAGCAGGGTGGCCGCGGTGGTCTCGTCGTAGGTCGTCATGCCGCCCGTTCCTCGTCCTCGACGTCCCGCCCGGCGTACAGCGCGGCGGCCATGCGCATGCCCTCCGACCAGGCCACCGGCCCGATCCGACCGAGCTTGAGCACCCGACCGGCGGAGTCGGTGAACACCAGGGGGCCGGTTTCCGCCTGCTCGTAGCTCTCGTAGTCGCCGACCCACACGCGGGCCTCGACGGTGCGGCCGTCCTCCAGGACGGAGGTGACGGCGTGGCCGCCGCGCACGCGGTGGCCGAGCTGGGTGACCCGGCCGTGCAGGAACCGCTGCTCCTTGAACACCCCGCCGGCGTACTCCTCGACGGCGGTGCCCTCGGCGTCGAGCGCGGCGGGCCGCTGCCACACCTCGCGGAAGAGCTGCTGGGCGCGCTGCTCCACACCGAGTTCCACGGCGAACTCCCGCAGCTCCTCCAGGTCTTCGAGGAGCACGGGGTGCGGGAGGCGGACGAGGTCCGGGGCGATGCGGACGGTGTCGCCGTCGAGGTCTACCAGGCCGAGGCCGCGCTCGGGGTCGGCGTCCCGCAGGAACCCGGCCACCTCGCCGTCGGCGCCGGTGACCACGAGGTCGCGCAGGGCGGCCTGCCAGGCGGGGTCGGGCCACACCCGCGCGAGGACGGCGAGCGGCACCGGCAGCGAGCGCACCATCCAGCGCTCCACGTCGGCCAGGCACTGGCATTCGTGCCGCTCCAGCCACTCGGTGAGCTGCCGCAGGCCCACCACCGCCGGATCGTCGGCGATCTTGGGCGGTACGGACTTCAGCCGTCGCCCGGCCGCGTTGCGGCACACCACCTTGCCGTCGTCGAGAGCGACTTCGTAGTCGCCGGCCGACACCCACCCCATGTGTGCCTCCCGCACCCGCAGTGATCACGTGACGGGAACTGTAGAACAGGCCACTGACAACGGGGTCCGACAGCCGATCAGGCCTGGTCCGGCCCTTCCTGAGACGCCGGTTCGGAGGCTGGGACAGGGCCGGGAACACGCCCGGGAACCGGCCCGGGGACAGGTGCCGGCGGCGGAGGAGGCGGCCCGGACCGGGCCGCCTCGGACCCGGCGTCGGGCGCCGGGCGTCGGGTCAGCCCTCGACCCAGCCGTGGTTCTTCGCGAACTGCGCCAGCCCGGCCCGCACCTGGACGATCTGCTCGCCGGTGAGCGAGGGCGCCGACGTCAGCAGCGCCTCCGTGACGTCCCGGGTGAACTCCTCCGTGCTGAGCACATCGCACAGGACGTCGTCGTCGGCGGCGAGGGGCTTGCCGTCCGCGCCCCGCGCGAGCCGCACGCCGGACGCCTTCGGACCGCGTTCGCCGTCCTCGATCTCGAACTCCACCACGATGCCCCGGCGCACCTGCGACTCGGGCATCAGCATGTCGTTGACGTGCAGGAATACGTCCTCCCCGCCGTCGTCGGGCGCGATGAACCCGTAACCGCGCTGGCTGTCGAAGCGCACCACACGACCAGCAACCATCCCAACCCCCAGCAACCTCGAAACACCCACGTTGGTGAACCTGCCCAGATCGTAGTCAAAGCGACGGCCCGAGGGCGACTCGCGGGCGTCAGGACGCCGGGGGCCTCAGGACTCGGTGCGCTCCGCGTCGCGCTTCTTGATGCGGACGGTCTCCTTGCGGACCTCGGCCTGGGTGGCGCGCTCCTTCTCCAGCCACTGTGGCCCGGCGTCCTTGATGGCCTCGATCTGCTCGGTGGTGAGCGCCTCGGTCACCCCGCCGCGGGCCAGACCCGCGATGGAGACGCCCAGCTTGGCCGCGACCACCGGACGGGGGTGCGGGCCGGTCTCGCGCAGCGTCCGCAGCCACTCGGGCGGGTTCGCCTGGAGCTCGTTCAGTTCGGCGCGCGAGACGACGCCCTCCTGGAACTCGGCGGGCGTGGCGGGGAGGTACACACCCAGCTTCTTCGCCGCGGTGGCGGGCTTCATCGTCTGGGTGCTCTGCTGCGAACTCATACTTCCCAGGGTATCGGCCGTTGACGAGACCTCCGACCACGGCCGGTAACCTGGCGGGATGACCGACTCGGCGGATTCCCTCTCGTTCCGGCTCGCGTACGTCCCCGGAGTGACGCCCGCCAAGTGGGCGCGGATCTGGCAGGAGCGCCTGCCCGACACGCCCCTCACCCTTCTCCAGGTGACCCCCGCCGAGGCCTCCGACGTCTTGCGCGAGGGCGCCGCCGACGCGGCCTTCGTGCGCCTCCCGGTCGACCGTACGGTGTTCAGCGCGATCCCCCTCTACACCGAGACGACCGTGGTCGTGGTCCCCAAGGACCACGTGATCACGGCGGCCGAGGAGATCACCCTGGACGACCTCGCCGACGAGGTGGTCCTGCACCCCCTCGACGACGTTTTCGGCTGGGAGCAGCCGCCCGGCGAGCCCGCCTTCGAGCGCCCCGCGACCACCGAGGACGCGATCGAGCTGGTCGCGGCGAACATCGGCGTCCTGGTCGTGCCCCAGTCCCTGGCGCGCCTGCACCACCGCCGCGATCTCACCTACCGCACGGTCGTCGACGCCCCACAGTCGGAGGTCGCGCTCTCCTGGCCGGAGGAGGCGACCACCGACCTGGTCGAGGACTTCATCGGCATCGTCCGCGGCCGCACGGTCAACAGCACCCGGGGCCGTGCCCCGCAGGCCGCCCCGGCGAAGGAGCGGCAGCCGCGCAAGGCGCAGCCGGGCGGCGGCGCGCCCCGCAAGAGCGTCGGCGGCCGGGCCGGGGGCGTGAAGAGCGGCGGTGCGAAGAGCGGCGGTGCGAAGAGCGGCGGTGCGAAGAGCGGGGGGACGAAGAGCGGTGGCGGCCGGCGTGGCACAGGCGGCGGCAAGCCCCGCCGCCGGTCGTAGCGACCCGCCGGTCCTCGCCCCCCGGTCCGCCGGTCCTACGGCACGAAGGTCGCCCCGCGTGCCGTACGCACCACCGTCTCCCCGTCGGCCCGCGTGAGCAGCCCGGCGGCCATCCATGCGTCCACCACGGTCCGCACCCGCGTCACCAGCGCCGCCTTCCCACGGAACGGCGCCGCGGCCCACACCTCGTCGAGCAGGGTCGTCCCGTTCGCCTTCGCCGGGTTGGCCACGCCCGAGTCGCTGTTCCCGAACACCACCCGGGGTTCGGTCCTGCGCACATACGCGTGCGTGGGATCCTCGGTGCCCTCGAAGAAGGGGGCGAACTCGGTGCCGTCGAGCGTGAAGTGCAGCGGCTTCCCGCTCACCGGGGTGAGGGAGGGCAGCAGGTCCCCGGAGAGGGCCGCGTTGCGGTAGAGCCCGAACTCCAGGTACTGAGTGGAGGAGTCGCGGGCCACCAGGTTGAACGGGCCGTAGAACAAGGTCTGCAGGGACGGGTCGTCGAGCGCCTGCTCCACGCGCAGCCGGAACGGCATCGCCACCCGGACGACGTCCCCGTCCCGCCAGGTCCGGGACACCGTGAAGTAACTGCCGGGCGTCGGCGTCCCGTTGACCTTCCGCCCGTTGACCGTCACCCGGAACCCGGCCGTGGCCCAGGACGGCACCCGCAGCCGCAACGCGAAGGCGGCGGTCCGCCCGCGCACCGTCAGCGTGCTGCCCTGCTCGCGCGCGAAGTCGGTGCTCTGCGCGAGCGTGATGCCCTTCTCGGCCCAGGTGAGCGTGGACGGACTGTAGAGGTTGACGTAGAGCGCGCTGCCGTCGGCGGCCTTGAAGTACACCGAGTCCTGGTACTTGGTGGCGCTCTCCATGCCGGTGCCCTCGCAGCAGGTCGTGCCCTGCTTGGGCGTGTAGTCGCGCACATGGCCAGGGGTGAGCCCGATGAAGTACGTGACCAGCGGCTTCTCCGCGTCGGCGGTGTCCTGCTTGGAGCCGAGGACCTGGTTGTACAGGGCCCGCTCGTAGTAGTCCATGTAGGCCGGGTCCTGCTCGTGGAAGAACAGTGTCCGGCTCAGCTTCAGCAGGTTGTACGCGCAGCACGTCTCGGCGTTCGTCGCGCCGATCGTCCCCGCGATGGCGTCCCGCGCCTTCCAGAACTCGCCCGTGCTGGTGCCGCCGATGCCGTACATGCGGTGCGGGACGACCATGGTCCAGAAGTTCTTCGCGGCGGTGAGGTAGCGCGTCTCGCCCGTCGCGTCGTACAGCCGCACGAGGCCGGTGAAGATCGGGATGTGCTGGTTGGCGTGCAGGCCGTCGAGCGTGTCGGTGTTCGCGGCGCAGGCGTCGATGAGCTTGTCGAGGTCGAACAGTCGGGCCAGCGCGAGGTGTTCGGCCTTGCCGGACAGCGCGTGCAGATCGCAGATCGCCTCGACGATGCCGCCGAACTCCCCGCTGGAGAAGATGCCCCACATGCGCTGGAGCGTGGCCTCGGGCAGCTTCGACAGCCGGGAGTACATCCAGTCGCACATCCCGGAGGCCAGGTCGAGTGCGCGGTCGTCGTCGGTGGCGAGGTAGGCGTCCAGCAGCCCTCTGAGGATCTTGTGGGCGGTGTAATAGGGCGCCCACACCTTGGTGTAGTCGCTGCCGGTCATCGACTCCAGCTGGATGAACTGGGTCTCCGGGTAGGCCGCGAGAAAGCCCGGATGGCTGGGCCCGCCCCAGGTGCGGCGCAGGGTGGCGGTCAGGCCGTGCCCGGAGGCGTCCGCGAACGTGCTTCCCGACGTCTCGTCGAACGCGTAGGAGGCGAGGTCGCCGGCCGTCCGGCCGCTCTGCAACTGCGTCACCTCGTCGGCGGTCAGCGCCCGCGACCACACGTCGAAGCCGCCGAAGGCGCCCGCGAAGACGGGATCGGACGCGTAGTGGGACCGGCCGAGCCAGTGGTGGGCGAGCGTGCCGAGGGCGGCCGGGGTGAGCGACATGGCGGTGTTCCGGGCCACGGCCGTGCCGTTGACGTACAGGGTTCCGGTGCCCGCGGCGATCGTCACCGCGAGGTGGCTCCACTGGTTCAGGGGCAGCGCGGCGGTGCCGTTGATCCCCTGCTCCCCGCCCGCACCGCCGGTGGTGACGGCGAACCGGGGCACGCCGCTCGCGTTGCGTGCGGCCAGGTAGAGATAGCGGGTGGTGTCGTTGCCGAAGTCGAAGATCCGGGTCCAGCCGGCGTCATGGCTGGGCTTCACCCAGGCGGCGAGGGTGACCTCCGCGGCGCCGCCGAGGACGCCGGACGGCAGCTCGACGTACTGGTAGGAGCCGCGCACGTTCTCCACGGCCGTACCGAACCTGCCGTCGACGCTGAGCACGGTGGGGTCGTGCCGCAGCGACTCGCGCACCTCCGTCAGCGCGCCGATCGCCGTGCGGATCCTGTCCGCGAACACCTTCTCGCCGGTGCTCGCGTACGCCTGGGACAGCATGGTGAGGAAGTGCCCGGTGTAGTGGCCGCGCAGGTTGCCGTTCGCCTCCCCGTCCAGGCCCTCCCAGCCGCCGGGGGCGACCGCGCCGAGCGTGGAGCGGCCGGCGTTGGCGCGGAAGACCTGCAGCAGCCGGTTCACGTCGTAGCCACGGGCGTGGTCGAGCATCAACTGCCGCTTGGCGGCGAAGACTCCGGGGCCGAGGGCGACGTCCTCGAGTGGGAAGGGCTGCAGGGACCAGGCGGCCGACGGCGGGACGGCGGCCGCGGAGGCTCTGGTGGCCGCCGTGGCGGAGAGTGCGGGGACGGCCGCCGCGAGCATCGCGCTCCGGAGAAGGATCCGTCTGCTGAGGGGCGGTGCCATGTGCTGCTCCTCCGGTCCACGTGGGGGTCGCTCCCCCTCGCTTGTTCGACATTGCGAACGGTGTGCGGATGGTCGACCAGACGTTAGAGGGGGGACAGGAGTGCGTCAACGGTCTTGACGAGACTGCAAGTTGCGGACCGGGAGCTACCTCGCGGCAGCGCGCCCGATCGACTCCACCAGCGGCAGCAGCCGGTGCGGCACCCGTTCGCGCAGTGCCACCTCGGTGCGGGTGCGGACCACGCCGGGCACGCTGATGAGCTTCTGGATCACGTCCTCCAGATGCTCGTTGTCGCGCGCCACGACCCGCGTCACAAGGTCGCCGCCACCGGTGATGGAGAACGCCTCGACGATCTCCGGTACGGCGGCCAGCGCCTCGCCCACCTCGTCCAGATGGCCCTGGGTGACCTCGATGTGCACGAACGCGAGCACCGGGTGGCCCAGTGCGGCGGGGGAGAGGGACGGACCCGTGCCGGTGATCACGCCGTCCCGCTCCAGCCGGTCGAGGCGGGCCTGCAGGGTGCCGCGCGCGACGCCGAGGAGCCGGGCGTACTCCCGCACGCTCGTGCGCGGCTGCTCCAGCAGCAGGCGCAGGATGCGGGTGTCCAGCTCGTCCACGGCCATGACCCCGGCCTCCTCGGCATCCTCGTGTGCGCGTGATCAGAGCCGACTGTACCCATGGCCCGGTGGAACGGGCATCGCCCGGGCCAGTGGTGAAGAGGGCGTCGTCACGAAGGTCCGCGAGCGTCAGACGTCGAACTCGTGGTCGCGGGTCTCCGGCAGGGCCAGCAGGCACAGGAGGCTCACCAGGCAGAGTCCACCGGTGTAGAACCCGAGGACGAGCGGCGACCCCCAGTGGCTGTTCAGCCAGGTGGCGACCGACGGGGCGAAACCGCCGCCGAAGGTGTTGGCCAGGATGAAGGCGGCGGAGGCGCCGGTGTAGCGCATCCAGGCCGGGAACAGTTCCGGCAGGAAGGCCGCCACAGGGGAGAACATCAGTGCGAGGAACATCAGGCCGACCGTGTAGGCGCCGGTGATCACCAGGCCGTTGCGTGAGCTCAGCGAGGCGTACATGGGGACGGCCCACACCACGCAGCCGACGGCTCCGGCCAACATCAGCGGGCGGCGGCCGATCCGGTCGGACAGCCTCGCCACCGGAAGGGTGACGGCGATTCCGGCCGCCGCGCCGATGCTCGCGGCAGTGAGCATCGTGTTCCGGGGGATGCCGAGTTCCTGCGGGCCGTAGGAGAGGCTGTAGACGATCGTCAGGTAGTACACGGCCGAGCCGCCGATCGCCGCGCCGGTGCCCAGCAGCAGCCGGCCGGGGTACTGCCTGAGGATCGTGCCCAGTGGGAATCTGGGCGCCGCTTTCGACTCCGGTGCCCGTGCCGTGGTCGTGAAGACCGGGGACTCGGAGACCGTCGTGCGCACCCACAGGCCGACCACGATCAGGACGGTGCTGAGCAGGAACGGGATGCGCCAGGCCCAGTCGGTGAAGCCGTCCATGCCCACGATGTTCATGGTCGGCAGGATGACAGCGGTGGAGAGCAGGAAGCCGAGTGAGGGGCCGGCCTGCGGAATGGACGCGTACAGCGCGCGGCGGCCGGGCGGCGCGTGTTCGGCGGCGAGCAGTACCGCCCCGCCCCACTCGCCGCCCATGCTGACGCCCTGGAGCAGACGCAGTGCCACCAGCAGGACGGGGGCGAGGAGTCCGGCGGTCTCGTACGTGGGCAGCAGCCCGACGCCGACCGTCGCCACGCCCATCATCAGCAGCGAGATGACCAGGGCCTGTCTTCTGCCGAGCCGGTCGCCGATCGTGCCGAACAGGACGACGCCGAGGGGGCGGGAGAGGAAGGCCGCGGCGAAGGTGAGGAAGGCGGCCAGGGAGGAGAGGGCCGCGTTGCCGGAGGGGAAGAAGGCAGGACCGAGGACGAGTGCGGAGGCGGTCCCGTACACCGTGAAGTCGTAGTACTCGATGGTCGTGCCGACCAGGCTCGCGGCGGCGACCCGTGGCGCGGATCCCGCGGTCCCGGCGGTTCGCGGCACCGTCGGGGAAACGGGCTTGAGGGCGGTATTGGGCGGTAATTCAGGCATGGGGAGTCACTTCCGATACGCCCGGTCCGTACGGTCGCACGGGTCGGGACCGAATGGGGAGGGAAGGCCGCGCATGTAACACGAACAAGAGCGCACCTGTCACCCTCCTCCGCGAATTCAATTTCGACCGGGAAGGCTTCTCCCTCGAAATGAGCGCTGATTTACACGTGACATCGGCACAAAGCGAAGAAACTACCCTGAACACCACCCTCCGGCCGCGTCAACCCGCCGGACCTGTCAACCCGCTGTCAAATACTCATGCGTTACCTTGTATGAATATTTGCAGGCGATCACACCTTGCCAACGGCTGATCACGCACGAAATGCTGACCGCGGGGGAACTTGAAAGTTCTACGACCATCGTTTTTCAGACATGGCGACTGCATCAGGCTGCTCCGGTGCGGATTCCCTGAAATGTGGTCTCCAGGCTGGGAAGGCTTATTACCCATGCTGAAAACCGGCAAGCTATTGCGCTTAAGAAGACTTTCGCTGGCGGGGGATGGCCGGCATCTGTTCGTGCCGCTCGACCACAGCGTTTCGGACGGCCCGATCGTCCCCGCCGACAAGTGGGACGACCTGTTGCGCGCACTGGTGGACGGCGGGGCCGACGGGATCATCGTCCACAAGGGACGGGCCCGCGCCTTCGCGCCCGACATCCTCAAACGCTGCGCACTCGTGGTCCATCTGAGCGCCAGCACCGCCTGTGCCGCCGACGTCCACGCCAAGGTGCTGGTCGCCGACGTCGAAGAGGCGCTGCGGCTCGGCGCGGACGCGGTGAGCGTCCATGTGAACATCGGCTCGGACACCGAGGCCCAGCAGCTCGCCGACCTGGGGGCGGTGGCCGGTTCCTGCGACGCGTGGGGCATGCCGCTGATCGCGATGGTCTACCCTCGCGGCCCGCGGATCGACGACCCGCGCGACCCGGCCCTCCTCGCCCATGTGGCCAATGTCGCCGCGGACCTGGGCGCGGACATGGTGAAGACCTCCGTCGCGCTGCCACTGGAGCGGATGGCCGAGGTCGTGGCCAACAGCCCCATACCGGTCCTGGCGGCCGGCGGCCCGCCGGACGACTCCGACGTGGTCGAGTACGGCGCCGCGGTGATGGCCGCCGGCTGCCGCGGACTGGCCGTCGGCCGCCGGATCTTCTCCTCGCCCTCTCCCTACGCACTGGTGTCCCGGCTCTCCGCGGTCGTGCACGGCGGGGGAGGGATCGCTGCCGAGATGAGCATGACCCCCACAACCAGCAACTACTCGACGATCGTGGCAGGTGTCGCATGAGGTTCGCGTGGATCGATCTCCGTGAAGTCCCCCGTCCGCAGCTCCAGGCGGTGGTGGACGCCGCCGTCCACGCCCGCATGGCGGGTGTGCTCTCCGCCGACGCGGAGCTGCTCGCAACGCTGCCCCCGACCATCACCCGGGTCCTGGCCGCAGGCGGCCCGGTCGTGGCGGTGACGACGCTCGCCGGGAAGAAGCCCGACGACAAGGCGACGAAGGACGCCGCCAGTACGAAGGACGGGGCGGGCGCGAAGGACACGGCAGGAGCGAAGGGCGCCAAGGAGGCGAAGCCCGCCGGAATCGACGTCCTGCTGCGGAAGTTCAGCACCCAGGACGAGCTGGACGCCCTCGCCACGGCCAACCGCGCCACCAACGGCAGCGCCACCACCCCCGTGGCCGGCTTCATCGGCGTACGGGACGACCGCACCCTGCGGCTGTCGTGCTCGGGCGCCATGGCACTGCCCTACACCGTCATCCACTTCGCCGACCCGACCAAGATCCCCCTGGAGATCGTGCTCGCCGCCGCCGAGTCCGCCGAGGGTAAGCTGGTGACCGTCGTCGACGGTCTGGAAGAGGCCGCGATCGTCTTCGACGTTCTCGAACGCGGCTCGGACGGCATCCTGTTCACGCCCCGCAGCGCCGACGACGTCTTCGCGCTGGCCCGGCTGCTGGAGGCCACCACGCCCCAGCTGGAGCTGTCCACGCTGACCGTGGAGAGCATCCGGCACGTCGGACTCGGCGACCGGGTCTGCGTGGACACCTGCTCGCACTTCGAGGAGGACGAGGGCATCCTCGTCGGCTCCTACTCCTCCGGGTTCGTGCTGTGCTGCAGCGAGACCCACCCGCTGCCCTACATGCCGACCAGGCCGTTCCGGGTCAACGCCGGCGCCCTGCACTCGTACACGCTCGGGCCCGACAACCGCACCAACTACCTCAGCGAGGTCGGCTCCGGCAGTGCCCTGCTGGCCGTCGGCGCCGACGGACGCACCCGACGGGTGGTGGTCGGCCGGGCGAAACTCGAGTCCCGGCCGCTCCTGGAGATCCGCACCCAAGCCGAGGACGGCCGCCTGGTCAGCCTGACCGTGCAGGACGACTGGCACGTACGGGTGCTCGGCCCGGGCGGCAAGGTCCTCAACGTCACCGAGCTGCAGGCGGGTGACGAACTGCTCGGCTACCTGGCCGCGGACAAGCGCCATGTGGGCCTGCCCATCGGCGAGTTCTGCAAGGAGGTCTGAGGCGCGATGGGCGAGCACCTGTCACCGCCCGGCGCGGACGACCGCGACGACGGGATGAGACCGCTCGTCCGGCGTCTCTTCGAGGCGCAGGACGACAGCCTTCCCTACCTGATCCACCGTCAGGAGATCGTCACCCGGGGCGAGTTAAGTGAACGAGTGGCCAAACAGGCCGCAGTCTTCGCCGGTTACGGCATCGGCCCCGGCGACACGGTGGGGCTGCGGACCCCGCCCAGCTTCACGCAGGTCGAGGTGCTGCTCGCGCTGTGGCGGCTCGGCGCGCAGGTGCTGCTCTTCGACTTCCGGCTCAAACCGGCCGAGGTCGCCGGGCTCTGCGCCGTCTGCCGGCCGCAGTTCATGGTGAGCGCCGGCATCAATGTCCAGGCCACGTTCGGCTTCCGGTCCGAGTACGAGGTCGTCACCGAGCGACAGAGCGGCGGCCGGCCGGCGGCCACCGACCACCGGCTGGTCCAGTTCAGCTCGGGCTCCACCGGCCGGCCGAAGGTGATCGGCAGGACCGCCCGGTCGCTCGCCGCCGAGGTGGACCGGTTCGCCGGGATCCCCGGCATGCCGGGCCTGGGCGACCGGCTGCTGCTGCTCAGCTCGACCGCGCACAGCTTCGGCCTCGTCGCGGGACTGCTGCACTCCCTCGCGGCCGGGGTCTCGGTGGTCTTCGCCCCCCGGATCTCCGCCCGCGACATCCTGCGCACCGCCGCCGACCATCACGTGAGCGCCCTGTTCGGGGTGCCGATGCACTACGAACTGCTCGCCGCCGCCCTCGATCCCCCCGCACTGCCCGACCTGAGGGTCGCGGTGTCGGGCGGCGAGCTGATGCCCCCACCGGTCGCGGCGCACTTCGCCGACCGCTACGGGGTGCCCGTCGGCGAGTCCTACGGGACCACCGAGACCGGCGTGGTCGCCATGGACACCGGCGGCGCCCTGCGGCCGGCGGTCGGCCGGGCCGCCCCGGGCGTCGTGCTCCGGGAGCACCGGGGCGAACTCGACGTCGCCCTGGAAAAGTCGCCGTACCTCTTCGGCACCGGCGGCGCCCAGTACACCGACGGCTGGCTGCACACCCGGGACCGGGCCACCGTGGACGGCTCCGGGGCGGTGACGGTGCACGGCCGGGCGGACTCCCTCGTCGTGATCGGCGGCCTCAAGGTGGACCTCGTCGAGGTCGAGAACGTGCTCCGTGAGCATCCGGCCGTCGAGCAGGCGGTCCTGGTCCACGAGGACGTGACCGAGGCGTACGTCTCGCTGGCCGCCGGGGCCGGACAGCCGACCGCGGAGGAACTGCTGCGCTGGTGCCGGCAGCGGCTGGCCGACTACAAGCTGCCGCGGGTGATCCGGCTGCTGGAGACCCTGCCCCGCACATCCAACGGGAAGCTGCTGCGCCAGGCGGCGGCGTTGCGCTCCTCGGGTTGAACCGGGGCGACGCCGGACGTCTGTCGTCCGCGGGTCGTCCGCGGGCCGTCGGTCGCGCCCACGCGGCGGAGCCGCACGCTGTCACACCCCCGCGCCCCCAAGGTGCTGCACCTTCCCCGAAATCACTCAATGGAGACGCCGATCATGAGTACGTCGACCCTGGAAGACGAGATCCGCGAGTTCGTCCTGACCGCGGTCATCGACGAGATGAACATCCTCACGAGCCGCGACGGCATCACGGACGAGAGCCCCGTGACCGTCGGTGGGCTGGACGTGGACTCACTCAGTCTGATCGAGCTCACGCTGCGGCTGGAGTCGCGATTCGGCGTGGAGATCCCGGACACCGACATCGAGCCCCTGGCGTCGCTGACCCTCGGCGGGCTCGTCGCCGAGGTCGTCCGACGCGGTGCGAAGGCATGAGCACGAGCATCTTCACCGCCGACAGCGTCCGGGAACTGCTGTCGGACCGCAACGTCTTCCCCGGCCTGCCCGACGACCTCGACGAGGACGCCGAACTGGTCCTGGACTCCCTGGGGTTGGTGTGGCTCCTCCATGTGGTGGAGGAACGTCACGGCCTGGTCGTGGAGCCCAGTGACGAGGACATCGCCGGACTGACCTCGCTCCGGCGGCTCACCCAGTACCTCAGCGCCGCCGTGCCGACCCCGACCGAAGGGGGGCGACCGCGATGAGCGGTGAGGTCACGGTGACCGGATTCGGCGTACGCACCGCGTTCGGCGACGGAGCCGAGGCGCTGCGGCGCGGAGTCTTCGCGGGAGTCCCCTCGTTCGCGCCCACCACGAGGTTCGACACCGCCCCGTACCGGACGCCGATGGCGGCCGCCGCCCCCGACGGTCCCGACGCGGTCGAGGACTGGGCGCTGCGCCACGCGCTCGCCCGGTGCGGTGCGCAGGCCCTCGACATGGCGGGCCTGCGCCCGGGCACGGAAGCCGCGGTCCTACTCGGCGTCGCCGGCGACCACACCGCCGTCACCCGGTACTGGCGGGCCGAGGCGGGTGCGCCGACCGCCGGGCGGGTGCCGTTGTCCGACGCCGTCCCCGCCCGGCTGGCCGAACTGCTGGCCACGGACTTCGCGCTGAGCGGACCTCGGCTGACCTTCACCAACGCCTGTGTCGCCTCCGCCGCCGCGATCATCCACGCCTGCCGGCTGATCTCCTCCGGGCGCACCGATGTGGCGGTCTGCGCGGGCGGTTACCTCGTGGAGGAGGAGACCTTCGGGAAGTTCGACTCGGGACGGGCGCTCTCCCGGGACGGCAGGGTCCGCCCGTTCAGCGCCGACCGCAGCGGGCTGCTGCTGGGCGACGGGGTCGCGGTCGTCGTGCTCGAGTCCGCCGAGCACGCCCGGCGACGGGGCGCCCGGTCACTGGCGTCCGTGGTGGGCTGGGGCGCGGCGACGGACGCCCACCACATCGCCCAGCCCCACCCGGAGGGCGTGGGCCTCGCCCGGGCGGCCCGGCAGGCGATGCGGCTCGCCGGTGACCCGGAGGGAGCGGCCCTCGGCTACGTCAACGCCCATGGCACCGGCACCAAGTACAACGACGGGGCCGAGACCCGCGGGCTGCGGGCCGCGTTCTGCGAACGGGCGGAGTCGATCCCGGTCAGCTCCACCAAGAGCACCACCGGCCACCTCCTGGAGGCGGCGGGCGTCGTGGAGTTCGTGATCACGCTGCTGGCCCTGACGGACGGCGTCCTGCCGCCGACCGCCGGGTACACCGCGGCGGACCCGGAATGCGACCTCGACTACGTGCCGAACCGGCCGCGCCAGGCCGATCTGCGCCGCGCCCTCACGATCAACGCCGCCTTCGGGGGCGCCAACACCGCACTCGTCCTGGAGCGGCCGTGCTGACCAAGCCCCTGTTGCGTTCCGCGCTCGGCGTCCTCGCCACGGCCACCGCCACCCACGGCACCGGCCGCGGCGACGACATCGCGCTGCCGAGGCTGCCCGGCTTCGTGGAGTCCGCCTTCAGCCCGCTGACGTACGAGGTGATCAGCCGGTGTCTGACCGAGCGGCCCGGCGACGGCACCCGCACCGCGGTGGCGCTGGCGAGCCTGACCGGTGACACCACCACCGCCGATCTGGCCAGCAGCCGCATGGTCTCCGGGAAGGTCCACAACCCGCTGCTGTTCATGCAGGCCACCCCCAACTCCGTGCTGGGCCACACCAGTCGGGAGTTCGGGATCACCGGGCAGATGTTCAGCGTCTCCACCTTCGACGACCCGGTGGCCGAACTCCTCGCCCTGGCCGACCTGTTGCTGGAGGACCCGGAGCTGGACCGCGTCCTGGCGGTGGGCGTGGAGCTGGGCGGCGGCGCCCGGACGGCAGCCGTGCACCGGGAGCTGACCGCCGGCAGCGGCCGTCCCGTGCCCGGCCTCCCCGCGTCCGCGGGCCTCGCGGCGGCGGTGCTGCTCGGCCGCGCCGACGCCGGCGCGCCCGTGACCGTCACCGCCGACCGGCTGCCCCTCTCCGGCGGCGACCTCCGGCATCCCGGAAGCATCCAGGGCCTGTTCGAGCTGGCCGCCGCCCACCGGCTGCTGCTGCGGGACGGCGGCAGCCACCGCCTCCAGCCCTGCGCCTTCCTTCTCACCGCCGACAGAAACGAGAGCGACACCCATGCTCATCAGTAGGCAGGAGCGGGCCCGGATCTGCTCCGACCCCGAACTGGGTGCCGGCAACGTCCTGGAGCGACTGACGGCGTACGGCCGTCCGCTCGACGAAGTCGTGCTGCGCACCGACGGCGGCTGGCGGGCCCCGGACGGCAGCCGGCCCGACGTGCTCACGTTCGGCCGGTTGCGGGAGGTCGCCGAGACGTATGCGGGCTGGTACGCCGCGCAGGGCGTGCGGCCCCGCGACCCGGTCGCCGTCCACTCCGCCTCCAGCGCCGAATTCGCCGTGAACTTCCTGGCGCTGACCTCCCTCGGCGCGATTCCGTCGTTCGTCAACGGCAATCTGGCCCCGGAGATCGCCGGCGAGTACGTCCGCCGGCAGGGCGCGGTCGGCGCGTTCACCGACCAGGCCCATCGGCAGGCGCTGGCGGGCGCCGGGCTCGGCTTCCGCGTCACCGCCGACGACATCCGCCCCGAGCACCGCGCGTCCCTGCCGCCGGCCCACCCCTACCGGCACGACCCGACCGACCCGGTGCTCATCTCGCACTCCTCCGGCACCACCGGCATGCCCAAGGGCGTCCCGCACACCCACCGCACGCTGATGTACGCGCAGTTGCACCGGCTGCGCTACTCCACCGGCACCGACATGGAGCGCACCCTCGTCGGACTGCCCGGCGCGCACAACGCCATGGTGGCCACGCTGCTCTACTGCCTGCTGCTGCGCACCGACATCAAGCTCTTGTCCAGCCAACGCGGCGCAGACGTGCTCGACGCCGTCGAGGAGTTCCGGCCGACCACCGTGCTGGCCTTCGCCGGCACGTTCGGCGAGATGGCCGCCGAGGACCTGACGAGGCGTGACCTGTCCAGCGTGCAGGTGTGGTTCAACACCGGGGACGCGGCGCACGAGGCGCACATCAGGGCGCTCGTCCGGCACGGCAGCCATCTGGAGATCCGGCGTGACCTGAGCCGCGCCCGGGTGGACGGCTCGGTCTTCGTGGACGGGCTCGGCTCCTCGGAGGCCGGCTACTCCGTCTTCCACAACCGGCACACCAAGGACACCTCGGCCTACTCGCGCTGCGTCGGCAAGCCGATCAGCTTCGCCTCGGCCGCCGTGCTCGCCGAGGACGGCACCCCGCTGCCGCCGGGACAGATCGGTCGCCTCGGCCTCAAGTCGCCGACCCTGACGCCCGGTTACTGGAACGACTCGCTCACCTGGAACAGGATGCGACTCGGCGGCTACTGGCTCACCGGGGACCTCGCCCACCAGGACGAGGACGGCAACTTCTACCACCTCGACCGGGCGCCGGACGCCGTCCGCACCCGCGACGGGATCGTCTTCAGCACCCGCACCGAGGAACTCCTCCTGGCCGAGCTGCCCGAACTCGCCGACTGCACGGTCGTCGGCGTCGCCCCGGACGGCGTCCGGGCGGACTGGGACGGCGACGGAGAAGCCGAGGCCTACGCGCTGCTCCAACTCGCCGACGAGGAAGGCCACGGCGAGGGCACGGACGAAGGCGACAGCGGGGACGAGGTCTGGACCCGGCGGGTCAACGCCGTCCTGGCGGACGCCGGATTCCCCCCGGTGACCCGGGCCCTGCGGATGAAGCCGGACGACGTCGCCAAGGGCGCCACCGGCAAGGTTCTCAAGCGAGTGATGCGCGACAGGTTCGCCGCCAAGGAGCAGCACGCATGAGCACGACCACGAACACGAACACGGACGCGGACGGCGTCAACCACCGGGCCCGGGCGGGGGAGGCGTACCGGCTGTGGTGGCAGCACGACGCCCACTGGTATCAGGGAGTGGCCGCCCGGTTCGGACAGGAGGCCGCGAACGAGATCAACGCCGAGGCGCTGCGCAAGGTGGCCCTGCACGTGGCCCAGCGCGTAGCCCGTCTCTCCGGCGGGCTCCCCGACAGCGGGGACACCGGAAAGGACCTTCAGGAGCTGCGCCGCCGCTACGACCAGTGCGGGGATCGGATGTTCCCGCCGGAACTGCGCAACGCCTCCACCGAGGTGGAGGGCGACGACCTGATCGTGCTCACGCTGCGCCGGAACTTCGCGGTCACCATGGTGCGCATGGCCGGCTCGCTGGACGGCTACCGGTGCCCCTGCACCGACATCCACGCCGGCTGGTCCGAAGGACTCGGGGTGACCCTGACGGAGAACCGGGCCGAGAGCTGTCTGCGCGACGGCGACAAGGCGTGCCGCCTGCTGATGCGGGTCGCTGCCCCCGGCCCGTCCACGACGGAGGGCTGAACCGTGCGGATACTCGTCGCCGGAGCCACCGGAGTCGTCGGACGCCCGCTGGTGGGCGCCCTGAGGGCACGCGGCCACCAGGTCGCCGCGCTGGTGCGGGAGGAAGCACGGGCGCCGGAGGCCGACGAGGTCGTGGTCGCCGACGCCCTCGACCGCGACGCCGTACGGTCGGCGGTGTCGGCCGCCCGGCCCGAGGCGGTCGTCCATCAGCTGTCGGCGTTGCGTCTGCTGCGCGACGACCCTCCGGAGGCCTTCGCACAGACCGCGCGGCTGCGCACCGAGGGCACCGCCCATCTGGTCGAGGCGGCCCGCGCGGCCGGCGCCCGGCGGCTGGTCGCCCAGTCCATCGCCTTCGCCGCCGCCCCCGCCGGGCCCACGGTCCTCGACGAGGACGCGCCGCTGTACGTGGACGCCCCGGACCCGGGCTGGGCCGCCACCGTACGAGCCGTCGCCGAACTGGAGCGGCTGGTCCTGTCCGGCGCCCCCGGCCTCGCGGGCGTGGTGCTGCGGTACGGCGCCCTCTACGGCCCGGGCACCGCGTACGCCCGTGACGGCGGGACCGGGCAGCGGGTGCTGGCCGGGAAACTCCCGCTGCCCGAGGGCGGCGCCGGCATCACGTCGTTCCTGCATGTGGAGGACGCCGTGGGGGCGGCTGTCGCCGCCGTCGAGTCGGAGGCCACCGGCGTCTTCCATGTGACGGACGACGAACCGGCCCCGGCCGCCCGGTGGCTGCCGCACTATGCCCGCACCCTCGGCGCCCCGCCCCCGCGCCCCGTCCCGGCGGCCCTCGCACGCCGGCTGCTGGGCTGGTTCATGACCCATCAGCTCACCACGGCACGCGGAGCCGCGGGCGACCGCGCCCGGACCACGCTGGGCTGGAAGCCGCAGCGGCCGGACTGGCGCGACGGGCTGGGCCGGGAATGACCGAACCCCCTGGCCCGCCGGCCGTGTGCGTGATCGGCGCCGGTCCGCGCGGGCTCTCCGTCCTGGAGCGGATCTGCGCCAACGCGGCAGGCACCGGCCGACCGGTCACGGTGCACCTCGTCGATCCGTACCCGCCCGGCCCGGGCGCGGTGTGGCGCACCGATCAGCCGGGCGAGCTGCTGATGAACACGGTCGCCTCCCAGGTGACCCTGTTCACCGACGACAGCGTGGACTGCGCGGGCCCGTCCGTACCGGGACCCTGCCTGCACGAGTGGGCGCGGACGCTCCCCGAGGGATACCCGGAACAGGTCGTGTCCGAGGCCCGGCGGCTCGGCCCGGACACCTATCCGACCCGGGCGTTCCACGGTCACTACCTCGAGTGGGTGTTCCGGCACCTGTCACGCACCGCGCCCCAGGAGGTGACGGTCCACACCCACCGGACGACCGCCCTCGCGCTGGAGGACGCCCACGACGGACGGCAGACGGTGACGCTGGAGGACGGCGGCCGGCTGTCCGGGATGGACGCCGTGGTGCTGGCCCTCGGCCACGGAGAACTGGTCCCCGACCGGGAGGAACGCGAGCTGGCCGACTTCGCGGACCGGCACGGTCTGACCTACGTCGGGCCCGGGAACCCGGCCGACGCCGCACTGGACGGCATCGCGCCGGGCACGCCGGTCGCCCTGCGCGGCCTCGGGCTGAACTTCTTCGACCACCTGGCCCTGCTCACCGAGGGCCGCGGCGGCACGTTCAAGGAGAGCGAGACCGGCCTCGTCTACCTCCCCAGCGGCAACGAGCCGACCCTGTACGCCGGTTCGCGACGCGGAGTGCCGTACCACGCGCGGGGCGAGAACGAGAAGGGCGCGCTCGGCCGCCACCACCCCCGCTTCCTCACCCCGGAGGTCATCGCCGGGCTGCGGCGGCGCGCGGACGGCGGACGGCCCGTCACCTTCCGTGAGGGGATCTGGCCGCTGATCGACCGCGAGGTACGCACCGTCTACCACGAGGCGTGGATCCGGGCCGCCCGAGGCGCCTGGGCCGCGGACGAGTTCGTACGGCTCACGCTCGCGGGCCGCGGTCCGGAGACCGACCTGCTGGACCGGTACGCCGTGCCGCGCGGCGAGCGGTGGGACTGGCGGCGGATCGAGCGCCCGCACGGCGAGCGTGCCTTCGCCGGCCGCGACGACTTCCGGCACTGGCTGCTGGAGTATCTGCGGCGCGATCTCGCCGAGGCCCGGCTGGGCAATGTGAGCGGCCCGTTGAAGGCGGCACTGGACGCCCTGCGGGACCTGCGCAACGAGATCAGGCTCGCGGTCGATCACGGAGGAGTCTCCGGGGAGTCGTACGCGGGCGAACTGGACGGCTGGTACACGCCGTTGAACGCCTTCACCTCCATCGGCCCGCCGGCCTTCCGCATCGAGCAGCTGATCGCGCTCCTCGAGGCCGGGACCCTGCACGTCGTCGGTCCGGGGATGCGAGTACGGCCCTGCGCGCGCGAGAACGGGTTCCTGGTGGACGCGGAACGGGTGTCCGAGCCGTCGGTACGGGTCGGCGCGCTGATCGAGGCACGGCTGCCCGAGACCGACCTGCGGCGCAGCGCCAACCCCCTGCTCAGGACGCTCCTCGCGGCCGGCGGTTGCGTCCCCTACCGCTTGGACGGTCATGAGACGGGCGGGCTGGCCGTGACGGGCGGCCCGCCCCGGCTGGTGGACGCGGCGGGCCGGGCGCACCCGCGCCGTTTCGCGTTCGGCGTGCCGACGGAGGGCGTGCGCTGGGTGACGGCCGTCGGCGTCAGGCCCGGCGTGGGCTCGGTGACGCTGGAGGACGCCGACTCGATCGCCCGGGCGGCACTGCGACTCCCGGAGGCCGAAGCAAGACCCAAGGGGCACAAGGAATACAAGAAACACAAAGAACATAAAGAGCACAAGGAACGCAGGGAGCTGGGGAGTCGATGAGCGTGAACGCGTTGTCCGTGGGCACCGACGCGGGCCTGCTCGCCCCCACCTGGGCGGACACGCCGGCCGCGGCCGAGGTGACCGACGAGGCGTGGCTGCAGGCCATGCTGGACGCCGAAGTGGCCCTGGCCCGGGCCCAGTACGCCGTCGGGCTCACCCCCGCCGCCGCGGTGGAGGCGATCGCCGCGGCGGCCCGTACGTACCGGCTGGACCCGGTCGCCCTGGCCCGTGCGGCGCGGGCCGCGGCCAACCCGGTGGTCGCCCTGGTCACCGCCTTCACGGAGGTGGTCGCCGCGCAGGACCCGACCGCGGCCGAGTACGTGCACCGCGGATCCACCAGCCAGGACATCCTCGACTCGGCGGCCATGCTGGTCGCCCGCCGGGTGCTCGCCCTGATCGCCGCCGACCTCGAACGCGTCCGTGTCGCCCTCGCAGCCCTGGCCGACACCCACCGCCACACCGTGCTGGCCGGACGCACCCTGACCCAGCACGCCGTGCCCACCACCCTCGGTCTGAAGGCCGCGGGCTGGCTCCAGCTGGTCGCCGACGCCCGGGCCCGGGTACGGGCGCTGGCGTCCGCACTGCCGGCCCAGCTCGGCGGCGCGGCCGGCACCCTCGCCGCGTACGGCGAGTACGCGGCACTGGACGGCGGGAAGAGCGAGGACGCCGTGGACCTGCTGGGGCCGTTCGCGCGGGCGCTCGACCTGGCCGAACCGGTGCTCCCATGGCACACCGCGCGCACGCCCGTCGCGGACCTGGGGGCGGTGCTCCAACTGGTCACCGGGGCGCTCGGGAAGTTCGCGCTCGACGTGCAGACGCTGTCGCGCACCGAGATCGGCGAGGTGTCCGAGCCGGCTGCGGCCGGACGCGGCGCCTCCTCGGCGATGCCGCAGAAGCGCAATCCCGTGCTCGCCACGCTCATCGTGTCGGCCGCCCGGCAGGTTCCCGCGCACGCCCTCGTCCTGGCCCAGAGCATGCTCGCCGAGGACGAGCGGCCCGCCGGGGCGTGGCACGCCGAGTGGCAGCCACTGCGGGAGGCCCTGCGCCTGACAGGCGGGGCCGCGCACACCGCCGTGGAGCTCGCGGAAGGGCTGGTCGTCCATCCGGACCGGATGCTCGCCAACCTGGAACTGACCGACGGCGCCCTCGTCACCGAACGCCTGACGGTGGCGCTCGCCCCGACGCTCGGCAGGACACGGGCGAAGAAGCTGCTGTCCGCCGCCACGGCTGAGGCAGACGCCGGCGGACGCCCCCTCGTCGAGGTGCTGTCCGCCCATCCCGACCTGTCGGCCCGGCTCACCCCGGACCGGCTCGCGACCCTCCTCGACCCGGCCCGGTACACAGGTGCGGCCGACGCCCTCGTCGAGCGGGCGCTGCGCAGCTACGGGGACGCCGGCACCGTCGTCCCGGCGCGCGACGGGAGCGCCCGATGAGCGCCGTCAGTCGCGCCGAACCGACCACGCCGCCGGCGACGGCCCCCCGCTCCTGGCCCGTCCTCGTGGTCGTCGTCTGCGCCCAGATGCTGATCTGGCTGGACACCTCGATCCTCAACGTGGCGGTCACCACGCTGGCCGACCCGGCCGACGGACCGGGCGCGACCCCGGCCGAGCTGGAGTGGGTGGCCAGCGCCTACACCCTGGTCTTCGCCGGCACCCTCTTCGCGGGCGGCGCACTCGCCGACCGCTTCGGCCCACGGACCACGCTCCTCGCCGGTCTGGCGCTGTTCGGCGCCGCCTCCGGGGCCGGCGCGTTCGCCGGGAACGCGGCCTGGCTGATCGTGGCGCGCGCCTTCATGGGCGCGGGCAGCGCCCTGCTGATGCCCGCGACCCTCTCGGCCATCGTGCAGAGCACTCTGCCGGAGAAACGCACCCGGGCCATCGCGATCTGGAGCTCGTCCAGCGGGCCTGGGCGTGGCCGTCGGCCCTGTCGTGGGCGGGGCGCTGCTCAGCCACTTCTGGTGGGGCTCGGTCTTCCTGGTCAACGTGCCCATCGTGGCCCTGTGTCTGGCCGGAGTGGCGGCGGTGGTACCCGCGCTGAAGGGCCCCGGACGCAGAGTGCTCGACCTGCCGGGCCTCGCCCTGTCCGTGCTCGGCCTCGGCGGTGTGGTCTACGCCGTCATCGAACTCGGCAACGGACGGAGCCCGCACGGCGTCCACGTCCTGCTGCCGCTCGTCCTGGGCGGCGCGCTGCTCACCGCCTTCGTCGTCGGTCAGCGCAGGTCCCCGGCGCCCAGCCTGGACCTGCGGCTGTTCCGGCAGCCCGGGTTCACGGCCGGGAGCGTGGTGCTGTTGATCGCGTTCATGGCGCCGGCCGGGCACCTGTTCTACGCGGCCTTCTATCTCCAGGGACCCCGCGGGCTCTCCCCGGCCGACGCCGGCATCGTGATGATCGCCGCCGCGGTCGGCATCGTCCTGGGCAGTCAGGCGTCCCCGGTGCTGAGCCAAGTGCTGTCGGCCCGCTGGACGGTCGCGGCCGGAGTCCTCGCCACGGCGGCCACCTACGTCGGCTACCTGTGGTTCGACGGCGGGACCCCGATCCCGGTCGTCGTGCTTCTGCTGTGGGTGCAGGGGTTCGGCATGGGCCTGGTCGGCACGCCGGTCACGGCCGTGATGATGAGCGGGGTGCCGACCCAGCTCGCGGGCGCCGGGTCGGCCGTCAACAGCGTCACCCGGCAGGTCGGCGGAACGCTCGGGGTGGCGATGGCCGGCTCGATCCTCTCCGCCGTGTACCGGGACCGCATGGCGGACGCCCGCCTGCCCGACGGTCCGGGGGAGCTCACCCCGGCCGCCCGGGAGCAGGCCCGCACCTCGGCAGAGGCGGCCCGCGCACTGGCCGGTTCGCTACGGCTGCCCGAACTGGCGGCCACGGCCGACCGCGCCTTCCTCGACGCCATGTACGCGGCCACGTTCTGGACCGCCGTACTGGCCTTCGTCGGGTTCGTCGTGGCCGCGGCAGGGCTGCGCGCACGGAAGGCCGGCGGCGAGAGCGGAGGAAACCGAGAGGACGGGGAGACGAAATGACAGGCATCAGCGAACCCGCGACCGGCCGGTCGGTCTTCGTGACCGGCGGGAACAGGGGGATCGGACTGGCCGTCGCCCGGAACTTCGCGGCGGCGGGCGACCGGGTCGCGGTCACCTACCGGGGTGATCCGCCGCCCGCCGCCGACGATCTCCTCGCCGTACGGTGCGATGTGACGGACGGGCAGCAGGTGGACCAGGCCTTCAAGGAGGCGGAGACAGCCCACGGTCCGGTCACCGTCCTGGTGGCCAACGCCGGGGTCACCGCCGACCGGCTGCTGCTGCGGATGAGCGAGGAGGACTTCACCTCCGTGATCGACACCAACCTCACCGGAGCCTTCCGGGTCGTCCGGCGCGCGGTGCGCGGGATGCTGCGGCAGGGCCACGGGCGTATCGTCCTGATCTCCTCCACGGCCGCCCTGCACGGTGCCGCCGGGCAGACCAACTACGCGGCGGCGAAGGCGGGGCTGGTCGGGTTCGCCCGGTCACTCACCCATGAGCTCGGCGCCCGGGACATCACCTGCAACGTGGTGGCCCCCGGTCTGACCGAGACGGACATGAGCCGCGCGCTCACCGAGGAGCAGCGCCGCCATCTGCTCGACCGCACCCCGGCCGGCCGCCCGGCCCGACCCGACGAGGTTGCCGAGGCGGTGGCGTACCTGGCCGGCGCGGGCTATGTGCGCGGCGCGGTGATCCCGGTCGACGGAGGCGCCGGACTGGGGCACTGACACGGGAGTGGGCCGTTGGCCGGCCGATGGCGGTGAAACCCGCCTCTCTGCTGAGCCATTGGCCCACTTCATTCGCAGCCTGTTGAACCAACAGCCCTCCAGGTGTTGAGATGGTCGTATCGATGGCGCTGCGGACTCCGCGGCGCCTTTCTCATGTCGCATCACATGTCGCGACTCATGTCGCGACTCATGGCGCGGTGCGTCTGGGCGGGGAAAGGGCGGGGCAGCTTGCTGAAGAGGGCGTTCGTGGCACCGGATCCGGGCCGTGTGCGGCTGCGGTTCGCCTCCCGGGCCGTGCTGGGCATCGGGCTCGCCGTCGCGCTGTGCGGTCTCGCCGGGCATTCGCTGGCGGCGGCCGTCGCCGGAGGTCTCGCGGCACTGCTCGCCCTGTTCACGGTGACCGACGCGACCGTGCGCGGGCAGGCCGTCACCACCGCTCTGCTCCCGGTCGCCGGGCTGCCGGTGCTCGCTCTCGCGGCCGTCCTGCACGAGCTGCCCGTCGCCCGTGACCTGGCCTTCCTCGCTGTCGTCGGGGCCGGCGCGTACGCGCGGCGCTGGGGGCCGCGCGGCCACTCGCTCGGAGTGTTCGCGTTCATGACCTTCTTCGCCGCGCAGTTCCTGCACACCGTCCCCGGGCAGCTGCCCGACCTCTACGCCGCCGTGCTGATGTCGCTGGCGGCGTCGTCGACGGTGCGGTTCGGGCTGTGGTGCTACGAGCGGCGGCTCCCGACGCCACCGGCCCCCGTCGCCCCGCCGGCCGGCGGCACGGGACTGGCGCGGATCACCACACGGCAGGCGGTCCAGGCGACCGCGGGCGCCGCAATCGCCCTCGTCGTCGGACAGACGCTGTCCGACCAGCGCTGGTATTGGGCGGTGGGCGCCACGTGGTGGGTGTTCGTGAACACCACCTCGCGCGGCGAGACGCTGGTCCGGGGCTTCCGCAGGCTCCTCGGGACCGCCATCGGCATCGTGCTGGGCCTGCTCGTGGCCGTGCCCCTGCACGGGGAGCCGGTGGCGACCACCGCGATCGTCACGGTCGCCGTCTTCGGGATCTTCTACTCCGCCGCCGTCTCCTACACCTGGATGATGCTCGCCGTCACGGTCATGGCCATCGCGCTGTACGGGCTGCTCGGCGTGCTCGACCCGGCCCTGCTCGCCCTCCGGGTCACCGAGACGGCCGTGGGAGCGCTGGGCGCCGTGCTGGCGGTGCTGCTGGTGCTCCCCGTGACGACGCACTCCGTCACCGACGCCTGGGTGGAGCGTGCCCTGCGCTGCGTGCACACGTGCACCGCCGACGCCGCCGCCCGGCTCGCGGGCTCCCCTGCGGCGGACCCGGCCCGGCGGGTGGCCGAGCTGGAGCAGATCCTGGGCCGGGTCCGGCAGTCCCTGGCGCCGCTGGTGCACCCGCTCAGCCCGCTGCGGGCCCGCAAGGCACGGGCCCGGCACGTGCTTGCGCTGCTCGACGACTGCGCCCGCGAGGTGCGCGCCCTGGCCTCGGTCGTCGCGGACCCCGAGGCCTCGCACGACGCCCGGCTCGTCGCCGCCTGCTGGCGGGTGGAGGCCGCTGTCGAGGCGCTCACCGACCCGCCGGCCGACGGGCCGCGCCACCCCGCACCCACCGCCGCGGCGCCGTACGGTGCGCCGGCCGAGCCGGTACTGGCCCATCTCCACGCCCTCGAACAGGCCCTCCTCGAACTCGCCGTCCCCCTGCGTGGCTCCCACCGGGCCTCGCTCGGCGCCTGAGCGGGCGCGGGCTTCCCGACGCGGCGCGCGAGTCTGGTCTAGACCGCTGGTGATCGACTGCTACCGTCACCCCGAGCAGCAGCGTCAGCAGCGAGAGCGGCGACCCGGGAGGGGACAGCGGTGGCAGACCTCGGCGGAAGACGACGGCGGGCGTTCATCGGCTCGTTCACGGCGGCTGGAGGGCCCGGCATCGTGGCCGCCGCCGTGGACCCGGACAGCGGCGCCCTGACCGTCCTGAGCAGCGTGAACGGCGTCCCCGACCCCTCGTATCTGGCCCTGTCGCCCGCCGGGGACACGCTGTACGCGGTCAGCGAGACGGCGGACGGCGCGGTGGCCGCCTACCGGGTCGAGGGCGATGTGCCGGAGTCGGCCGGGCCGCCCGTGCCCGTCGGCGGCAGCGGGCCCACGCACCTCAGCGTGTTCGACGGCCATGTCCTTACCGCCAACTACGGTTCCGGCAGTGTCACCGCCGTCCCGGTCCGCCCGGACGGCACCCTCGCCCGCGTCGCCTCCGGCGTCCTGCGGCACACCGGCTCGGGCCCGCACACGCGACGCCAGCAGGGCCCGCACGCCCACCAGGTGCAGCCCGACCCGAGCGGCCGCTGGGCGGTGAGCGTGGACCTGGGCACGGATTCCGTGCGGGTGTGCGCCCTGCGCGACGGCAGCCCCGTCCTGCACCGGGAACATGCGCTGCGCCCCGGCTCCGGACCCCGCCACCTGGCCTTCCACCCCGGCGGCGGGTACGCCTACGTCGTCAACGAACTCACCCCGACCGTCACCGTCTGCCGCTGGGACGCCTCGGACGGCTCGCTGAAACCGCTGGCCGAGGCAGCCGTGCTGCCCGGCGCCCCGGCCGGGGACGCCTACCCCTCGGGGCTCGCCGTCTCGCCCGACGGCAGGTTCCTCTGGACCGCCACCCGCGGCGAGGACGTGCTCTCCGTGTTCGCGGTCGAGGGCGAGGGGGACGCCCTGCGGTTGGTCGGCACGGTGCCCTGCGCCGGTAACTGGCCGCGGGCCGTCGCCGTCGACGGCGCGGGCCGCTGCCTCTACGTCGCCAACGAGCGCTCCGGCGACGTCACCTGGTTCACCCTGGACCCGGCCACCGGCCTGCCCCGGCGCGGCGGCTCGATCGCCGTCCCGGCCGCGTCCTGCGTGGTCCTCGGCTGACCCCTGTCTCGCGACCCCTGTCGCGGCCTCGGCAGCCCGCACGACGAAGGGCCCGCTCCTCAGCCGGAAGCGGGCCCTTCGGGTCGTACTGCGTCCTCTAACAGTGGTTTCAACGGACCGGCGCGCCCTGCGGCTGCGGCGGCGCGATGCCGAGGGCGGTCGTGTACTTGGCCAGCGCGAGCTTGCCGATGGCCGGGTACGGGCCGAGCGCCTCGGCGGCGGCGCAGCCCGCCTCCTTGGCCGCCTCCGCGATCAGCGTGGCGTCGATCTCCGGGCCGATCAGGTACGGCGCCAGGGCGAGCTGCTGGGAGCCGGAGGAACGCAGCTGCTCGGCGACGGAGGCGATGGAGCCCTCCTGGTCGAGGGCCGCGGCCATCACCGGCACGGCGAGGCGCGCGGCGAGCAGCATGCCGGTGATCCCGGCCGCCTGCACGGCCTCCTCGCCGCCCACGGAGGCCAGGATGATGCCGTCCGCGGCCGTCGCCACGGTGAACAGCCGGGCGCGGTCTGCGCGGGCCAGGCCCGCCTCGGACAGCCGCACGTGCAGCGCCTCGGCGAGCAGCGGGTGCGGGCCGAGCACATCGGTCAGCTCGGCCGCGATCCGGCTCTCCATGACGGCCTGGCGGACCTGGCGCAGCAGCGAGTTGTCGGGGCCGGCCAGCAGCGGCACGACGACGGCGACCGGGCCGTCGGGCTCCTTGACGTCCAGACCGGCGGCACGGGCCTGCTCGAAGCGGGCGGTGCGCTCCTCGGCGGCGTACGTGAGCACGGACTGCAGGGTGGGGAACTCGGTGTCGTCCCCGTCGAGGTAACCGATGCGCGCGTCCAGGCCGGGAAGCTCGGAGCGAGCGATGCTCACGATCTCCTCGGCGAGGCCGCGGGTGGCGGCGCTCGGCGTACCCGGCACCGCGAGAACGAGGGCGGGCGCGCCCTCGGGAGCCGCCAGAGGCTCGGGTCGGCGGTGCCGCCCGGGCTGGCGAGGTCGCGGCATTCGTACTGGCAGGCCGGACGCGGGCCCAGTGGGGGAGCTCATGGCGAGGCATGTTACTGGCTTACTGGGCTCCCCTGTTCGGGGAGGGTGCAGGTGAGCGGTATCCGTCCGGTTTTGTCTGATGAGTTACGTACGGATCAGAAGTGATCAGCGTGTTTTCCGGGAGACTTGCCCTCGAAGGGGGCAATCCCCGCTTTTGGACCCTGACGTATGTTCTCTACGCCCGCTGCATTACGGCTGGTGCACCACCGAGAGCAGTGTCTGCTCGGCCGGCAGCGTGAGCGTGCCCGTCGCCAGTGCGGTGGCGATGCGCACGGCGCCGTCCAGCGGATCGCCCTCGGCGGGAACCCGCCGGGCGTGCGGCAGCTGTCTCGCCAATTCGTCCTCCAGGGGGACGAGAAGGGGCTCGCCCAGGTTGAACAGGCCCCCGGTGAGGGCGATCCGGGGCGCTCCGCCGGGCGGGCAGACAGCGGCGGCCGACTCCGCCATGTGCCGGGCCGCCGCCTGCAGGATGCCGGTGGCGACCGGGTCGTCCTGGGCGCAACCGGCCACGTCCGGTGCGAAGGAGGCGAGGACGGCCGGGCGGTCCGGGCGCGGGTAGAGCAGCCCGGGCAGTCCGGGCATCGGCCCGAACCGCTCCTCGGCGCGGGCCAGGAGCGGAGCGGATCCGCCGGGACGCCCGTCGTACGCACGCAACGCGGCTTCCAGCCCGGCCCGGCCGATCCAGGCGCCGCTCCCGCAGTCGCCCAGCAGATGACCCCAGCCGTCCGCCCGCTGCCAGGCCGTCAGATCCGTACCGATCGCGATCAGACCCGTGCCCGCGGCCACCACGGCTCCCGGCCGTGTCCCGAGCGCGCCGACGTAGGCGGTGACGGCATCGGCGACGAGCGCGGTCCTGCGGACCCCGAACTCCAGCGCCAGCGCGCCCGGAAGCTCGGCGCGCAGGGCGTAGCCCAACGTGCTGAGCCCGGCCGCTCCCACGACGGCCGTGGCGGGCGACGGCGCACCGGTCTCGTCACTCAACGCCCGGACCAGAGGCGTCAGTCGCGCCATCAGGTGACCCGCGTCGATGCCCCGTGCACCAGTGCGCACGGGCATGTCGGACGAACACCGGCCCAGGATCCCCTGCCCGGCGACTCCCAGCGCGACCCGCAGACCCGAACCGCCCGAATCCACGGCGAGAATGCCGGTGCCGTCGGTCACGGCAGGCGCCAGTCCACTGGCTGACCTCCCTGCCGGACCAACAGGTCGTTGGCCCTGCTGAACGGCCGTGAGCCGAAGAAACCGCGGTCTGCCGACATGGGGGAGGGGTGCGCGGACTCCACCGACGGCAGATCCCCCAGCAGTGGACGCAGGTTGCGGGCGTCACGGCCCCACAGGATGGACACCAAGGGCTTGCCGCGCGCCGCCAGCGCCCGTATCGCCTGCTCGGTGACCTCCTCCCAGCCCTTGCCGCGGTGCGCGGCCGGCTTGCGCGGCGCCGTGGTGAGCGCCCTGTTCAGCAGCAACACCCCCTGCTGCGTCCACGGCGTCAGGTCGCCGTTGGACGGCTGGGGCAGGCCCAGGTCGGTGTTCAGCTCCCGGTAGATGTTGATCAGGCTGCCGGGTAGCGGGCGGATCTCCGGAGCGACCGAGAACGACAGTCCCACCGCATGCCCCGGCGTCGGGTACGGGTCCTGTCCGACGATCAGGACGCGGACGTCGTCGAAGGGTTGTTGGAAGGCCCGCAGGACGTTCTGCCCGGCCGGTAGGTAGGTACGTCCCGAGGCGATCTCCGTGCGCAGGAAGTCGCCCATCCCGGCGATCCTTCCGGCGACGGGCTCGAGGGCCTTCGCCCAGCCCGGTTCGACGATTTCATGCAAGGGTCGTGGTGCCACGGCGTCACCCTACTGCCGTACGCACAACGGTGATCAACCAGTGGCCAAGGCTGCCCGGCCGCTTCTGTCGCAGGGCTCCCCTCATCCGACCACCGCGGCCCGCACGCACAGGACGTCCGGCAGGTGCGAGGCCAGTTGTCGCCAGCTGTCGCCGTCGTCGGCGGAGGCGAACACCTCGCCGTTGCGGTTGCCGAAGTACACGCCCGCCGGGTCCGCGTCGTCCGTCCGGAGCGCGTCGCGCAGAACCGTGCCGTAGTGGTCCTCCTGGGGCAGGCCTGCCGTGAGCGGCTCCCAGTTGTTGCCCGCGTCCGCGGTGCGGAAGACCCGGCAGCGCCGGTCGGCGGGCACCCGGTCCGCGTCGGCGGTGATCGGGAACACGTACGCGGTGTCCCCGCGCGTCGGGTGCGCGGCGACGGCGAAGCCGAAGGTGGACGGCAGGCCCGCACCGATGTCGGTCCACTGCAGGCCCGCGTCGTCACTGCGGTAGACCCCCCAGTGGTTCTGCAGGTAGAGGCGGTCCGGGTTCGCCGCGTCCCTCGCGACCTTGTGCACGCACTGGCCGAACTCCGGGTTCGGATCCGGCAGGAACACCGCGGAGACACCGGAGTTGGAGGGGGCCCAGCTCGCGCCGCCGTCGGTCGTGCGGAACACCCCGGCCGTGGACACGGCCACCGTCACGGCCTGCGGGTCGCGTTCGTCGGTGAGGACCGTGTGCAGGCCCTCCCCGCCGCCGCCCGGCACCCACTGCGAGCGCGTCGGGTGCTCCCACAGCGGGCGGACCAGCTGGAAGCTCTCGCCGCGGTCCTCCGAGCGGTACAGCGCGGCCGGTTCCGTGCCCGCGTACACCACGTCCGGCTCGGCCGCCGCCGGGTGCAGCTGCCACACGCGCTCCAGCGAGGCCTTGGTGTCCTGCGGGAACTTGACGGCCGGTTTCGCCGGTTCGGTCCACGTGCGGCCGAGGTCGTCGGAGTGGAACACCGACGGCCCCCAGTGCGCGCTGTCGCCGCCGGCCAGCAGCCGCGGACGGTCGCCGCGGGTGTCGATGGCGACCGAGTAGATCGCCTGTGCGTTGAAATAGGGTGATTCGTCGAACTCCCATGCGCCGCCGCGCCGCCGCCCGATGAACAGGCCTTTGCGTGTGCCCACGGCGAGCAGTACCTCGGTCATGCCGATCTCCTCCGCTGTGTCCTCGACGTCCTTGTCCCAGACACCGGCCAGTCTGCACCCCGCCACTGACAGTCACCTCTGGAAACGCCGTCGCCGCAGGTCACAGCGGTGGAGGCGGGTTGGGGGCGCATGTCCTCGGCCACTTTCCGACGGGCGCCTGCGCGGGCGGCGCAGGCGTGGGACCGTCGGGATGAGGGAGTCGTCCTGAGCATCGGGCCCGCCTGCCCCGTATGGGAGGGCGGCTGGGATGTTCATGCTCACGAGGAGGAAGCCTTCGATGGCGTTCCGTGGTCCGAAGCTGTGGCTGTGGCGCTGGCGGCGCAACCCGCTCAAGCGTCGCGCCGACACGGTGGAGTCCTGGGTCGTGCTCGGTGTGTGGGGGCTGACCGTCCTCGCCGGGGTGCTGGCGGGGTTGGCGACCGCAGGGTCCGTCGAGCACGGTCTGGCGCGGGAACGCGTCGAGTGGCGGCCCCTCGTGGGGCGGCTGTCCGAGCAGGCGCCGGGCAAGGCCGCCGCGAGCGGTTCCGCCGGCGGCGATCAGGTGTGGGCGAAGGTGGGCTGGACGGGGCCGGACGGCTCCGCGCACACCGGCCAGGTCCGGGTCGGCCCCGGCAGCGCCGCAGGCACGCCCGTGACGGTCTGGACGGACCGGCAGGGCCGCCTGGTGACGAAGCCGGCCACCGCCTCCCAGGCCAGACTGCGTGCCTCGCTCGTCGGCGGCTTGGCCGGAGTCGGCACGGCGGCCCTCCCCCTCGCGGGCGGCCGCTTCGTACGAGGCCGCCTGGAACGCCGCCGCGTGGAGCAGTGGGACACCGACTGGGCCCGCTTCGACGCCCTGTGGGGCCGCCCAACAGGCTGACCGACCCTGCACCTCGGTTGTCCGCGACGACTCACAGGTGGGGACGGTCAGTGCGGGACGGGAAGGCTCCGCTCCAGGACGGCGTCGACATCGGCGCCGTCCGGGAGGGTCCCGAAGGCGTGCCCCCAGTCGCCGCCCAGCCGGGTCGCGCAGAAGGCGTCGGCCACCGCGGGCGGCGCGTGCCGGACCAGCAGGGAGGCCTGGAGGGCGAGCGCCATCTGCTCCACCAGACGGCGGGCGCCGACCTGGGCCGACACCGCGGAAGCCCTGTTCGTCCACATCGCGCAGGCGGACCGCCCCGCCGACCTCCTCGCGGCCTTCGCCGCGGTCGTACGTCATCTGCTCACCGACCCCGTGCTGCCCCCCGAACTCCTCCCGGCCGACTGGCCGGGCGCGGCCCTGCGCGCCGCCTATGCGGAGTACCAGGCGGAGATCACCGGAGCCATGGGGCACTGACCGGGAGCGCTGACAGGGGGGGCGCGAACACGGCGGCCGTACGAAGCGCCGTGCGGGTGCGCTTCGTACGGCCGGGTTCACCGTGGGGGGTCTACTTGTAGGTGATGTCGGACGAGGAGTACTTGCAGTACGTCCCGTCGGCGTCCGAGCCGTTCTTGGGCGGCTCCGCGCCGGTGTTGTTGCCGATGTACTTCTGGCACGGGACGATCTTCTTGCTGCTGTCCCCGACGATGGTGATCTTCCTCAGGGTCGCGCTGTCGCCGTAGTTCGTGTTGATGCCCACGAGCCGGCCGCCCTTGTAGGTCGCCTCGATCGTGTTGAGGTTGATCGTGCGCTTGTACTGGCCGCTCTTGCAGTTGCCGCAACTGCGCACGAAGGTGCCGAAGTTCTTCACGGCGAAGTTCGAGACGTTCAGCGTCCCCGCGCCGTTGAACTGGAACACCTTGTCGCTGGCCTCCTTCGCCCCGCCGCCGGAGACGGTGTAGACGTTGGACGAGGAGGAGCCGAGGAAGGTCGCCGCGTCCTCGCCGACGTCCTCCCACCAGACGTTCTGCAGCGTGCAGCTGCCCTTGCAGTGGATGCCGTCGGCGGCGGGCGCGCCGATGATGACGTTCTTCAGGACGGCGCCGGGCGCGAGCTCCAGGATCGGGTCCTGGTCCTCGTTCTGGCCGCCGCTGCCGAGGTCGCCGCTGCCGTACAGGCGCTGCATCCCGTAGTCCTTGGTGCCGGAGATCGGGATGGTGGCGGTCACCGGCTTGCTGCTGGTGGGTGTGGGCCAGGTGGCGGCGCTCGCGGGGGTCAGCGCCCCACTGGTCATGATCATGCCAACCGTGAGGCCGACGGCGGCCAGCCCGCCGGTGAGAGCGCGCCCGCGGGTGCGCCGAGGTGCTGGTGAGGTCATGTCCCGTGCCTTCTTCCAGGTGGGGAATGGGGAAGGTCAGAGCTTTCCGGCGCCCGCGCCGGACGTCACCGAGGCGACGACGGACGAGGCGGGCTCGGCGGTGTAGCTGTACGGCGGCTTGGTGAACGTCCCGACCTGCGACACCTCGGTCGCGGCTCCACCGAGGTCGTTGCCGGTCAGGTTGGCGTAGCCGTCCACGTCGCTGTCGCGGTTGGTGGTGACTGCCACCTGTGTCGAGCGGAAGACGTTGTTCTCGACGAGCATCTGGGCGCCCATGCGTGAGTGGACGGCCGTCTCGGCTCCGACGACGTAGTTGTCGTAGAAGTGGCCGGTGCCGAAGCGCAGACTGGGGATGCGCGAGTAGACGTTGCTGAACTGGTTGTGGTGGTACGTCACCCTCAAGTGCCCGGTGTCCTGGTCGGCGTTGTTGTCGCTGTGGCCGACGAGCGATCCCTTGAAGTGGTCCTTGAAGGTGTTCCAGGACACCGTCACGTAGTCCGAGGCGTGATTGATGTCCAGCAGACCGTCGTAGTAGTCCTTGTCGTGATCGCGGTCGGCCGAGAAGGAGTTGTGGTCGATCCACACCTTGGTGGAGGCCTGGACCTCGATGCCGTCGGCCGGCTTGAGCGGCTTGCTGATGTTCAGGTTGCGGATGACGACGTTCGTCACCTTCTTCAGACGCAGCCCGCCGCCGGTGAACCCGGACGACGAACCGACGCCCAGGACCGTGGTGTTGGACCCGATGTCGACCTGTCCGCTCAGCGAGATCAGGCCGTTGACCTTCACGACCTTCGCCGTGCCGCCGGTCACCGCGGTCTTGAAGGCGGACAGCGTCGAGACGGTGACCGCGGTGGCGCTGCCGCCGCCGGTCGTGCCGGCGCCGAACCCGACCGGCGAGCTGTCGGCGGCGCCGGCCGGCTGGGGGAGGGCGAGGACCGCCGCCGTGGCGAGAGCGGCGGCCGCCGCCACGAGAGCGGATCTTTGCGCGTGTGTACGTGGGGGGCCTGTACGCATGCGGGTGCGTCCCTTCAGAGAGGGAAGTTTGGACAGATATGTGAATGATGTGCGCCATGTTGAACATCGTGCACGGGTAGTGCGGCCCTTTGTGGGGTCAGGGCGAGCGGCTTGGTCACACTGCTGAACGGAACGTAGGGGGCAAGCGCTTTCTAGTCAACGCTTTGCGCAAAACATATCCGGCCACCCCGGCGCGGCTCGGGCGACCGGCAAGGGCTTTCGGAGAGTTGGCGTGGGAGCGCTTCCATGAGGGGCATGCGCATGCCACCATGCGACGCGAACGCTTCCTTTCACGGCCTGTCGGAGAGGGGCGAGTCGATGCCGACTCCGCGCACGCGTACGTTCACCGCCGCTCCTGGACCTGCTCCTGGTCCTGATCGCCATCGCCGGCTCGCTTCCTCCGTCACGGCATGGATCCCGCGTCGAGCGGCGACGACCCCCAACTTCCCCGGCGGCTAGGGCGTGTTTCGAAAGTCCCGTCTGGCCCGCGACGCCTGGCACGGCGCCTCGCCGCGTTGTCGGGATCGTCCGCGTACGCCCAGTACGCGG